>CAJMHW010000025.1 GCA_905213325.1 Collinsella aerofaciens
CGGCGCAGCACCGCGCTGCTGTGGGTGCTGGCCATCGTGGGCTCCCCGGTGTGGGTGCCGCTGCTCGCCGCCTTCGCCGCCGTGGCCGTCACGGTCTATATCTGCATCTGGGTGCTGGCGCTCTGCGTGTGGATCGTCGCGGCGGCACTCGGGGGCGTGGGCGTAGTTGGGCTCCTGCTTGCCGTAAGCGGCGTCACCATCGGCCACTTCCCGTACGCCCTCGCCTCGGCGGGCGTGGGGCTCGGCCTCGTCGGCGTGGCGCTCTTCGTTGGTGCTGGCGCTTGGGCCGCCTCAAAACAAATTGCGCGCCTCTCGGCGCTCTGGGCGAGGAAGGCCGCCTCGCCCTTCTGGAAGGGTAAGGGCGAGAAGGGCGGTGCTGCCGCGCATCTCGCGGCGTAGAAAGGAGTGAGTACCATGATCAGCGCGAAGAAGATCTACCTCGCCGTGGCGGGCGGGCTCGTTGCCGCGGGCGTCGTCCTCGCGGGCATTGGCTTTATCGCCTCGGACTTCGACCCGGCCGTGTTCACGACCCAGATAGACATGCGCGACGACACCATCGTCCTCGGCGGCGTCGAGGTGGACGACCCGACGGGCCTCCCCCTCATCGAGCAGCTCGCCGGAATCGGCGAGGTCGACACCTCCGGCATCACCGCGTCCGAGGCCCCTGCTGCCCCGGAGGCGCCCACCGCTCCCTAAGCATAGCGCGCTCGGACGCCCCGTCCGTCGGGCTGTGCAAGCCTGTGGAACCCGAGCCTCAACCCCAACCCAACCGGCCTCGAGCCTGCGTCGATTCGTTCCCCGCCCCGCGCGGGGGCCCATGACGCATACCCAAAATCCATCCGAGGAGAAAGGAACGCGATGACGACAGCCACGCCCCTCCGCCTTCACGGGGTCACGAAGGCGTACCGCGGGAGGACTGTCCTCGGCCCCATCGACCTCGCCCTCGAAGCGGGGCGCGTCTACGGGCTCATCTGCGAGAACGGCGCCGGGAAGTCCACGCTCATCCGTATCGTCACTGGCACCGCCAGCCCCAGCTCGGGCTCGGTCGAGCTGTTCGGCGAGCGCGGCGAGCGCGGGCTTGCCGCCGCCCGGAGGCGCATGGGCTACATGCCCGACGCGAGCTCGGCCTACCCGGAGCTCTCCGCGCGGGAGAATGGATTTGCAACGGTTGCTTAAACATTTTTTACAGGGACAGCCCTGCGTTCCTGAACTCAACTGGGCTCATGTAGCCCAGTGTCGAAGGGGCAGTCGCCCCAGTCCGTGTATCAGACCTGCGTGCTGTGCCGCCGAGGGAGTTCTTCCTCCAGTAGGGCCAGTGCGGGACGTCCATCCTCTTCTCCTCCTTTCGGGGCGTCAGGCGCCGGGCCTAAGGCCGCACCTACGCTCGAGCTCTGCCACGAGGGCGTCGTTGTCGGTCACCGAGACGATGGCGTCGCCGTCGTAGGGCGCCTCGATGTAGACGCGGTCGAGCGAGTTGGCCGTCCCCGCCCAGAGCGTCCTGGTGCGCCGGACGTCCCGTACGTGGGCGTAGGGTATCACCGAACGCGTCCCAGCGTACACGACGACGAGGCGGTCGCCGTAGAGCTCGAGGCGGTTGCTGCGGACGGGAAGGGCAGCCAGGGCCACGAGGGCCGGGACGGGCAGCAGCGCGAGCCAGCCCCATAGGAGCGCGGGACTCGAGCTCAGGAAACACGCGATACACGCCGCTGATAAACCGCCCACCACAATCACCATGGCCGCCATGAACCACGGGTCTGTCCTGCCGGGGAACACCCGCTCCGGCCGCTCACCCTTCTCACCCATTACGGCCTCCCTCCCGACGCCCCCCCCCTGGCAGCGCGTGGGGCCGGAGAGTGCCTTGAACCCGTCGCCGACCATCTCGCCCCCCGTTCCGTGGGCCTTCTGTAGTGGTGTGTACCCCCGACTGTTCGAGGGATGTCGTACGATTAAACGTTTTCGAACTTCTTTAAGACGGGTACGGCAGGATCGAGCAGATTGTTCGCGCGAGAGGCTCCCCGCCGCTGCGCCCGGTCTCGGGTTCGATGCGTCGACATCCGTCTCAGGTGGTGTCTCCGCTGCGCGACATTGCAGGAGGCAAAGCCGAGATGCCATGGGGCGCGCCGAAGCTTTGCCCGGGGGCGAAGATTCTAGGGGTCTGACGTGGCCCGGAGGGGAGACGGACATGTAAGCGCTTATGACCGAGGAGCTGGCCGAGGGCCCGCTGCCGCTGTACGCGACCGAGGGAGGGGCTCTCGCCCTCGACCGCGCAAGCCCGGAAGGCGAGGACTACCTTGACCTCTGGTGCTCGCTTACCATCAACCTTTCGGGTGGCCCCTTCGCTTCCACGTGGCGCATTCACGCTTGTGCCCGGCATCATGGACACGGGCGTCGCCAAGTTGGCCGACGGGGCGCAAGCCCCTGTTGACTCAACGTTCGACGAGATAAACCGCATGTTCTCAAAACTCGGCTTTATCGATTACAATTCACGCCTCGCGCAAGGGCCGTTCTACTCCCCAAACCTAATCTGCCTGTCGCACGCCTCGAGGCGACGGGGCGGCGCCTTCTCGCGTGAGTCAATTCCCGTTTTACTGGTGCGGATCCCAACATGCCCTTATGCATGTTGCTCCGCCGCTTTCGAAACTTCAAAACCATTCGATTTTCAAAACTGAGTGGGAATAAGTTATCGGTACGCTTTTTTATAAAATGTAAAAAATCACCCCCATAACCGATAAAATGGACGCTGAGGAAAGGGGTGCATCTTGCGTATATACCGACGTGAAAAGTATCTGAAGCGAATGCGTGGTTTCTACCACGATGACGGGATGATCAAGGTGATCACCGGTGTTCGCAGGTGCGGCAAATCCTGTCTCATGCAATCGATCGCGGACGAGCTCGTGGAATCCGGTGTGGCGGAGGATCACATTATCTATATCGACCTCGACTCACGGGAGAACAGGAAGGTCAAGACGACCGATGAGCTCGAAAACCTTATTGACATGTCGACCCCCGCAGACACTGAGGGGACGAAGTACCTTTTCATCGATGAGATTCAGAACGTAGAGGAATTCGAGCTGCTCATCAACGGCTACCGGACAGATGGCGGTTGGTCCATCTTCATTACCGGTTCGAATTCATATCTGCTTTCTGGGCAGCTTGTTACAAAGCTGACGGGTCGCTATATCGAGTTCGAGGTGTTCCCACTCGATTTTGCGGAATATATCGATATGAAGCGTTTTCTCGGCAAGCCCGTCAATGACCTTCTCGTGGGAGAGTTTACCGAGTACCTGACCCTTGGAGGCTTTCCCAAAGCGCTGGAGTATGAGGGCGAGGATGAAAAGCGCACCTATATCAAAAGTGTTATTCATGAGATCTTTGAAAAGGACGTCAAACATTCGAACAAGATCAAGAATGTCTCGGTTTTCGATGCCGTCCAGACGTATCTCATCAACAACTTTGGTGCGCCGACGAACCTGAAGAACCTCCTTGCGTACTTCAATGATGTCGAGAAGATTCCCATCAAGCGCGAAACGCTCAATCGGTATATCCAGATTCTTGTTGACGCGAAGATCCTTTATCGCTGCTCGAGGTTCGATCTCAAGTCTCGGCGATCGCTTATCCGCGAAGAGAAGTACTACCTGGCTGATCCCGGCTTCTATTTCGCCATGAACACGGATGCGAGGATTAACTACGGACCGGCGTTGGAGAACGTGCTCTACCTCTATCTTGCATCGCGCGGGTACGAGCTTTCTGTGGGCCGTATTGGGAAGCTCGAGTGTGACTTCATCGCTCGTAGGCGCAATGCTTACGCCTACATCCAGGTCTCTATGTCGATTGCCGACAGAGGCGTCGAGGAGCGCGAGTACAGGCCGTTCGGCCACATCAGGGATGGGTATCCGCGCTACTTGTTCACGCTTGATCCTCTATTGCAGGAGAGGGATGGCGTCAGGCACCTTAACATGGCGTCGTTTATGCAAGATGGCGGTGATCTTATTTGAGCGGCGGCCAGATCCCTTTGGCGGCGTTATCGAACGTGCGCGTTCTCGTAGGCGTCATTAATCTCTTCCGACAAATCGTCGGGAATCAGCGCCTTCACCCTATTCTCACTGCCATCCTGAATCGCCTGTTCGTAGTATCAGCATTTGAACCTCAGCATATCCAGCGCACGGTTCATGTCCGCGCCGCCGAGAGCAGTGCGCCCAAATCGGCCTGGATCGCCTCTGCCTTGCTTCCAAGCTGCAGCGGCGCCGAGTCGCCCGATATGTTTACGCTCAGCAGGTGCGCATCCGGCAGCTTTGCGGTCATGCTCCAGAACGGGAGCGTGATGATGCCGGGGGTCATCTCGCCCACGCCGAGCTCCAGCAACAGCACGCGGCTACTACCGCGCTCGCGCACGAAGTGCTCATATCGTTCGAGGCCCTCGCGCCATGCCGTGCCCTGCAAAAACGTGTCGTCGCGCACCCACGGCACAAGCTGCCAACCGCAGTGCGGGCATCGGGGGACATCCTCGCTGCGGATCTCGAACCCCGCCATGCCTGCGAGCATGCGCTCGACGTAGGGGCCCGCGTCGAAGAGCTCGTCGCAGCATGGCTGCTTGCATTGAAGGTGCGCGAAGCTTCCCTGATAGTTACAGGTCCTCTCGGCGGGAAACATCTTCTCGACCTGGGTGTCCACATTGGTGCTCAGGATGAAGTAATCCTTATGGCCGATGAGGGCCCGCAAGTCGAGATAGGGCTGTGAGGCGGGCTCGCGCAGCATGAAATCGATGTATCGCGCATAGTATGCCCATTGCTGTTCGAGGCTGGGGTAGAGGTGGTAGAAGCCGTCGAAAAGGCTCTTGAAGCCAAAGGCTTGCTGCCAGTCCGCCATTCCGGCACGCGTCATGCCCGCGTGGTTGTAATGGTTGAACCCGGCGGCGCTCGACATGCCCGAGCCGATGCCGACGATGATGGCGTCGGCATCGTCGATAAGGCTTCGAAGCCTCATTGCTTCTCTTTCTAGAGGCGGCATCGGGCAATCTCCTCAAAAGCCGGGGCCATATCGCCGTCAACGAGAATTGTCTCGCACGATGCATCGGGCGCCAAGGCCTGACTGTAGTTGAACACAATGTAGGTGGCGTGTTCGCAGACGTTCGCGACCTGAGCGAGCATGCGCTTTATGACGCCGTTGCGCAGTCCCACACCAAGTTCGAGGATGGCAACCTTGTGGTTGCGATGGGCTTGCACAAGGTGTGCGAGCTCTTCGAGCTGTGCCATGGCGAGGGCATCTGGATGGGCGAGACGCCGCTCGTCAATCGACGTGCGTATGCTCCCCTCCGTTTCGAGCACGCTGTTCTCGTTGAACCCTGCACGTGCGAAGTGTCCGTCGATATTGCACGTGATCACGAAGGTGTCAGCGTGCTCCGTAAGATGCCGCAGCCTGTTCATGAGTGGGCTGGGCTCATACTCGACATACTCCTTTTGATGGAACCGCTCGGCCCATCGGCGTCGTACGTTTGCATCTAGAGAGGCGAGCCCCTGCAGTATGCAGCCGATGCCGTCGGCCTGGGCGAGGTCCCCGTACGCCTCTCGGAAATGGGCGTCGGCGCAGAAGAGATTGAGCCCCTCCGCTATGTCGAGCCCGTTGCTGGCGCCGATGATGACAAGATCCGCCTCGGCAAGTGCCTGGCCGATACGAACCGCTTTTACCGTTTCCATGCGCTACCTACCCAGCGTCTTGCGCACGTCGGCGAGCACGTCGGCGATATCGGCACGAACGGCGAGCCCCCGGTCCTCGATCGCGCGGGGGAGAAACTGCGTCTTGTTGTTTACGGCGATGTAGCTGGCCTGCGGCAACTGCGCCGTGAGGGCCCAGAACGGCTCCTGGATAAACGCAGGCGTCATGCGGCCCACGCCCAGCTCGAGGAAGAGGATCCTCTGCCGCGCGTGCGCGTCGAGCCAGTCGGACACCTTGCGGTACTGCTCCTCGTAGAGCTCGCCCTGCAGGAAGTTGCCGTAGCCGCGAACCCAAGGGAACGCCTCTGCCCCGCAGTGCGGGCAGCGTGGCACGAGCTCTGTCGGAACCTCTAGGCCGTCTCCCATGGCCTCTACCATACGAGAGACCGGCTCGATGGCGTCCCATACCTCGTTCGTACAGCAACGGGAGCACTGGAAGAAGCGGTGGTCGCCTTGGATTTCTGCCACCTTCTCCCAAGGGTAGATTTTCATGAACTGCGTGTCCTGGTTGGTGGTGAGAACGAAGAAGTCTTTCTCGGTAAGAATGGCGTCGAGATTTTTTGAAGGGCTCGCGCAGCGGGGCGTTGAGCGTGGTGTCGAGGAAGGTGGCAAGGTAGCCCCAGCGCGACTCGGCGGTGGGCCAGCGGTAGGACGACCCTTCAAAAGCGCCCCTGAAACCGTAGCGCTCGGCGAATTTGCCGAAATGCCTGCGATAGGTCGCGTTGTCCTCGTAGTAGAAGTCGCCGCCGCCCGCCGCGGAGAGCCCGGAGGCCCCGCCTACAAGCACGCAATCGGCTTCATCGATCATGCGGGCAAACGTTTCGATTTGCTGGTCGTAGGGCTCGGGCTCGCGGGCACTCAGCTCATAGGGCGTGCCGCCGGTGCGGTAGGCGGTCTGATGGGAAAACGATTGGTTGGTGAGTTCGATAACGAGCCGCTCGTATAGAGTCACTTGATACTCTCTTTCAACTACAATGAACAGGTGTCTATAAAAAGTATCAATGTTGATTTGCGTCAGAGCAATGAACAGCTTCGAGCTGCTGTCGATAAACGAGCGGCTTCTGGATATTGTTGAGCGCTGCAATTGGAGGGGCCATGGAATCGGGGAAGATCGATCGTCGCCGACGCTATACGCTCTCGGTCATACGGGAGGCGTTCTTTGCGCTGCTGGCCGAGGTCGGCTTCGCGAAGATGACGGTGGCGGATATCTGCCGCCGCGCCGATATCAACCGCGGCACGTTCTATTTGCACTACGAGGACAAGTTCGCGCTGCTCGACGAACTTATCGACGAGGCCCTGGCGGCGGCGCCGCCGCTCGAGGGAACGGAGGCGGGCGCCCTCTGCCAGCGCCCGCCGGCAAACGATGACTATTATCTGCTTTACTCGGATGACGACGCATACGCCCGGGTGGCTCAGCGCGTCGTCGACCGCGGCGCTGAGCAGATGGTCCCCTCGATCATGGAGGAGACCGGGCTTTCGCGCGAGGACGCCTATCTGCTCTTCGTCCACAACGTCCAGGGAAATCTCGCGGTCAACCGCCTGCTCGGTTGGAGGCGAGGGTCCGAGTTCGCTCACGCCCAGGAGCTGCTCAGCGCCTATTCCGAAGGGGGCATGCGGGCGGTATCGGCCCCTTGCACACCGATCGCGAATTAGAGCATGATAGCGTCGTCGGCCGTGAAGGCATCAAGGGATCCCTGCTTGACCTGGATGCAGACGTATGTGATGCCCGAGTCGGATGCGGCGCGGAACTGACGGTGTGCGGCGGGGGAAATGCGCAGCCAGTCGCCGGCTGCAAGCTCGATTTCCTCACCGTCGATCGTGACCGAGCCAGCGCCTTCGATCACGCCATAGATTTCCTCGTTTTCCTTGTGTGCATGGACGAACGGAACGCCAGCGCCGGCGGGAAGATTGTTGACACTCACCTCTGCCCCGGTAAGCCCGAGCACTTCGTGCAGCTCGACACGGCTCTCATTACCGATGTGGGTCTTTGCATAATTAGCCATAATGGTTCCTCTCTTGGGGTTGATTTACCTTGCAGGCATCTCCTGCGTGAGATATATTCAACGCGAAGGCGCATGCAAATACGAGTACGCACATATTTGTAACTGCGTACTTTTTTGTGAAACCGGTATGGTCAAGGAGGTTGAGTCTCCCGTGATGGCGAAAGAGGAGCTTCCGGAGTGTCCGGTCGCAACGGCGGTAGCGCTCATTGGCGGCAAGTGGAAGCTGCTCATTATCCGTAACTTGCGCGTACGCCCCTGGCGTTTCAACGAGTTGCGCCGCGACCTTGAGGGAATCTCTCAGAAGGTGCTTACCGACAGCCTGCGGCAGATGGAGGATGATGGGCTGGTCTTTCGCCACGACTATGGCGAGAATCCTCCCCGCGTTGAGTATGGCCTTACCGAGCTCGGCCGCCAGATGATGCCCGTCGTGGACTCGCTGGCAGACTTCGGCGCTTATTACAAGACGGTCGTTTCGTAGCGGACACGCTGCTTAGGGGGCGGAGAACCGCTATGAGGGTGCTAACGAAAACCTGTCCCGAATCATCGTGCGCCTGCGGCATGAAGAAGGGAGATTCTTATGAATATCGTTGTATTGAGCGGCAGCCCGCGTAAGGGCGCCAATACCGACACTATGGTCGAGGCGTTTGCCGAGACCGCGCGCGAGGGCGGCCATACGGTCGAGGTCGTCCGCGTTGCCGGCAAAAAGATCGCTGGTTGTCTGGGATGTCAGTACTGCTTTACCCATGAGGGCACTTGCGTGCAGAAGGATGACATGGCCGACGTGATCGAGTCGCTGAAAGGCGCCGACATGGTCGTCTTCGCCTCGCCTATCTACTGGTTTGATATCACCGCGCAGGAGAAGGCCGCCATCGACCGCCTGTACGCCTTCGGTGCCACGGGATTCCCGTTTACCAAGACGGCCCTTTTGCTCGATAGCCACAGCGAGGGCGTCTACGATGCGGCAATCGCTATGTACAAGTCGACCTGCGCGTACTGCAAGTGGGAGGACCAGGGCATTGTCACCATCAGCGGTATGACCGAGCGCGACAGCATGGCATCGTCGCCCAAGTTGGAAGAGGTGCGAGAGCTCGCTCGCAAGCTCGCCTAAGGACAAGGAGAGCGCATGGCACTCAGCGTTGGCGGAAAGCCTGCTTCCCTTACCAAGAGGATTGCTGATTGCCATGCGTTGATGCTCCCGCGGACAATTCCGGCGTGCTAAAACGCCTTCTCGTTCAAGAATTCCCTGAACGCGGGGATGTCGAAGCCGACGAGGCCACGTCCACGTTCCCCGATAACGCCGTCTTCGAGGAGGCGGCGTTTATATTGACTTGCATAGTTGCTGGCGACGCCCATACGCTTGGCAATTTCTGAGACCCTGCTGGGGCCAGAATCGGGCAGCATTGCCAACAAAAATTCGATGTCTTTATCGGAAAGCTCTCGATAGGTCGTTTCGAGAATACGATCGCGCAGCTCCATGCGTGCGAGCAGGGAACCCTGCTGAACATCGGACGTACTGATTTGGGGCGAGTTCTTCGAAACATCCCAAGTGCGATATCCGACGAGCTGCATCATGTAGGGGAATCCGTCGACCGCCTTCACAGCATCCTCGAGCGCCTCTGGCGTAATCGACCGTTCTCCGGCCTCAACGGTTTTGCGGAAGGCATTTGCAATTTCAACGTCAGTGATTCGTCCTAACTGATGATATTGAGAGCGCCTGAGGAACGAGACGGAATCGTTGCGTAGCAGTGCCGATACTTTGTAAGGCAGTCCTGCCATGAGTAGGGCGACTTTTTTACCTTCGCGCACAAAGTGCTGGTAAACAGAGGCAAATTGGAGCATTTCATCAAGATCTACTGTGACTTCATCGATGGTGATGAGAAGTCCGATGTCATGTTTTTCGAGTTGCTTAAAGATGCCATTCATGCGTGTGCGCCAGTTGCCCTGGGCCTCTTGAGCATATGTCCAATCGATGCCCACTGGGCCAATTTGAACACCGTTTATGCGCGCGTGAGGCTGTGAGAGGTAGCTATCTGCGGCTTCTTTGGTTCGCTCGATAATATCTTCGAGCATGCCTGGCATGGCGGAGACATTTGCTGCGATCCAGTCGTGTCCAAGCGCCGTTTCTGAAAGGAGCGAGAGAAGCGCCGTCTTGCCCGTTCCCCTTGCGCCCGTAAAAATAGTCGACAGGTTGGGATCTCCCGGGCCATTGATAAAGCCACGGTTGATGTCACGCAGAATATGCTCGCGGCCCGCTAGAAAGGGAGGGACGCTTCCAAATGTTGGGGTAAAGGGGTTCTTGCTGTACTCCATGGTAGCTCCTTTGCAAGTTTTGCTAATTTTTGCAACTTTTGCTAACTTTTGCAAGTTTTGCTAACGGCTGACCAAAGGACATCGAAGCAGTGACGCTGACATTTTTTACGCAGAAAAATAAGCAGAAATCAATTTATCTGCGTTAAAAAAAGTTGAGAAGAAAAACGACGAGTCCCGGGCGCAATGCCGTTGCGTTCCGGGCCTCGCCGCTTTGAGAAGTATCTAACGGTCTCGTTGCCGTGGCGCCTAGTCAAACAAACTCGGCATGTCGTTTTCCTTCATGAGGGCACCGGCAGAAGGCAGGCTCTGCGCGGTGAACTTTTCGGCCGAGACGCCGGCGCCAAGGATCTCTTCGGTTGTGCCGACGGTGGTGACCGAGCGGCCCTTCTTGGCCGTAAAGGCCTGGACGCCCTGCGTGTTGGTGGTCGTCTTGGTCTTGAGCAGCGACGTGTTGAAGTTCATCAGGCGATAGTCGCTCGAGACCAGCGCGATGTCGCGATCTTCCTTGAGCACCTGGGCATACAGCAGTTTGCTGCCGCCGTAGATGGCGTTCTTAAGGCGCTTGCGGTTGGTCTTGGTGACGTATCCGGAAAGCGCGACGCGCACCACGCGGCCGTTCTCAAAGACAAACAGCACGTCGGCCTTGTAGTCCTCGGGGTCGATGACCCAGATGACGCTCTCGTCGGGTTCCATCTCAAGATCGGTGGGCAGGTACGAGCCCAGCTGGGCCGACTTGGTGTCCTCAAACGCCGCAACCTTGCACTTGTACACCTGGCTCTTGTTGGTAAAGACCAGCAACTCGTGGGTGTTGGAGGACGGAAACTCGATAAAGGGCTTGTCACCGTCTTTGTACTTGAGCGAGGTGGCCTTCTTGAGCACTCGGTCGGTCATCTTCTTAAGGTAGCCATCGCGCGAGAGCATGATGGTGACCGGGTACTCCTCGACCTCGGGCTCCAGGCTCACCTCGATGACCTCATGGGGCTCGATCCTGCCCGTGCGGCGCGGCATCACGTACTTCTTGTTGACTGCGGCCAGCTCGTCGCTGATGACCTTCTTGATGTTCTCCTCGCTGGAGAGGATCTCCTCAAGCTCGGCAATCTCACCCTCGAGCTTGGCGATGTCCTTGGTGCGGTTGAGGATGTACTCCTCGTTGATGTTGCGGAGCTTAAGCTCGGCAACAAACTCGGCCTGGGTCTCGTCGATGTCGAAACCCTTCATAAGGTTGGGCACGACCTCGGCTTCGAGCTTGGTGCCACGGATGATGGCAATCGCCTTGTCGATGTCGAGCAAGATCGCCTCAAGGCCGTGCAGCAGGTGCAGACGCTCGGACTTTTTGCCCAGGTCAAAGTTGATGCGGCGACGCGTTGACTCAATACGCCACTTGACCCATTCGTGCAGAATCTGGCGCACGCCCATAACGCGGGGATAGCCGTCGACGAGCACGTTGAAGTTGCACGAGAACGAATCCTGCAGCGTGGTCGAGCGATAGAGTTTGGCCATGAGCTTGTCGGGGTCGACACCGCGCTTAAGGTCGATGGCGATGCGCAGACCCGAAAGGTCTGTCTCGTCGCGGATGTCGGCGATCTCCTTGACCTTGCCCTCCTTGGAGAGCTTGACGATGCGCTCGATGATGACATCGGTCTTGGTGGTGTAGGGAATCTCGTACACCTCGATGATGCGCTCTTCGGGGATCCAGCGCCAGCGGGAGCGAATCTGGAAGCTGCCAAGGCCGGTCTCGACGATCTTCTCCATCTCCTCGCGGCGGTAGATAATTTCGCCGCCGGTCGAGAAGTCGGGCATGGGCATGTACTCGAGCAGGTCGCAGTCGGGGTCCTGCAGGTAGTGCATTGTGGCAGTGCAGACCTCGTTGAGGTTGAAGCCGCAGATGTCGGACGCCATGGCGACGCCGATGCCTTTGTTGGCCGAGACGAGGATGTTGGGGAACGTGGTGGGCAGCAGGCGCGGCTCCTTCATGGCGCCGTCGTAGCTGTCGACGAAGTCGACCGGGTCCTTGTCGATGTCCTTGAAGATCTCGGCGCTGATGGGGGAGAGCTTGGCCTCGGTATAACGCGAGGCGGCGTAGCTCAGGTCGCCCGAATAGTACTTGCCAAAGTTGCCCTTCGACTCTACGAAGGGGGCGAGCAGCGCCTCGTTGCCGGTGGCCAGACGCACCATCGTCTCGTAGATCGCGGCATCGCCGTGCGGGTTGAGCTTCATGGTCTGACCCACGATGTTGGCGCTCTTTTGGCGCTCGCCCTTGAGCAGACCCATCTTGTACATGGTGTAGAGCAGCTTGCGATGCGAGGGCTTAAAGCCGTCGATCTCGGGGAATGCACGCGAGACGTTGACGCTCATAGCGTAGGGCATGTAGTTGACCTCGAGCGTCTGCGTGATCGGCTGATCGGTGACCTCGGAGTGCAGGCCGATGACGTTTTCGGCGTTGACCTGCTTTTTCTTGGGCTGGTTCTTCGTCTTCTTCTTTGCCACGATTTCCTCTTGAACTTCTTATGGGCCGTCGTTATCGATTTGCTGCTATTGCAGGTCCAGCTGGTCCAGGTATTCCTTGCCGTGCTCCGAGATATGGCGCTTGCGGCCCGCCTCGTCGTTGCCCAGCAACAGGTTGAACATGGTTTCCATCTTGGTGACGTCCTCGGGCTCCACCTTGATCAGACGACGCGTCTCGGGGTTCATGGTGGTGAGCCACATCATGTCCGGGTCGTTCTCACCAAGACCCTTGGAGCGGTTGATGGAACACTTCTGGTCGCCGATCTCTTTGAGGATGCCGTTCTTCTCGAGCTCGGTGTAGGCAAAGTAGGTCTTCTCTTTGCAGTTGATCTCGTAGAGCGGCGACTCGGCGATATAGACGTAGCCCTCGTCGATAAGCGTGGGTACCAGGCGATAGAGCATGGTGAGCACGAGCGTGCGGATGTGATAACCGTCGACGTCGGCGTCCGTACAGATGATGACCTTGTTCCAGTTGAGGTTGTCCAGGTCAAAGGCGCCAAGGTTCTTGATGCGCTTGTCCTTGATCTCCACACCGCAGCCCAGCACGCGCATGAGGTCCATGATGATGTCGGACTTAAAGATGCGCGGGTAGTCCTCCTTTAGGCAGTTGAGGATCTTACCGCGGACGGGCATAACGCCCTGGAACTCGGCATCGCGCGAGGTGCGAATGGCGCCTGCTGCCGAGTCGCCCTCTACGATGTAGATCTCGCGACGGCTCTTGTCCTTGGAGCGGCAGTCGATGAATTTCTGCACGCGGTTGGCCATGTCGGTCTTCTGCTGCAGGTTGGTCTTGATGCTCTGGCGCGTCTTCTCGGCATTCTCGCGCGAGCGCTTGTTGATGAGCACCTGCTCCATGATCTTATTGGCGGCGTCCTTGTTCTCGATCAAGTAAGTCGAGAGGCGCTCCTTAAAGAAGGCCGTCATAGCCTGCTGGATAAAGCGGTTGTTGATGGCCTTCTTAGTCTGGTTCTCGTAGGACGTCTGGGTTGAGAAGCAGTTGGTCACCAGCACCAGACAGTCCTGGACGTCCTGCCATTTGATGCCGCTCTCGTTTTTGTTGTACTTGCCCTGTTGCTTGATGTAGGCATCGATGGCGCTGGTCAGAGCGCTGCGGGCAGCCTTCTCGGGCGAGCCGCCGTTCTCGAGCCACGATGAGTTGTGGTAGTACTCCTGCATCATGAAAGTGCGCGAGAAGCACATGCAAGCAGTGATTTTTACGTTGTAGTCGGGCAGGTCCTCGCGATCGCGACCGCGACGGTCGGCCTCGATAAAGAAGGGCTCGGTAAGGTAGTCGGTACCGACCTTCTCGAGCACGTAGTCCTCGATGCCCTTGGGATAGCAAAAATCCTCTTCGGAAAACTCGCCATCGTCGCCCTCGATGCGCAGGCGGAAGGTCACGTTGGCGTTGACCACGGCCTGGCGGCGCATGGTCTCGCGATACCACTCGTGGGGAATGCTAATCGAGGTAAAGACCTCAAGATCGGGGCGCCACTTGATAGTGGTGCCGGTGCGGTTCTCGTCGCTGGGCTCAATCTCGAGTGCCTTCTTCTTGGCGCCGACGACCTTGCCCTTTTTAAAGTGCAGAGAGTACTTGTTGCCGTCGCGCCAAACCGTGACGTCCATGTACTCGGAGGCGTACTGAGTCGCGCAGGAGCCCAGGCCGTTGGTGCCGAGCGAGAAGTCGTAGTCGCCGCCTTGGTTGTTGTTATATTTGCCGCCGGCGTAGAGCTCGCAAAAGACGAGCTCCCAGTTAAAGCGCTTCTCGGAAGGGTTCCAGTCGAGCGGGCAGCCACGGCCATTGTCCTCTACCTGGATAGAGCCATCGCGAAAGGCGGTAAGGGTGATGAGCTTGCCGTAACCCTGGCGCGCCTCGTCAACGGCGTTGGACAGGATCTCGAAGGCGGCATGCGCGCAACCGTCGAGTCCGTCCGAGCCAAAGATAACGGCGGGGCGCAGGCGTACGCGTTCCTCGTCCTTGAGCTGGCGGATACTGTCGTTACCATAGTTTGCGGTGTTTTTTGCCATACTCGCTCTCTCGGTGCTCCTTTGCTGCGTTTAAGTCATATAGATAGTCAAGGTAGCATAGCCGAGCCCGCAGACGATTCCACCCAACACGAAATCCATCGAACAATCGTTCGGATTAAAGGGGATAGTGTTTAGTGGTAGCGCGGCATTGTTAAACAAATTTGGATACAGATGAATTTTATTTAATAGGGACCTAGTTTTACTAAACAAAATCGAATGATGCTGATTGTGCGAGCGGGCACATCGATCGACTATCAATCACGTTTACTCGGAAAAAACCGAGTCGGTTTTGTCCGAGTAAGATTGAAGGCGATCGAATGCGTTCTGCTGCGTTTGCGGTTGGATGCGTTTATCAAAAACGTGCCATGCGGATTGTTGGCGAAAAAGCGCCGTGCCAAGCTCGAGGCAGAACTCAACTCCTCTGACGACATCTAATGCGTAATGGGCTGGCTCTGGGTATCCAGAACCAGCCCATTTTGATGGTCGATGAGCCGAGTCGGCGTCTCTCGCAAAGGTAACTGAGAGCTAGTGAGGCTTATCAGAATTGACCTCATCGGCGGCGTCGTTTTCGAGCGCCGTGCGGCGGGCGCTGTAGGCGACAAGGCCGGCACCAGCTGCGGCGAGTGCTGCTGCGGCTGCCGTAAGGGGAGCGTTGACATCGCCCGTGCCCGCAAGCGCGCCCGATTTTCCGGAGCGCTTGTTAGTGCCGTGGTCCTTGCCACTGCTGGAGCTGCTTCCGCCGGAGCCGCCGCCCTTGTCAGTACCGCCGCCACTCGAGTCGCCACCGCCGTCCGCCGTCATCGGTGCATCGTGAAGCCCCGTCGTATCCGCGCTGTCGCATACGCCGACCTGAACTTCTGAGCGTTCGCATGCCGCGTCGGGCACATGAAGCTCGTGCAGTACGGCGCCCAGCGCCGAGTTTGCGCCCGGTCGAATTTCCTCGAGCGTTACGGGATCGAGCGCCACCAGATTACGCGCTTTCGCATATAGCGTTACACGTTTGCCCACCTCGTCGCTCCAGCTCTCCGGGATAGCAAAGCTCATGCGGAACTGTGCCGTGCAACCCGGTGCCAGCACGGCGTTGCCGTTGTCGGCTACCAGCGGGTGCGTTGCAAAACATGTGCCCAGCGTCTCGAGCGCGTACTTCACGTGTGCCATGTCGTTGGCCGAAGCGCTCTCGGCAAGCTCTGGATCGTAGATCGATGCCATGCGTGCGTTCGCTCCGAACCCGATGGATGCGCTGGAGAACGGCTGGCTGGAGCTCTCTCGGTACAGATCGATCGTGCCGGCGGTCAGCAAGGTGTTGCCGTCGTTTCGCACCGTGACCATGAAGGATTCGCCTGCTGCTCCGGGCACCACAGCGCCCGAGGTGGCGACCGCGCCCGTCGGAGTGGCACACGCCACCAAGGGCACTTCGATGCCGTGCAGCTCTGCCTCGCTCTTCTCCGCGCTCGCAATGTGCGTGGCGAGCGCGGAGAGCATGCCTCCCGACGTCAAAAATGTCGTTATCTGATCGACGGGATGGTCCAGCTCGCACATCACGAACGGCTCCGTGAACAGATCGCCTGCCAAGGTGCTGGCGAAGATGCGGAAGTGCTTGCCCATCACTGCTACCGGGTTGCCTTCTTCGTCGTAGGTTTGCCCCACCTTGCCATCGGTGTTCTCTACATAGACCACGCACCTGCCGTTGTTGCTTACGCTAAACGATGCCGGGCCACAGCCTGCGGCACCCACGGGCTGCGTTGCAAATGCCGATGCGCCTCGCGTCCAAGTAATATGCTGCAGTTGCTCGTTGACGGTTGCCAAAAAGCCCGAATGTTGTGGCCACGGCACCGCGTGGGGTACTGTGGCATCTGGTGGCATAACGCCCCAACCCGCGATGGACTGGCCGATCACGGCATACGATGCGCAGCCACTACCGTTTGCAGTTTCGTATGCAACGGACACCACCATTTTGCCGTTGATATTCTCGGGTACGCCCAGCTCGATGCTCGATGGCGCTTGCGGAAAGCGGAGGGCCTGACGGAACGTGAGGCTGTCGCCCGAAACGTCCGACCACAGGGTGAAGCACTCCAGCGCAACCTCTGCCTCATTGCCCAGCGCCTTTTCTGCGGTGGTTCCGCGGCGGTGGAGGTAAGCGCCCGACAGGCGCCCGTCGACCAGCGTCTTGCCCACCGTGATGCGTGGACACTGCAGACAATGGTGGCCATCCTCCTGAAGGCGGCCGCGCGAGATGCTGCGCCACGACGTATGAGACATCACGCGAACTTCGTCGTTGCTTATGCGCAGGCGCACAACGGACAGTATGCCGGCTGTGCTTGCCGTATCGAAAAGGGTGTTGTCGCCGTCGGGGCGCTCGCCCGAGACCAGCAGCACGTAAGCGTCCTGGTTTTCTCTTCCGTCCGTATATTCCACTACGTCGAAGTCGTAATCGAATATGCCGTCGCGCTCCACGTCGCCCTCGCCAAAGCCAAGGGGGAAGTCCACGGGCATGGGGGCAGACCACGTGCCGTTTGCCTTTGTGTGCACCACTAGGCGCGAGCGGCCATTGTCGCCGTAGCGCACCGAGGCGATACGGAACAGGCATTCTACGCCGGCGATCATTGCCAGCTTCATGTGAGCTTCGCTGAGCACGCCAGTAAACAGCACGTTGTCGCTCGAGGGCTTGATGCCGCCACGCTCGTCCTCCGATACACCAGCAGAATTGGCGTTGGGGTCCGCAACGGCGTCCTTCGCCTGCCCGATATGGGTGTACGCATACATCGGCGCGGCGTTTTCGTCGTTCTCTATCAGTGCATGGACGAAATGCTCGATCTGTCCCGTGTCGTCGCTTTCTGCATCCGCCTCGAGCTCAATGCGCGTGACCGCTTGATCCCAATCGCGCACGACAGGCGCGACGTTTACGGCGGTGGCCTTAACCTCGGCGCGTGCGAGTAGCTCGGCGTTGGTGACGATGGTGGCCGATGCGATAAATTGCGGCACGCCGCCCGCCTCGATGTTGCCGGGCGTGCCTAAGCGGGCATCCAGCGTGTAAGGCGTATCCCCACCCAATGCAAGCTCAGAGCGTTGGAGCACATACTGGTTGCCATTGTTCACCGACATATTCCACGAATCGAGGAGTGTGGGCCACGACCCCGACCAAGCCTTGGTGGTCCACTTGAACATTACGAACTGGAGTATCACATCGACATCGACGTCCGCACCCACGCGCAGTCGCGGAAGCTGGTGTCCATCTGCCTTCTCGTACCCAATGAACAGCGTGAGGGATGCGGCGCCGCGCACGGCAGACGAAGCGACGCCTGCAACGCCGGCGCCAAAGGTGACGGCAAGCCCGATTTGGATGGTGAATGAGCCTGAGGTGTTTGAATAGTCGAGCGAAATGTTTTTAAAAAACGCCGCGCCGCTACCGTGCGTGTGGGCGCCCACGGCGAGTGCCAGTTTTGCCAGCACCCAGGGGTTGACGTTTAGGAAAAATGGCACCGGTCCTAGGGTAAACTGCTCTGTCCAATTGAGATCGGTTCTTACCTGAAAGAGGGCCTTGATATTGCCGTATGCGGGGTCGTTGTTGTTGCCCCAGGTTTTGCCCACCCAATCGTAGGCGAGCGAGCCATACAGCTGTGTGGCGATATCCATCGTGAACAGCAGCGTGCAATGGTGGCGAAGGAGCTTGGTGTTTCTTGGATCGGTACCCGAACCGGCACTCATACTCTTATATTGATTCCACTTCCCCTCCATCTCGTCGAGGTAACGGTTTGCCTGCTTGGCACCCGACTCGCGCGGTGACTTCTTCCAGTACTCTGGATCAGGGTTACCCGAATCGTTCATGTAGCCGACCGGCTTGTATCCTCCGCCAAACAGTACGTACCCGGCAAACGAGAAATCGAACAGAATGGGGAACGAGGGCATCCAGCAGGTGAACTTGTTGCCGCCGATGCCGGGAAACGCCGCCGGAAAAACAAACGGAGTAATCTCTTGGTCCATGGTAGTGGGGACGATAGTGGTCGATCCGGATTCCGCCTTTGCGGCCGGCGCGGTGACAACGGCCATGGGGGATGAGAGCGTGTAGGTTTTGCCCTGATAGTCGAGGCCAAAGCGCAGCTTGCATCCTTCTTCCAGAAGGCTCGATGCCGCGTCGAGGAACTTGTCTTCGAGCGTGAACGTCGCCAGATTATCCGCGCCCGATGCACTGGCCTTGACTTGGCCAATCTGCGTGACGGTTTCGGATGAGCTGCCCGCAGCGGGCATCACTTTATTGATATGCAACGTTGCCTGCCCGCCCTGCGGCAGATGGGCCTGCACGGTAAAAGCGTGCGTGTCGGGCTGATCGTTTGCTGCTTCGTCCGCTGGCATTGCCATAAACGTGGCGTCGGCGTACTGGATGTCCCATTCGTCGAATGTGAGCTGGCGAAAGTACGGCTCGCCATCGGAGAGCGGACGTGTGGGTGCGGTAATGGCGGTGCCGCCTTGGACACGCGCGAGGGGAATCTCGACATCGCGGTAGCCCGCCATGCTAATGGAGATGCCGCCGTTAAAGTCATACGCGTCGAGAAGCGTCGCCTCGTCCACGTAGCCTTC
Source organism: Collinsella aerofaciens (assembly GCA_905213325.1). Taxonomy (GTDB): domain Bacteria; phylum Actinomycetota; class Coriobacteriia; order Coriobacteriales; family Coriobacteriaceae; genus Collinsella; species Collinsella aerofaciens_AG. Next base: position 19,130 of record CAJMHW010000025.1, read on the forward strand.
TGAAAGCGGCGCGACCTCAAAGATGGCCGTGCCTTCGTCATCGGTAGCGGCGGTGAGCTGCTTGCCTGCGGCATAGCGCGATGTGAGTGTGACCTGGGCACCCGTGATGGGCGTATTCTTGTTGGCGACGTCGACCACGACCACACCAAACATGGTGCGCGAGAGAACGAGCACCCTGAAAGGGTCTTTTTCGTCGGCATAGGCTTCGGTGGGCGCGAACGGCAATATGAAGGCGTTTGCGCTTCCCGGCACGCGCGGCAACATAATGCTCGCCAGCGAGGACGCTCCGGCAACAAGTAACGAACGGCGATCAAGCATCTTTGGCTCCCATCCCGCAGGTATCGGTGGAAATAATCCAATTTTGCGAGAAGGCATCCTGTCACGGTAGTGCCGTCCGAGGGCCAAAATGTCCAATTTGAGCGAGTGAAGCGCCGGGGCTCCGGGGCGCACGTGCCGCGCTAGGCAGTCTGGCTGCTAACGCAGCATATGCGCGACCAGCTCAGTGCGCGTGCCGATGCCAAGCTTTGCATACACGTTGGACAGTCGATTTTTAACGGTACCTGGCGACACACCCATATGACGAGCGATTTCGGCGTTGGTCCATCCGCGGCAGGCGAGCATGGCCATGGTGAACTCTGTGGTCGTCAGGTCGTCAGCCACGTCCTCGCCCGAATCGGGGTTGTGGATGCGCCGCCAGCCGTAGCTGAATCGATACGTAATCTCGATGATGCGTGCGAAATCGTCAGGGTATTGCGATTTTAGGCATGCCTCGATGAGCCCCTGCAAAAGGCCGTGGTGCTCGCCAATGAGCTCGATAAGGCCGTCGGGGCGCGCAATGTTCCAAGCGGCTCCGAAGTGCGTTTTTGCGGCGTCGATGTCCTTGAGGCTCATGCATGCCATGGAAGCTGCCAGGTGCAGGAACAGTTCCGAGATCGGATAGCTCCCCTGTTTCATGATCAGGGCGTTTTCCGCCATGCCCAGACTGCGGCCATATTCGCCGCGCAGGTACAGGGCATGCGCCATCACGTAGCTGGCGAACAGGCGCAGGCCTTCGGGCAGATGCGCCGCAAGCGGATAAAACTCTTCGGCAGAATACGGGGAAGACAAGTGCAGCAGGACGCTTGCGGCCGAGGCGAACAGGATATGCGTGGCGTGGACGGCGGGTGATTCCTCGTCAGTTGGCGTATCGAGGATGCCCGCAAGACAACGGCGGGCGTCGGCGATACGGTTGAGCGACAGGCTGGCGTATCCGCAGATAAAGCATGCGGAATAGCGCAGTGCGGAATCGGTGGCGTCAAGATAGGGGCGCGCCGTCTTGGCAGCGAGGGCGGCCTGTCCGCGAAAGTACAGCGCTTCTGCCGTGGCGATGGTGCGTGAATCGGGGTCGGAAATGCCTGCAACCGCAGCGTCAATCTGCCCCGGCACAAAGGCAGTGCACATCAACGGCATGGGAACGCATGGGTAGCCATCGCAGTCCATCTTCCATCTCCCAACAGCTGGCAACAATAGCAGCAATTGTACTCCTGTTGCTCGGGACCCCTTTCGTTTTACTGCTCGGTTGACGCTGCGGATCGTTTTGGAAGGCTTACGAGCATGGTGGTCCCGTTCTCGGAACTTGTTTCGACCTCTACTGTGCCACCGTGAAGAGCTGCAATCTCCCAAACGAGCGCTAGTCCGAGTCCTGCGCCGCCGTATGCCCTGCTGCGGGATTTGTCTAGACGAATGAACGGCTGGAAGATGCTCTCTCGGTACTTCTTGGGTATCCCCGGGCCCTGGTCCTCGACTCGCAGGAACACGTGGCTGTCGTTGTCGCAGATGGAGACGGTAACGCTCGAGTCGGTGCGGCTATAGCGGATAGCGTTTTCGGCCAGGTTAAACACCAGCCGATAGAGGAGTGTGTCGCTCCCGATTACTAAAGCGTCTCCAGCACAATTGAGGGCTATGCCCCTTTTTTCGGCAAGTGGCGCAAGGTCGGTGAGGACCTCTTCGGACAAGGGGCCAAGCTCCACATCGTCCTCGCAAGGAACGCTGCGGAGCTCACTCATCTCGAGCAATACCTTGGCCATTCGAGACATGCGCTCGGTTTGTTCTTGTAGCAGGCCGAGTAGCTCGGCAGTTTCGGGTTGCAAACCGGAGTGCTCGGAGATGAATAGTTCAATCTGTGCTTGCATAAGGGCGAGCGGGGTGCGCAGCTCGTGTGCGGCGTTGCCGGTAAACTGACGCTGTGCAGAGAACCCTTCGCCAAGACGGGCGATCATGTCGTTGAAAGAGGCGCTGCATCGTTGTAGCTCGATGGGCACATCTTCACTGAGCCTGATTTCGCTTAGGTTGTCAGGCTGCACACGCTCGACCTGGGCCGCAAAAGCCCGTAGCGGTTTGAGTGCACGGCCGCTCACAAAGTATGCCAGCGCGCCGCCAAGGAGTGTGACTCCAGCCGTGATGTACCAGGCTGTCGTGCCAAAAGACTCCTGTGCGTCGTTTACGACGATCGTGACCTCGTCATCGAGGCTCTCCTTCGTTGGGTCAAACGCCTGAGGTGCATCTACGCCGGCTGCGCTAAGGGCCGAGATGTCGCTGCCGATAGCATCCATGTAGCGCATGCCCGTATAGCCGACCAGACAGTTCGTCAGCACGCATGCCGCACACGTCAGCAGTGCCGTCATAATCGTTATGCGCCATTGCAGCGAAAGCCTTTTCATTCGCTATCCTCCATAACGTAGCCCTCTCCAATCCGATTGCGAATCGGGTCGTATCCCAAAGCGCTGCGTAGCTTTTTGCGGAGTGACGAGATGTGAACGCGGGTTGCGTTGCTAAAGCTGTTCACGCTGCTATCCCAAACGTGCTCGATAAGCTCCTCTTGGCTTACCGGTCGCCCCTGATTAAGCATCAGGTATTCCAAGATTCCCGTTTCCTTGCGTGTAAGAGATAGAGCCTCACTGTCCACGGAAGCGATGCGCGCCTTGGTGTCAAAGCTGAGCTTTCCGCAGGCTAATACTATGTCGCTTTGTGCGAAGCGCCTGAGGGTAAGGCTGCGGATCCTTGCCGCAAGTTCGTCCAGATGAAACGGCTTGGTAAGGTAATCGTTGGCGCCGGCATCGAGTCCGGCGACTTTATCGGATACTTCGCCACGCGCGGACAGAATCAGTACCTTAGTCTCGCAATCGGTTTTCCTAAGTTCCCTGAGCACGGTCATGCCATCGATACGGGGAAGGTTGAGGTCGAGTACCACGAGGTCAAAGACTTCGACGCCCAGCAGGTCGAGCGCCTCCTGTCCGTCGTGGCAGCAGTCGACGCTGTACGCCAAGTTTCGCAAGCTGCGCGCGATTGCATCGCACAGTGCTCGCTCGTCTTCGACGATCAAAATACGCATAACAGTCTCCTTGCACATTCCAAATCGCGCTTAACACGGATTTTATAGTCGATATGGTCCAATGGTCGCGTAACGAAAGGAGTGGTTGGGTTGTTCAAAGCGGTAAAACCCGTGGTACAGGTCGCTTTGTTGATCGTCGGAATTGCCATGGTGTGCTTTGGTGTTATGCGTGGCGAGGCGGATGCCGTGCTGGCCAAAGCGATTAGGCTGTGCTTGGAGTGTATCGGAATTGGATAAAAGAGAAAACACTGCGTCGCATGTTTTGGCCCGATTTCGCGGATTCATTCAGGCGGCGGCGACGCTGGTCACCAATATTCACCTGCCAAACTTTGCCAAAGGAAGCATCTATCAGGGCGCGGGAAAAACAGTCTGCGTACCTGGACTTAACTGCTATTCGTGCCCCGCGGCATCGGGTGCGTGCCCCATCGGGTCGTTCCAGTCGGTGGTAGGTTCATCCAAGTTCAACTTTTCTTATTATGTTACCGGTACGCTCATTTTGCTCGGCGTGCTGCTGGGGCGCTTTGTATGCGGCTTTCTGTGCCCGTTTGGCTGGCTGCAGGAGCTGCTTCATAAGATTCCCGGCAAAAAGTTCTCCACGAAAAAGCTCAAGCCGCTCACATACATCAAGTACGTTGTGCTGCTGTTTGCCGTGGTGCTGCTGCCCGTCTTGGTGGTTAACGACGTGGGCATGGGCGACCCGTTCTTTTGTAAGTACATCTGTCCACAGGGTGTGCTCGAGGGCGCCATTCCACTGGCCATCGCCAATGCCGGCATTCGATCTGCGTTGGGACATCTCTTTACTTGGAAACTTGCCGTTCTCATTGCCGTGGTAGTGCTGAGCGTTTTGTTCTACCGCCCCTTCTGCAAATGGATTTGTCCACTCGGCGCATTCTATGCGCTCATGAATAGGGTGTCCCTACTGGGGATCCGGGTCGATACATGCAAATGTGTCTCGTGCGGCAAGTGCTCAAAGGTTTGTCAGATGGACGTTGATGTGGTCCGCGCGCCCAATCATGCCGAATGTATCCGGTGCGGAAAGTGCATCGGGGCCTGTCCCGTCGATGCCATCAGCTATCGCTATGGCCTGGATGTGTCGGCGGAAAAGCTCCCCTTGACCGCCGATAAAAAGTAAACAAGCTTCGACAAAACGGAGGAATGACCATGAAGCTTTCTAAGATTGCGGCCCTGTTTATGGTGCCGGTATTGGCCTTGTGCCTTGTGGCGTGCTCGGCACCCGGTGGCAATGCGAGTGAATCTGCGGGCTCCGATCCTAAGATCGCAGAACTCACTGCGCAGAAGCCGACCAATGCCGAGGAGGCCGCCGAGTTGTATGCAAAACTCATGCAGAAGGAGAACGAGATCTTTTCGAGTGATAACGCGCTGTGGGAAAAGGTATTCAACGCGGCAAATAAAGACTCGACAATGATTGAGGACGGCAGCAATTACGGCGATTTCCTGCTCAAGACCATCGACGGCGCCAAGGATGAGTTCACGGCGGATGAGCTTAAGACGCTCAAGGCCGGTGCGCAGCAGATCAAGGAGATCGAGGACAAGCTCGAGAGCCTGGAGAAGGAGTTCCCCGGCTGTGGAAGCACGCCGAGCTCAGGCGAGAGCGTCGACGCTTCGACCGCTGGCATGACGGCTGGTGCCAATGCTTCGAGCGAGGCGACGAAGTTCCCCAGCTTTACGGGCAAGGACCTGGATGGCAACGACGTGAGCAGCGACGAGCTATTCGCTAAGAACAAGGTCACCGTCATGAACTTCTGGTTCACCACTTGCAAGCCGTGCGTGGGCGAGCTGGGCGATCTTGAGAAACTGAATACGGAGCTTGCCGAGAAGGGCGGCCAGGTCGTGGGCGTCAATTCCTTTACGCTCGATGGCAACAAGGGTGAGATTGCAGATGCCAAGGACGTGCTGAGCAAGAAGGGCGTGACATATAAGAACATCTGGTTCAAGTCGGATAGCGAGGCCGGTAAGTTTACGTCAAATTTATTCTCGTTCCCGACAACGTATGTCATCGATCAGAATGGCAACATCGTAGGGGAGCCCATCGTGGGAGCCATCAGCTCCGCCGAGCAGCGCGCAGCACTCAACAAACTTATCGACCAGGCGATTGCGAATAGCGAGCAGTAAAAAACACGTAAAGCATCGCGATGATCGTGCGCCGCTGTGCGAAGTAGTCCGCTACCTTTCAAGATAAGCTCCACCATATAGAGGTCCCACTCGGGGCCTCTTCTTTTGGGCGCCGTCCCGTTCGTTTTTTGATGCGGTTCCCTACATTCCTCACTGGCGTCGGTGAAAAATGGGGATAGAGTAGGACAAACGCGTCGAATACGAACGGCGGGGGAGAGCGGGCGAGTGCGCCCGCGTGGGAGAGGTTGCCGTCCATGTTGGAGCTCAAAGGTATTTGCAAAAGGTACGTTACCCAGTCGTTTACGCAGGTGGCGCTGGACAGCGTGAGCCTGTCTTTTCGCGATAACGAGTTCGTGGCCATTCTGGGTCCCTCGGGCTCGGGTAAGACCACGATGCTCAATGTTATCGGCGGACTCGATCACTTCGACTCGGGTGACCTGCTGATCGACGGTATTTCGACCAAGGACTTTCGCGATCGCGATTGGGATGCCTATCGCAACAACCGCATCGGCTTTGTGTTCCAGAGCTATAACCTCATTCCGCATCAGACCATTTTGGAAAACGTGGAGCTGGCGCTCACGCTCACGGGCGTGGGGCATGCCGAGCGCCGCCAGCGTGCGCGCGAGGCGTTGGAGAAAGTCGGCTTGGGCGAGCACGTTAACAAGCGCCCGAGCCAGCTTTCGGGCGGGCAGATGCAGCGCGTGGCCATCGCCCGTGCCCTGATCAACGATCCCGAGATTGTGCTGGCCGACGAGCCGACCGGCGCCTTGGATTCCATAACGTCCGTGCAGGTCATGGACTTGCTCAAGGAAGTTGCACGCGACCGTCTGGTTATTATGGTCACGCACAATCCCGAGCTGGCGTACCAGTACGCCACGCGCATCGTCAACCTGGCGGACGGCAAGATCACCGACGATTCCGATCCTTTCGATGTCGCTGACGCCACGCGCCGCGAGGCCAAGCCTACGCGCAAAACCTCGATGAGCTTTGTGACGGCGCTGGGGCTTTCTGCCCGAAACCTTATGACCAAAAAAGGCCGTACGGCCATGACGGCCTTTGCGGGGTCGATTGGCATTATCGGTATCGCGGCGATCTTGGCGCTCTCCAATGGCGTGAACAACTACATCAAAAAGGTCGAGGAGGATACGCTCTCGAGTTACCCGCTTACGATCTCCAAGCAGGACTACGACCTGTCGTCCATGATGGGCGGACAGGGGGCTGTGGATGATGAGGCGTCCAACGGCGAGGATTTATCCGACGACGGCACCGACGGCAAGGCTCCGGGAACCGATAAGATTCCCGTGGTCACGGCCGTAAAGGATATGTTTGCGAGTGTTAAGTCCAACGACATGACGAGCTTTAAGGCATGGCTCGATGCCGGCGGCGACGGCATCGATAAAGAGGTCAACGCCATTCAGTACGGCTACGGCGTGACGCCGGTTGTCTATCGTGCGGGTAAGGGCGACGAGAAGCCCGTCCGGCTGGTGCCCAACGCCATGACCGAGGCCATGAGCGGAGGTGCGAGCTCGGCGGCAACGGTGAGCATGGAATCCATGGGAACCTCGGTCTTTAACGAGATGATTGACGACCAGAGCCTGCTCGACAGCCAGTACGATGTCGTCGCCGGTCATTGGCCTGCGTCTGCTAACGAAGCCGTAATGGTGCTTTCGAGCCGCGGCACGGTGGGTGACTACACGCTCTACAACATCGGTGCGCTGGATATCAATGAGCTCAACGATCTGGTAAACAGCGCTATGACGGCTGACGGTGGGGTCGAAACGCCCGAGACCGGTGCCGACTTTACCTACGACGATGCGCTGTCTACCACGTTTAAGGTGCTGTCGCCGGCCGATGCCTATCGCAAAAACGAAGAGACCGGCATGTGGACCGACATGTCTGGTGACGCCGACTTTATGGCCACCAAGGTTGCCGATGGCATCGACGTACGCATCGTGGGCGTGGTGCGACCTAACGAGACGGCCAATGCGAGTGCGTTGTCCCCGGGCATTGCCTACACGCATGCGCTGACTCGCCAGCTTATGGAGCGCGCCGCCGATTCGCAGATTGTGCAGGAGCAGCTTGCTCACCCCGAGACGGATGTTTTTACGGGCAAAACCTTCGACGAACTGCAAGGCGAGGCCAAGCAAGGCGTGGATCTGGGCAGCATGTTTAGTGTGGACGAGGCGGCGCTCAAGGGCGCGTTCTCGTTCGATACCTCCGCGCTCTCGGGTGTTGTCGGCGGTATGGACCTGTCGGGTCTTGACTTGTCCGGGCTGGACATTGACCTTTCGGGCGTTGGCAAGGATATCGACTTCAGTGACATCATGGCCAAAGCGCCGGCTCCAGATTTCTCGGGCATCTTTGACGGTCTGGAACTCACGCCCGAGCAAATGCAGCAGGTGGGAACACTAGCCAACCAGCTGTTTGAGGGCTTTTTGCGGTCTGATCAGTTTAGGGCGCTGGCACCCGAAGACCTTAAAGATGCGTCAAAGCTCGCTGCTGCATTCTCGGCGTATCTTGAGAGTGATGCTACGGCGCGGCAATACCTGACTCAGCTCAAGGCGCTCGGCGGCGATGCCCTGGCCGAGCGCCTGCAGCAGGCGATGACCGACTATGTGCAAAAGCAGCTGGCTCCGTATCTGCAGCAGGCTATGGATCAGGTGATAAAGGCAATCAACGATCAGATTGCGGCGACGGTGTCAGCTCAGCTCAAGGCGGGTGCGGCAGGGCTTATGGACCAGATGGCGACGCAGATGTCTTCGAGTTTTGCCAACCTAGCGAGCGCTATGCGTGTGGATGCGAGCGCCTTTGCTCGTGCCATCCATTTCAACATGGACGCCGAGGACCTGAGTTCGCTCATGATGAGTTATGCCAAGGCGTTGCAGCTCACCTACGACAACAATCTGACCACGCTGGGCTATGCGGATGAGGCGGACCCCATCTCGGTCAAGATTTTCCCGCGCGACTTTGAGGCCAAGGAGCGCGTGCTCGATCACATCGACGCGTACAACAAGCAGGTCAAAGCCGCCGGCCACGACGAGCAGGCAATCTCGTACACCGACTACATGGGCATCATCATGGGCTCGGTGACTGATATCGTGAATACCATCAGCTTGGTGCTCATCGCATTCGTGAGTATCAGCCTGGTGGTGAGCTCCATCATGATCGGCATCATCACGTACATCAGCGTGCTGGAGCGCAAAAAGGAGATTGGCATCCTGCGCGCGATTGGCGCGTCGAAGCGTAACGTGGCAAACGTGTTCAACGCCGAGACCTTTATCGAGGGCCTCATTGCCGGCGTCTTTGCCATTGTCGTCGTGGTGCTCGTGAGTTTCCCGGTCAATGCCTGGGCGCTTGCGGCCAAAAAGGTCCCCAACCTGATGAGTCTGCCCGTGCAGGATGCGCTGGTGCTCATTGCAATTTCGGTGCTGCTGACGGTTGTTGCCGGCCTGCTGCCGGCCCGTAGCGCATCCAAGAAGGACCCCGTCGAAGCCCTGCGCTCCGAATAATGTGACAAAGGGACAGTCCCTTTGTCACGTTCGTTGATATGAGAGAAGAGTAGATGATTCTATCGTTGGCCCCTATGGAGGGGATTACCGGGCATGTGTTCCGTCGCGTGCATGCGGAGTGCTTCGGTGCGCTCGATTGCTATTACACGCCGTTTTTGCCGCCGCCGCGGGTGGGAAACCGCTTTGGCGGCAAGGCGTTTAAGGAGATCGATCCTGCCAATAACCAGGGGCTCAACGTAGTGCCTCAGCTGATGTCCAAGAACGCGGACGAGTTTGTGTGGGCGGCACAGGTGCTCGCCGATATGGGCTACCGCGAGGTCAATCTCAACTTGGGTTGCCCTTCGGGAACGGTTGTCGCCAAGGGCAAGGGCTCGGGTTTCTTGCGCAATCTCGACGAGCTCGAGACGTTCTTAAGCGATGTGTGCGAGCGGTCGCCGTTGCCGGTATCGGTAAAGACCAGGCTGGGGTTGGAACGCGATGACGAGTATGAACGTGTGCTCGATCTGTATTGCCGCATGCCGTTGGCAGAGCTCATTGTGCATCCGCGCGTGCAAAAGGACCGCTATACGGGTTCGCCGCGCAAAGAGTTTTATGGCGAGACGCTGGAGCGTGTGCCGTTCCCCGTGGCCTATAACGGTGACATTTTTGATCTTGAGGATATGGACGCGCTGGTGGAGGCCTATCCCGGCACGCGCCATGTGATGTTGGGGCGTGGCCTGCTCGCGAACCCCGCTCTGGCTCGCATGGTCAAGGGCGGCCCTGCTGCAACGGCTGCTGAGCTGCAGCGCTTCCACGACACGCTGTTTGCGGCATATGCAGAAGAGATTGGCGGCAATGCGGTCTTCCGCATGAAGGAGTGGTGGTTCTACGCCAAGTGCGCTTTCGCTGATCCCGCTACCGTCCACAAGATCGTACGCAAGACCAAAAAGGTCGACGAATACCGCGCTGCCGTCGAGCGCGTCTTTCGCGAACAGCCGCTTGCACCCACAGCTCGCTTCAACGACTAGTTAGTCGTTGGGGACGTTCTTTAACGACTAGTCATTTAAGAACGTCCCCGATGACTACCCGCAAAAACTGTACACCAGCATCCAAAGATGTCGAAAAATGTCGACTTTGGATGCTGGTGTACATGTTTGGGCCGTATGGGCTGGGTCCCTGGACGGACAGAGTGTGCGCACTAGAGCAGATTCTCCTGCACCCATGCGATGATGTCGGGCTTATAGGACAAAATGTGTGTCCCGATAGAACACCCGTTTCCATCCATTAATC
>CAJMHW010000026.1 GCA_905213325.1 Collinsella aerofaciens
TGCCGCCAAGGGCGTGCGGAGGCTGGTCGAGAGGCGGGAGGCGCTGCTCGCGCGCGGGGTCCACAACAACAAGGCGAACGTGGCCACGGCGCGCGAGCTCGCCTGCTGGGTGTGGGCGGTCGGCCTCATGGCCGAGGAGGCGTAGGGGGCCGGTCCCCCGCACATAAGCCGATCACCCCGGAAGCGGTTCGATCCGAAGCCGTTGAGGCGAACCTCAGGTCCCTTTTCTGCGAGCGCCCAGGGCGCCACACGCGTGCACAGACTGTCGGTTCGACGAAGAAGCCTCAGCCGTAGCAACGGATTGCCCAGCGAGAGATCGCCGCGGGCGGATATTAAACTGCAAAGACGAGCGTCGGGAAGACACGCCGAGGTCGCCGCGGACGGGCTGATATAGGGAGAGGGCCTGACCCCATATCGTTGGGGCCAGGCCCGATTTTGCCTCTTGACAATGTCCTGCTCATATTAAAAGGAACGTCCCCAAGTGCCAAGTGCCCAATGACTACTCAACAACCACGGCAACACCGATGTAATGGCAGAGTCGGCGAGCGGGTCGCATTTGAGACAAGGTGACGTGAAACGAAAGGGCGCTGACCTTCTGGTCGCGCCCTTGAAGTTGAACGTCAGATTGTCCAAATGCGGCCCGCGCAGCGTCGGCCGGTTACGGCGTTTGTAAAACGCCGTAACCTACTGAATGAGCATCGCGTCGCCGAAGCTGAAGAAGCGGTAACGTTCTTCGATAGCAGCAGCGTAGGCATCCATGATCTGGTCGCGGGTGGCAAGTGCGCTCACGAGCATCATGAGCGTGGAGCGCGGCACGTGGAAGTTCGTGATCAGCGCGTCTACCACGTGATAGGTCGAGCCGGGCATGAGGTAGAGCTGCGTCGTGGCGTTCTCGCGCACCACGATGTCACCGCGGCCAAGCGTGTCGGCTCCGTCCTCGCGGCCTTCAAAATAGCGCGCCGTCACGGCCGGATCGAACACCGGGGCTTCTGCGTCAAACGCGCTCTCGAGCGAGCGCACCGCGGTAGTGCCGACGGCGATCACACGATGACCCTCGGCTTTCGCCTTATGCACGGCGTCGACAACTTCCTGCGACACGTGGTAGCGCTCGGTGTGCATGACGTGCTGCGTGGGGTCGTCCTCCTCCACCAAGCGGAAGGTATCGATGCCCACCTCGAGCTCGACGGCGGCAAACTTCGCACCCTTGGCCTCGATAGCGGCCATGAGCTCGGAAGTAAAGTGCAGACCCGCCGTGGGAGCTGCAGCCGAGTGTTCCTCTTTCATGGCGTAGACGGTCTGGTACTTCTCGGGATCGCCCTCGTAATCGGTAATGTAGGGCGGCAGCGGCACGTGGCCGGCAGCATGGATGGCCTCGTCGAGCGTGCGCGGCTCGCCGGCGGCATTGCAACCGGCCGGCTCAAAACGCACCAGGCGGCCGCCGCGGCTATCGGTGACAAAGTCGATGACCTCGGCCGTCAGCACCACGGGAGCCCCCTCGGGCGCATGGGCGCCGCCCGCACGATACTCAATCTGAGCACCGGGCTTCAGGCGCTTACCCGGCTTGACCAGGCACTCCCAAACGTGGCCCAGCGGGTCAACATCTTCGCGGCGCTTGAGCAGCAGCGTCTCGACCACGCCGCCCGAGCCCTCCTTGCGACCGATCAGGCGGGCCGGCATCACGCGCGTCTTGTTGATGACGAGCACATCGCCAGGCTCGATATAGTCGATGATGTCGCGGAAGATGCGGTGCTCAACGGTACCGCCGTGCTCCAGCGGCGTTCCCGCCTGGGAGCCCTTGCGATCCACCACCAGCAGGCGGCAGGAGTCGCGCGGCTCGGCAGGAGCCTGTGCAATCAGTTCCTCAGGAAGGTTATAGTCAAAATCATCGGTACGCATAGACACGTCGGATACTCCTTATATAGCTAAAGTCCGCTCTACATCCTAGCAGGCTGACGTCCCAAGTGAACTACTTTTTGGCGGCTTTGCGCTCGTCGCGGATGCGGGCGCGGTCCATGGCCGCCTCGACGGCCGAGAATCGGCAGCCGCAGTAGTTCTGCCGATACATGCCCAGCTCGCGCGAACGGCGTGTCGCCTCGGGGTAATACGGGCGAAAATCGCGAATCACCGGGGTGAGCCCATGTGCCGCCGCCAAGCGCTCAAGCACGTCATTGCAGGTATCGAACAGCTGGTACGGCGAGACGGCGAGCGTCGTGCCCACAAACTCAAACCCGCGCTCCTGGGCCACGCGGCACGCCTCGGCCAAGCGCAAGGCATAGCACGCGCGACAGCGACGAGGCCGATCGGCGCCCAGCGGTGCCACGCCGGCCTCCCAGCGCTTCCGGTCCTCCCCCGCCTCGATAAGCTCGATGTCGCCATCGGCACACCACCGGCGCAGCTCGTCCAAACGCCGCTGCCATTCATCGTGAGGCTGAATATTGGGGTTTGTCCAGCAGATTGTGGGCTCAAACCCTTCCTCGCGCAGCAGGCGGACCGGCTCAAGCGAGCACGGCGCACAGCACGCATGCAGCAACAACGGCTTCATCGACATCTCCTCACCCAAAAAAGCGCACGCCGAAGGACGTGTCCTCGCAGTCAACAATGCGGCGGTCGCGCAAGATGGTCCGCACGTAATACCAGTCGCCCACACAGCCCGACAAATGCAAGCCGGCCGCCAGGTAGCACAGCAGCGGATGGCCCGAAAACGCAAACCCCAGGGCAAGCGTTGTCGTCACAACAACCGTCGGTGCCAGGCAAACCGCCACGTACCGCCGGCGAGAATACACAACGCCTTCGGCGCAGGCATAGATCATCGCTGTCTCGCGATTCGCCCCAAAGGTCACCTTCGCGCCCGCAGGCGCCAGCAGCTTAAAAAACACACCGTGCACCAGCTCGTGCACGGCGAACGACGCCATTGAGATCGCAGCCAAGCCGACTATCCAGCCCACGACCGCCGTCCAACCGCCCGCGTCGGCCGCATCCAAGTCTGCAGGTCCGCCCAGCAGCATAAACAACGGCACCAGGCACACGGCAAATGCGCCAAGCACGGCCATCCCCCACACAAAGCAGGCGTGCAGGAAATCCTCGTCTTCAAACGCATGTATGTTGGAAATCTCATTCATAGCATCTTAGGATAGCGCCCCCGTCACGCACCCGCCCGCATGTGCGATAATGTCGAACGATATGCACGAATTGACCACTGCGTCGCCGAGCCCCGGGCCCGGCCGCGCTCTCACCATATGCGAAGGAGTCCCATGGCATCCAAATACTCCATGAACGACCGTCCCAGCTGGCCTCGCCGCGCCATCGTTACTGCCGGCGAGCCCTACGGCAACAAGGGCCTTCACTTTGGCCACGTTGGTGGCGTCTTTGTCCCGGCCGACTTCTTCGCCCGCTTCCTGCGCGACCGTCTGGGCCGCGAGAACGTCATCTTCACCTCGGGCACCGACTGCTACGGCTCACCCATCATGGAGAGCTACCGCAAGCTCAAGGAGAACGAGGGCTACGACAAGTCCATTAGCGAGTATGTCGAGTCCAATCACTCCCGCCAGGCCGCGACCCTCAACAACTACAACATCAGCTGCGACATCTACGGCGGCTCGGGCCTTGAGCCGGCTGCCCAGATCCACAACGAGGTGACCGCCGAGATTATCGAGCGCCTGCACGAGCAGGGCACCATCTCCAAGCGCTCCACGCTGCAGTTCTACGACGCCAAGGCCGGCACGTTCCTCAACGGCCGCCAGGTGATCGGCCGCTGCCCCATCCAGGGCTGCAAGTCCGAGAAGGCCTATGCCGACGAGTGCGACCTGGGCCACCAGTTTGAGCCCGAGGAGCTCATCGCGCCCAAGAGCCAGCTCACCGGCGAGGTGCCCGAGCTGCGCCCGGTCGACAACCTCTACTTTGACCTGCCGGCCTACCTCGACTTTATGAAGGCCTACACCGCCAAGCTCGCCCAGAACCCGCAGGTTCGCTCCGTGGTCTCCAAGACCATGGAGGAGTGGCTGCTGCCGGCCCAGCTCTACATCCAGAACAAGTTCCGCGAAGCCTTCGATGCCGTCAAGGATCAGCTTCCTGAGCACACCGTGCTGGAGCCCGAGGGCAACAAGAGCAGCTTTACCGTCACCTTCCCCAGCTGGAAGGAGCGCGACGACGCCCACGCGGTGCTCGCCAACGGCGGCGTGCGCTTCCGCAGCGGCAAGGCGCTCGTGCCCTTCCGCATCACCGGCAACATCGACTGGGGCGTTCCGGTGCCCGAGGTCGATGGCGTCTCCGACGTCACCTGCTGGTGCTGGCCCGAGAGCCTATGGGCGCCCATCAGCTATACGCGTACCGTGCTCGCACGCGATGCCAAGGCCGCCGGCGTGACCGAGGGCGTCGCCGCCCAGGATGCCGCCCTCATGGGCGAGCCCGCCGCTGACTCCACGCAGGTGCCCGCACCCACCTACCAGCACAGCTCGCTCGACTGGCGCGACTGGTGGTGCTCTGACGACGCTCAGATTTACCAGTTCATCGGCCAGGACAACATCTATTTCTACTGCATCGCGCAGACCGCCATGTGGGAGGCCCTGGGCTGGGACCTCACGCAGAGCACCGTCAGCGCCTGCTACCACCTGCTCTACATGGGAAAAAAGGCCAGCTCGTCCTCGCAGACGCCTCCCCCGCCGGCAGACGACCTGCTCAACCACTACACCTGCGAGCAGATGCGCGCACACTGGCTGTCGCTCGGCCTGTCCGAGAAGCCGGTGAGCTTTAGCCCCAAGGCATACGACACGCGCGTGACCGGCAAGGACAAGGACGGCAACGAGGTACGCGCCTGCGACGACAAGCGCGTTATCGACCCGGCCCTTAAGGAGAGTGCGCTGCTGACTGGCGTGTTCAACCGTCTGGCCCGCAGCTGCTTCTACGGCGTCGCCGTCAAGGAAGGCGACGAGAGCCCCTACCGCAACGGCTGCATCCCCGCCGGTGCCGCTTCTGACACCGTGGTCGAAGCCGCCCAGCAGGCAGCCCTCGCCTTTGAGCAGGCCATGTACAAGTTCGAGACGCACCGCGCGCTTGCCGTGTGCGACGACTACCTGCGCGCCGCCAACAAGCGCTGGAGCGATGCCTCCAAGGCCGCCAACAAGCTCGAGGGCGAGCCAGCCAACGCCGCCATGACGCAGGCGCTCGTCGACGCCTTTACCGAGCTGCACGTGGCGACCGTGCTCATGCACGGTATTGTGCCGGCCGGCTGCGAGCTCATCTGCGAGTACTTCGACGTCGATCCGGTCGCCTTCTTTAGCTGGGATAACATCTTTGCCTCCACGGACGAGTTCGTGGAGAGCCTGGGCGAGAAGCCCGGTGAGCACCGCGTGAAGCCGCTGCCCCCGCGCTTCGACTTCTTCAGCAAGCACGAGAGCCAGTACTAAAGCACGCCAGCAGTGGCGTGCCCGGAAAGTAGTCAATTTGGGACGGGAAGGAAAGACGGATGTCCAAGCCGCGTCGTCGTAAGCAGAAAAAGCAGGTTAAGCCCGAGCTCAAGCTCAGGCAATTTGCCGCCACCGAGCTTTCCGACCAGCTTGCCGCCCAACACTCCGCCGCCGACCTGCCGCGCTTTATGGTCGACACGGTCGCCGGCGCCTATGCGCCCGCCGATGCCGAGCTCATGATCGAGGGCTTCGGCGCCGCGGCCACGCGCCCGGTCACGCTGCGCGCCAATACGCTCAAGGCGACCGCCGAGGACATCGCTGCGGCGCTCGATGCCGCCGGCATCGCCCACAACCCCGTCGCCTGGTACCCAGACGCCTTTATCCTGCCCGAGGCCCAGGTTTCCAATCTGTGGGATCTCGACATCTATCGCGACGGCAAGATCTATCTGCAGAGCCTGTCGTCCATGATGCCGCCGTTGGTCCTGGGCGCTCAGGCCGGCGAGGACATCCTGGACATGTGCGCAGCCCCTGGCGGCAAGACGACGCAGATCGCCGCCCTCACCCAGGGCCGGGCACACCTCACGGCCTGCGAGATGAGCATTCCCCGCGCCGAAAAGCTTGAGTCCAACCTCCACCGCCAAGGTGCCAAAAACGTGCCCGTCATGCGCATCGACGCACGCGAGCTCGACGAGTTCTTCCGCTTTGACCGCATCCTGCTCGACGCTCCCTGCACCGGCACGGGCACCGTCATCAGCGGCAACGAGAAAAGCCTGCGCGGCCTCACCGAGCAGTTGCTGAGCAAGTGCGCCCGCTCGCAGCGAGCACTTCTGGACCGCGCCATGGGTGCCCTCAAACCGGGCGGCACGCTCGTCTATTCGACTTGTTCGATCTTGCCGCAGGAAAACGAGGATGCCCTGCAAGAGACCCTCGACAAGCACATGGATTGCGAGCTTATCCCCCTCGACGGCACGCCGAGCGAAAGTGAAACGCGCCGAGCTCAGGAAGCTGGCGAAGAGCCACGCATCGAAAGCAACGCTCTGACCGAGGCCATTGCCGCGGGTCAGGTATCGGCCATCGCCAACGGCCTGCCCGGCACGCTCACCATTCCGCCTAGCCGCGACTTTGAGGGCTTCTACATTGCCCTGATCCGAAAACGCAGCTAGCGCACGGATCCAAAACTCAACAAGCTATCTCTATGCGCGTTTGCCCTGCTGATCGCGATGCTGTTTAAGCATCGCGCGCTCCTTGCGTTCGGCCCTTTTGCCCTTAATGGCCGTGACCACAAAGTAGATGACCGCGGCGGCAACGATTGCAGCCACACACAGGCCAATCGAGCCAAACATTGCTGTCAATTCCATACCGCGTCACCTCTCTTTTAAACGGGACTTTCAAGATAGCACCTCGATACCCGCCACCACAGCTCCTTCACGTTCGCCGGCCCTTCGGTCTAACGGATGGCGCGGCGGGGAAAAATCAACTCGTCAAACGATTTAGCATTCGCAATTCCGGCTGCATAGCGCCGGCCGTCATCACATAGAATCGAGCCTCCATGGATACCCTCAACGATCTAAATGAGCGCGTCGACGCCTTCGTCGGCACCAGCTCCTTCGACACGCCTGCCGCGGCAAACGACCAAGCTCCCATCGATGTGCCCGCCGAGGTTCACGAGGACATCGTCGCCTCGGTCGATTTCTCCGAGGTCGAGCTCGCAGACGAGTTCACCGAGCCCCAGGTAGCCGTGACCCCCAACGGACTGCTCCCCATGGAGCCGCTGCCCATCGACGGGCGTCTGCGCAAGGCGGCCCTTCGCATGCCCGACGAGATCGAGGAGGCCAGCGGTTTTACGCTCTTCGGCCGACGCATCAAGTCGCTCATTTACACCACCGATGTCGCGGTTATCCGCAACTCCAATGCCGATGCTATCTTTGCCGTTTACCCCTTCACGCCGCAGCCGGCCATTACGCAGGCGCTGCTGACCGTCGCCGAGTGCCCGGTCTTTGTAGGTGTGGGCGGCGGAACTACGACCGGTAAGCGCTCCGTGCAGATGGCAGCCGTCTCCGAGATGCAGGGCGCGGCGGGCTGCGTGGTCAACTCCCCCGCCACTGCCGAGATGGTCGAGCACATCACCAACATCGCCGACATCCCCGTCATCGCCACGGTTGTACGTTGCGACGATGATGCGCATGCCAAAGTGCGCGCCGGAGCCAAGATTCTCAACATCGCCGCCGGCAAGAACACGCCGCAGGTCCTGCGTGAACTGCGCGAGCGCTATCCCAACCTGCCGCTCATCGCGCCGGGCGGCAAGACGCCCGAGAGCATCCGTGAAACCATCGCCGCCGGCGCCAACGCCATCATCTGGACGCCGCTTTCGGCACAGCAGCTACAGACCGACATGATGCAGCGTTATCGCAAGATGAAGGAAGACGCCACACCTGTCATCTCGCGCGACGATGTACCCATTATCGACCAGGTCGCCGCCGCCGAGGTCAGCCAGGTCGAGAACATGAATCCCGATGTGCCGATTCCCGACGAAGTCATCGAGCGCGTCGCTTCAATCCACGAGCGCGTCGAGGAGCATCGCGCCAACCGCGGCCTCAAGCCGTCACTGCACGGCTTCTTCTTCCGCGGAAAGAAACGCTAGCCGCAACAGCAAGGCCCGCCCCACAAACGTGAGGCGGGCCGTTATCGTTTGAGCAATCATGCAGCGACGTGATGGGGCAAATTAATCCACGCGCTTGTCGCCCATAAAGAAGAGCGCCACCGTACCAGGTCCGGTATGCGAGCCAATCAGAGTACCGATGTCATTGATCTCAATCTTGCCTTTAAGCTGCGGAACCTGTTCCTCAATCAGCGCCGCAACTGCCTCGGCATCCTCGCGGCACGCCGAGTGCGACATGATGCACTTACCCGAATAATCCGCACCGTCCTGCACGTGTGCCATCATGGTCTTGGCCATCTCGGAAATCGCGCGCTTCTTAGTGCGAATCTTCTCACATGGTGACAGCTTGCCGTCGCAATCGACCGTCATAAGCGGGCAAATCTTAAGCGCCGTGCCGATGATCGCGCTCGCGGCCGAAATGCGACCGCCGCGCAGGTAGCTCGACAGATCGGTCGAGAAGAACCAGTGGTGCAGGTTGAGTTTGTGCTCCTCGATCCAGGCAGCCGTCTCGTCGAGTGAAGCCCCGCTATCGCGCACGTCGGCGGCATATTCCAGCAACAGGCCAAAGCCCGAAGACGCCGCCAGCGAATCGACGACGCGCACCTTGCCGCCCTGGGGATAGCGATCCGCGAGCATCTGCGCCGCAACGCAGGCCGATCCATACGTGCCCGAAATGCCCGACGACAACGTCAGGTGCAGCACGTCTTTACCCTCGGCAACAAACGGCTCCCAAAACTCCTCGTACTCACCCACGCTCACCTGAGACGTCTTGGGCATGGCGCCCGCGGCAATCTGGGCAAAAAACTTGTCCGGCGTAATCGACTGATACAGATCGTCCGTATAGACAACATCGTCGATCTCGTAATGAAAACACACGACAGGGATATTGCGCGACGCAAAGAACTCACGGGTTCGGTCGGCGGCGGATTCACAGGTCAGGACAAAATCACTCATATGAGGCTCCTTACTCATTGCTGCGCAAATTATCGCACAGTGAGCCTACATACGGTACATATGTCCACTATTTACCAAATCGAACCAAAAATAGCGAACATCTTTACCACCATCGTCTCCACCGACCCCACGCATAAATATCTGAGAAAACACCCTCTGTTGTCTCCACTCAACCGCCATATCTACCTCAACTAAATCGATTTACCAAACCGTTCAGCCGACAATTCAGCCGCTGGCGCAAAATCGAAACAAAAGCGGCGCATACTGATAAACGTTTGACGCTGTTTATCAGTTTTACCAGCCCCATCGGAAGGTGTTTCATGGTCGCATTCGATCGCAACCCGCAAGACTTCAAGTATCTGCGCCTGCTGTCGAGACAGTTCCCCACCGAACAATCCGCATTTACCGAGATTATCAACCTCTCGGCCATCCTCAACCTACCCAAGGGCACCGAGCATTTTATGAGCGACGTGCACGGCGAGTACGAAGCCTTTATGCACATCCTCAACAACTGCTCGGGCGTCGTGCGCGAACATGTCGACGAGATCTTTGGCGACACGCTCACCTTTGACGAAAAGGGCGAGCTGTGCACGCTCATCTACTACCCGCGCGAGAAGATCGAGCTGGTCCGCAGCCAGCGCGAGGACTCGCCCACCTGGTACAAGACGATGCTTGACCAGCTCATCATGGTCGCTCGCTCGCTTTCAAGCCGCTACACGCGCTCCAAGGTGCGTAAGGCCATCCCGCGCGACTACGCCTATATCATCGACGAGTTGTTGCACACGCACCCGGACGAGAACAACTATCGCGTGCGCTATCACGAGCGCATCGTGGAGTCCATCCTGGAGACCGCCAGCGCCGACGACTTTATCGAGTCGCTCGCTTCGCTCATCAAGCGCCTGGCCGTCGACCACCTGCACCTGGTGGGCGATATCTTCGACCGCGGCGGCGGCGCGGCCAAGATTATGGACCGCCTGCTCACCTACCATTCGCTCGACATCCAGTGGGGCAACCACGACCTGCTGTGGATGGGCGCTGCGGCCGGTGAGCCCGCCTGCATCGCCACGGTATTGCGCAACAACCTACGCTACGACAACTACGAGATCTTGGAGAATGACTACGGTATCTCGCTGCGTGAGCTTGTCGCCTTTGCCGATGCCACCTACACCGCCGGTGAGTCCATCACCCCGCTGATCAAGGCCATCAACGTGCTGCTCTTTAAGCTCGAGGGCCAGATTATCCAGCGCCACCCCGAGTTCGATATGACCAACCGCCTGTTACTCGACAAGATCGAACACGACACCGGCACGGTAACGCTCGCCGACGGCAGCGTGTGGCCGCTCACGACCAACGACTTCCCCACCGTCGACCCGGCGGACCCCTATACGCTCACGCCCCAGGAGCAGCACATCATCGACAAGCTCGTGTCCGAGTTTGTCACCGCCGATCACCTGCATCGCCATATCGATTTCCTCTATTCCCACGGCTCGATGTACAAGGTCGCCAACGGCAACCTGCTCTTCCACGGCTGCGTTCCGCTCAACGAAGACGGCACCTTTAGCAGCATGAACTGTCTGGGCACCTGGCACGCCGGGCGCGATTATCTCGATTTTTGCGACCACATCGCCCGCCGCGCCTGGCGCGTGGGCGACCGCGACGCTCTCGACTGGATGTGGTACCTGTGGATTGGCTTTAACTCGCCCGCCAGCGGACGCCTGGTGCGTACCTTTGAGCGCGCCTATATCGCCGATAAGAGCACCTGGGTCGAGCCGATGGACCCATACTTTACGCTTACCAAGTCGCCCTCGGTCTGCGACGACATCATGCGCGAGTTTGGCGTCGCGCCCATGGCATGTTCGCCGACCGGCCACATCATCAACGGCCACACGCCCGTTAAAACCACCAAGGGTGAGCAGCCCATCCGCGCCGAGGGCAAGCTACTGGTCATCGATGGCGGCTTCTGCCGCGCTTACCATCCCAAGACGGGCATCGCCGGCTATACGCTCATCTCGAGCTCGCGCGGCTGCCGCCTCAAGTCGCACCGGGCCTTTACGACAGTCGCCGAGGCACTCACGCGCAACGTGGACATCGAGAGCGAGACCAACCGTTTTGACCAAGCAGACCGTCGCCGCATGGTGAGCGACACCGATACTGGCGCCAAGATTCGCAGCCAGATCCAGGACCTGCGCCAGCTGCTCGATGCATATAGAAACGGTGCTATCGAGGAGCGCGCCTAGCACCACCCGCGGGGATTGGCTAAACTTGCTAAGTTTGTCATCCCCGCGGCGCTTCGGCGCCAGCTTAAGGCAGGTACCATGCAAAAGCTCCTTGCGCAGATCATGAAATTTGGCGTCGTCGGTGTCATTGCCACGGTTATCGACTTTGGCATTATGAATCTGCTCCACTACGGTCTGGGCCTCAACATCCTAATCGCCAACACCAGCGGCTTTATCATCTCGCTCATCTTTAACTACCTCGCAAGCATGAAATACGTGTTTGCGCACAAGGAAGGCATGAGCCGCCGCCGCGAGTTCATCATCTTTGTCGTGCTGTCCGTAATCGGTTTGGCGCTCAACGACGGTATCGTGCTGACACTCAACGCCGGTCTGGGGCTCGAGGCCAATATCGCCAAGATCTGCGCCACCGCGCTTGTCATGGTCTACAACTTTGTGACCCGCAAGATCTTCCTGGAGGGCGACGAGACAAAATAGCTCGAAACCCCTGCAGCATTACGGCGCCCACGGACGACGCGCACTCAGCGCAGTATCGTCCGTGGGTGTCGCTCGTTTACGGGCAAATTTTCAACGTTTACGGATTAGCTCTTGAAAATTTGACGAGTTCGTATAGTTCTTGGCAAAGACCTTACGTTTCCCTTGCAAAAGATCTAAAGTATCCCCTGCTCGATTCATCAACGCATTGGATGTGATTACGTGCGCAAGGCGCTGGCACAACCTCATACCAAGCAGTTCCTCAAGTTTGCCGTCGTGGGTCTTATCTCCTTTGGCATCGACTGGGGCATGCTCATTGCGCTCGTCGAGCTGTTCCACCTCGACTTTTTGATGAGCACCACGGTTTCGTTTATCACGTCCGTCGTGGTCAACTACTGGCTCAGCATGAAGTACGTGTTCGACCACCGCGAGGGCATGAGCCGCAAGCGCGAGTTCACGATCTTCACCATCCTGTCGGTGATCGGCCTGGGCCTCAACGACCTGTACATGTTTGTGGGCGTCACGTTTTTGAGCATCGGCTACCAGGCCATGAAGGCCATCGCCACGTTCCTCGTCACCTGGTACAACTACTTCAGCCGCCGCTTCTTCCTCGAGGGCGCACGGTCATAGTCGATTCACTATTTGCTTGAATGTATAACCGGTTGGAATTCCCGTTCCAACCGGTTTTTTTGTTTGCAGAGAGACCCGGCGACCCAGTCCCATTCGCATGAAAAACGGGCGGTCCGGATGTTGGTCCGAACCGCCCGTCTGGCGCGCTATGTCGAGGCCTCTAGCCCGTTACGTAATACCAAACAACGTTGTCGCCATTGGAGAGAACGTAGTTACTGCAGGCCGTCATGGGCGTTGTGCCGTTGACGGAGTACATCCAGCCGCTCGTGCCGCCGTACTGTTTCTCGGCCAAACCACCAATCGCGGAGACATACGTACCGTACGACGAGCCATGTGCGTTGACAGAAAGGCCCAGCGCGCACAGGGCATCGTAGACGGTAGCGCCTTCGTTAAAGGTAAAGGTGCCACCAGAGGACACAGGATTGCCCACAGAGCTCGATGTGACCGAAACCGTCACCGTAACGTAGCTAGGCTGCTGCGAGCTGCCCTGGTCGCCAGTAGAGGCGTTGCCGTTATCGGGGGCAGAAGATGCCCCGCTGGATGAGGAGGAGGCGCCAGGCGTAGAGCCGGCCCCGCCAGAAGAAGTCGAGTTCTGAGAAGTCGACTGATTGCCGTCGGTCTTTTTATTGCTGTTCTTCTCTCCAGACTTCTTGCCATCCTTGTCTTCGGACTTTTTGCTATCCGAGCCCTTGTTTGATTCCTTGTCCGAAGACTCGGACTCCTTCTTAGAGTCAGATTTATCCGAACCCTTAGACTCGTCGTTCGCACCATCCGAAGATTTGGAATCCTTGGAGCCAGCTTTACCCGAAGCGACGGTCGAGTCAGACCCCTTGGCGTCCTTCGCGACGACGCTCTCCCCCGTCACGGTCTGAACGATCCAGTCAATGGACCAGGCGCCGCTCTCGGAAGGATGGACGAAGCCCAGCGATATGACAATTAGCGCAACGCACGCGGCGGTCAGGACGCCAGTAAGCGCCTTCCGTCGAGGGGCGGACGCCGCCGAAGCGGCGCCCTGTTGCTTTGCATCGTCGAACTGAATGAACGAGGAATTTGGTTGCTTGGGGTCAGCGTCCTTGGATTTATTGGACACAGCCCTCACCTACCGACGTTTGGTGAACACGAACACGCCGACGATGGCGAGACCGATGACGCCGGCGGCAACGCCAACAATGGCGAGCGGGTTGGCGCCAGTCTCCTGCTCGGAAGCACTAGAGGGCTTCTTAGCAGTGGTCGTAGAAGCAGCACCCGTATCGGACTTGGAATCGGACTTCTTGTCGGACTTGCTGTCCTTCTTGTCAGACTTCTTGTCAGACTTCTTCTCGTCCTTCTTATCGGACTTATCGGAGTCCTTCTTGTTGGGCTTGTTGTCCTTGGTCTCGGTCTTGGTCGACACCGTCGTCTTGGTCATCGGCTTATGACCCGGAGCGACAGCGCCGCCAGCCTGCTGGCCCTTCGTGCCGGAGCCGGAACCCGTGCCCGTGCCAGCGCCAGCACCGGAACCGTTGCCAGCGCCACCATTGCCGCCATTGGAGCCAGAACCGCCATTGCCGCCAGGGTTAACAGCATTCTTGGTCCACTTGGCATACAGCGTCAGATCGGCCGTCACCGGCGTACTGAAGTCATACGCCCGCGTGCAAGCCTCATCGGTGAACCAACCGCCGAAAGTGTAGCCATCGCGCGTCGGATCGGCCGGCTTGACCAGCTTGCCGTCGGCCGTAGCAACAAACTTAGTGTCGCAAGCAGACCCGCCGTTGGAATTAAAGGCAACCGTCCAAGACTCAACGGCCCCGAGCTTGAACAGCGTGCCCGAATCATTGATGTAGTACAGGCTGCCAGATGCATCGGCAATGACCGTAGAGTCACAGTGCTGGTAATGGCCAGCCGCATCATAAATCTGCGTCGCCTCTGCATCACCGAGCGTATAGCGATACACGCCACCACCAGCAGAGTAGTTGACGTAATCCTTGCTATCCGCGCTGTTAACGGTGAAGTACACATAGGTCTTGCCGCCCTGAACACTCACCAGCGGAGTAGCAGCAATACCGTTGAGGCCAGCCGGCAGCGCCTTGCCGTCGGCAGCAGCGACCATCGTGGTCTTACCCGTCTTCAGGTTATAGAGAACCAGAGCAGAGCCCGTAGCCGTCTGTCCGCCGACAATCAGATTGTCACCAAACACCGCAGGGGCGCTCAGATTATTCGTAAGGCCCAGATCAACCGTCTTCTGTGCACTCAGCACACCCTTCGCCGAAAGCGAAATCACATGGAGCTTTCCGTCGTGCGTCATCTGATAGAAGGTCGAACCATTGGACGGATCGGCAATGCAATCGGCATTTGCGACAGCGCCGAGCTCCATGGTCGAAACGACATCGCCCGTCGTCTTATCAATGCACTTAAGCGTGCCCGCGCTCGTAGGAACGATGGCATACTTATCCGTCAAAGCCGCACCAGTCCAGTAATAGCCCTCGGAAGCGTCAATGTTCTGCCAAGAAACTTCGCCCGTGGCAATCTTAATGCGCATAAAGGAGCCGTTGCCGTAGGTCGCGTTGTAATTCTCGTCATACGAAATATCGACCGAGCCTACATAGACGTACTCGCCGTCCGAAACGACGGTGCAGGAGCTCTGCGTCAAGTCCGTCAAACCAGGCGACAGCCACTTGCAGATCAGCTTGTCTGCAGTAATCGCCTGGACCGCACCGCCGTTGAGCGGAACGATGATAAGGCCATTGGTATAGATCGGGCGAGAGGTATAGCTCACCTTAGAGGCAAGCGGCGCAGAGGCAACCTTTTTGCCCGTGGACGAATCGATCTTAATGAGCTCGTTCTCGGTCGCGATGTACACAAAGCCGTTAGCGATGACAGGCTCGCTGCAGTTGGCATACTGCTGGCCAGACTCGGCCTTCCAATCGAAGGCCCACTTAAGACCGGCGGCCTGCGCAGGCGTCTTGGCATCCGTTACGGTCGAACCGTTGCCACTGTTGCCGTAGCCGGCCCACTCGGCATCCCAATTAGGAGTCGTCGCACTCGGGTCCACGACAATCTTGTCGGGATCGGGCATGGGCGATTTTTCGGTGGTGTAGGCAAATGCAACCTTGTCGCCGCTCTTGAGCGTGACCTGGTTGGCACAGAGGGATGAGGACTCTCCGTTGATATACAGATGCCAGTATTTACCGGTCGCACCATCATAGCCGTAAGACTTGTCTTCGAACGGCGAAGTAATGGACCAGTATGCACCACTCTGGGAGGCCTTGTAATCAATGCCCTTCGCCTTCAGAACCGTCTCAATAAGGTCCTGAGCCGTAGAGCCTTCGGGCAGGGAAACATTGCTTGCCGAGCCCCAGCGAGTATTGTTGCCGTTGACATCGGGGCCGATGATATCGGCGGATCCAAGCACCTGACCAGGGAGGGCATCGCTGTCGCCAGCATACATAAAGGTGACGGCGTCACCCTCATGGAGCTCGTAGGCACCAGCGCCAACGTCGGCGAACTTGTACTTTGCGTCGGACTTGCCCTTTACGTAGAAGCGCCAATAGCTATTGGTCGCAGCATCAGAGCCACAATAGGTCTTACCGTCAAGCGGCGAGGTAATGCCCCTAAGGCACCAACCCCAAGACTCTTCTGTAGCTTTGAGTTTAAGACCAGTCTGCTCCAACAGGTCCTTAGCAGTAGAGCCCGCCTTGAGACTCGTCTGGCCCGTCGAAGCCCAAACCTGCTGCTTGCCGTCCTTGTCCTTGCCAAGCACCTGAACGGAAGCATGGACAGAATCGGACGGCAACTGGTCTCCCCAGCCACCGTAGAACCACGTGACGGTATCGCCAGCATGGATGGTGACATTGTCCGCCGTATAGTCACTCGACTTGCCGTTGATAAACAGCTGCCAATAGGTCGAATAATCTTGGGGCGTACCCAGCTCAACACCGTTGTACTTAAGGCTCAGAATGAAGGAGCCCGCAGCAACGGCGTCAATATCATTCGCCTCAAGCGCGACCTTCGTAAGATCAAGCGCGCTCGAACCGGACGTCACCACATACTGCGCGTTGTCGACCCAGGTCTGAGTCTTGCCCTGGGCATCGCGACCAATGACGGTCACATTCGCAGCAAGCTGGTCCTTAACGACAGGGGACGCGCTACCAGCCGTATAGGCAAACTCAATCTTCTGCCCCTGGGTGAGTTTGACGCTGCTCGCGCCAACCGAGGAAGACGCGCCGTCGACGAACAGCTGCCAGTAGGCATGAGTCGTCGGATCGTAGGCAAGCGTGCGGCCATCGCTCGGGGAGGTGATGCTTTCGAGGTAGAAACCGTATGCCGTGTTCGGATCGTACTTCGCCTTGAAGCCCGTCTTCTCCTGCAGCTTAATGAAGGCATCCGCAGCCGTCGCGCCCTCGTCGAGCTTGAGCTGCGTAGGCGCCACCCAGGTCTGAGCCTTGCCGTCGGCATCGGTGCCGATAATCGAGAACGAGACCTCGATTTGCTTCTTGACGACATCGCCAGTTTCTGTCGGGTTCTCTGTCTGGACGGCAGCCGCGGCGGCAGATCCTGCTTGGCCAGCGGATGCCGTCGAAGACTGCTCGCTCGTGGCAGGGCTCTCCCCCGTCGCCGAGCCTTCGTCGCCAGTTGCTGCCTCTGTAGTGGCGGCACTAGCTGCAGGCGCGCTCCCGGAATCCGAAACCTCGGCGCCGCTCTGCTCAGCGGTACCGCCCGCAAGCGCTGCGTCCTCGCCTGGCGTCGTAGCCTGAGCCACAGCGTCGGTAATGCCCTCGGCGCCCTCGGCCCACAGCTGAGACGGCGTGGTGCTAAAGGCCATCGCGAAGGCCAGGAATGCCACCAGGCCGCGCTTGGCTACGCCGCGCGCAATTGCGCCACGGCGATGCGAGACGCGCTGGCGCTCGTCCTCAAACATATCCATTTGTCTCCTACTGTCTGTACTTGGAGCGTTGCCTTGAGACTGCCCCACGTCATCGCGCATGTTGCGCTCGAGTTCCCCCATCGGGGTCCCCCTTCCCTCCAGAGCCCTATGCACACCGGCGGCAAAAGCCGCAGCCGCATGCAAGACGGGAGGCGATCCGACTTAACCTTAACGACTCGGGCACGTCGTCCGATCTGCGACGCGAGCATCCCGAGCCAAGAGGAATTACGGTTACTGGTACAGCTGGGGACTTGCACCCCGATTCTCCCAAATGCGCAGGATAACCGCGCATTCGTGCGTCTCCGCACCACCATCTAGGCCATCGATTATTACCGTCAAAATGATATCACGCAAAAGGGCCTCGTACGCAGGCGAAGCCCAAGGTAAAAGCTATTGTTCGCGATAGGAAAATGCGGTGACGGCCGCAGCCTCTAATGCTTGCCGCCGTGACTGTTGAGCCAGATATTGCGGCCCAGCATAAGCGCCAGCACCAGCGCGCTCACGTAGCCCATAAAGCCAATGACCGGGATACCAAACACAACCGGCTCGATGCGCGCGTAGTACACCACCGACGAACCGATAAACAGGCCAGCAATCACGATTGCCATCGACATGCGGTCGATAATTCCGCCCAGCTGTCGCAGCGCCTTATCGCTGCTCATGATCTGCGTGTTCACCTTAAGCTGGCCGCGCGTAAGCATACGCGAAGCCAAGCCCAGATACTCGGCCGCCTCGAGCGAGCCTTTTGCCGCGCGATAGCTGCTCGCGGCAAGATCGCGGCTCATCTCGCGCATGCGGGCGTAGGTGCTCTTCTCGTTTTTGATGTGCGTCTGGATGATCTGGATCATGTTGACGTTGGGCATGTACTCGGTCAACAGGCCCTCGAGCGTCACCATGCCGCGGGCGAACATCGTCACCACGCTCGGCAGCTCAACGTCATTTTTGCGCGCGAGGTTTAACAGCGAAGTCAAAAACTCGCCGATATCCAGGTCTTTAAGGTCGAGCCCGGCAAAGTCGGCAACAATAAAGTCCAAGTCGGACAAAAAGGCCGAATGGTCAAGCTCGGCCGAATCGCCGCGCGTCACGGCAAAGCGCATGAGCGAATCCTTGAGCTTGGGCACGTCACCCTCGGCCACGGCGAAAATCATGTCTTTGACGATACCGCGGTCATGGCTCGACATACGTCCGACCATACCCAAGTCGATAAAGTAGACAATACCGTCCTTGAGGATGATGTTTCCCGCATGCGGGTCGGCATGGAAAAAGCCGTCGTCGAGCACCTGCGTCGAGTAGTCCTCGACAATCGCGGCACCGATCTTTTCCAAGTCATAGCCCTCGGCCACTAAGCGTTCAGGATCGGCGATCGAAATGCCGTCGACGTAGTCCATAACCACCACGTGTTCGGTGCACAGGTCCAGATAGGATTTAGGGCACGTCACGCCATGAACGCTCTTATGGAACTCGTAAAAGTCATTGAGGTTTTTGGCCTCGGCCAAAAAGTTGGTCTCCTCGCGAAACGAGGTCCACAGCTCCTCGACCACGCCGTGCAGGTCAACGAATTGATCGGTGTTGACGAACTTGGAAACGATACGCACCACCGAGCGGATGATATCGATGTCCTGCGCCATAACCTGCTGCGCACCGGGGCGCTGCACCTTGACGGCCACGTCCTCGCCCGTCACCAGACGAGCGCGGTGCACCTGCGCGAGCGATGCGCTACCAAGCGGATTGGGGTCGATCGCATCGAACATCTCCCCCAGTCGCAAGCCGTATTCTTCCTCCAGACAGCGAAGCACTACCTCGTACGGCACCGGCTCCACGTCGGAGCGCAGACGACGCAGCTCGTCGCAAAAGCGTTGCGGCAGAATCTCGGACCGGTTGGCCAGAATCTGTCCCATCTTGACGAACATGGGGCCGAGTTCCTCGAGCAGGCGGCGCAAACGAACCGGCGTGAGGTTATCCCACACGCGGTACTTTTTGACCAGGCAAACGATCTGCCCAATGCGTTCGCGACGGCCCGCCGGCGTGAGCTGGTATTCCTCGTCCGGCGCCATCGCGTCGGGCTCCTCGGGCACCATATCGACAGCGCGCGGCTTCTTGCGAGCGCCCGAGACGGCGGCATCGACCTCATCGACAACCGCCGCCTCGTCACCCAAGGGATCTAGATTGTTGTAATCGGTGGTGGAATCTGCCATCTGCGCTGCTACTCGGCCTCTTCGGTATCCTTCGCATCGTCGGGCTCAACGGACTCGACGGGCACCGAGGTCACGTTGTCCTCGACCGAATCGACGATGTCGCGCACATGGGCCAGGAAAGCCGTGCGCTCGGGGGCGGTCATAACGCGGACGCGGGCAAGGATGAGCTCGTCGAGCACGCGCTGGGCCGCGGTCTCGCCCTGCATGCCCAAGCGCTCGGTCAGATCGGAGATGGTACCGCCGGCCTGCTCGAACATGTCGGACACACTGCGGGCGATATCGGGGGTGGCGGTGTCCTTGCGGACCTGCTCGCCCTTGGTGTTAAGGTCGTCGAGGACCTTCTTGCCGCCTTCGACAGCAACGGCGGCAGCGCCAAAGCCCACGTTAATGGCGCCGTTAACAAGCTGATCGAGTTTCATAGCCATGGTTGTCTCCAATCACAAACAACTGCATTGGCGTTCTTGTACCCAAGATTGAGCGAAAGCGACAAAGCGTTTTAGCGCTATTCGATCGACGGGAAATCCCTACCTCACGTTGTCATTCATCGCGAAAGAGTTCTTCATGGCGCAGCTCGTGGTGTAAAGCACCTTGCCCAGCAGGGCATCGGTCTCCACGCGAACACGCTCGGCAAAGGCCTCGTTGGCGCGTGCAAGCTCGGCAGGCACCTCGACCTCGGGCAGAGCGGCTACGGCAGCGTCGACGTCATGGATCTGCTTGTGGCCCATGCCACCGACCTTCTCCTGGTAGTCCTCCACGGCGCGGCCGCACTCATGAAAACGGACGTCGGCCAGCGCGCCGATCAGGCGGTTGGCCCAGTAGAAGTTTTCGGACGTCACGCGAGACTGCGTGTCGGCATAGTACTCGGGCATGGTCTCGACATTGGCGTACAGCGGCACGAGCGCGTTAAACGAGTTGGAGCCAAACGCCATCCATTGCACGGCGCGGTAGGCCGGCTGCGCATAGGGGCGCAGCTGCAACACGGAAAGCTGGCTGTTGCGGTTGATGCCGATGGGGCGATAGGCGCCGCGCGTGGCGGGCGTACCCTTGCTGCCGTAGCAGTCGTACTCCGTGCCCTGGTAGTGGCTCGAGAGTACGTACTTAATGTCCTCGATGGTCACCTTGCGCTCGGGCACACGGCTCCAGGGGATGTCATCGCTCTCGGGCGTGTAGTCGGCGTCGGGACCATCCCACACGTCGCTGGGGTTGAGGCAGCGCTGCATGTACCAGGCGCGCGGCGTGTTGTAGACATGGTCGCTGTCGCTGTGCGAACCAAAGGCCTCGCGCGGGTTAAAGACCGCAGCCGGACCGTCGCCCTCGACACCCAGCGTCAGGTCCAGATGCCACTCGGCCATCCAGGAGCGCAGGTCGGCGGAGCACATGTGGTCGGCCTGGTCGCCCTCGGCGTCGTCCAGGTCAAAGCTGTCGATGCCCAGCTGGTTGGGCATGGTCACATAGGCGTCGTCAGGCACGCGCCTGGCGATCCAGTGGTGACCGCCGATGGTCTCGAGCCACCAGATCTCGTCCACGTCGCTAAAGGCGATGCCGTTGTTCTCGTAGGTGCCGTAGCGCTCGAGCAGCTCGCCCAGAATACGCACGCCGTCGCGGGCGGACTTGGCATACGGCAGCACCAGGGTCACCATGTCCTCCTCGCCCAAGCCACCGGGCTGCGCCGGCACATAGCCGTCCTCACCCTCGTTGCCCTTGGCGGGCACGTAGTCCACAAGCGGATCGGCGCCGCGAACGCGCTCGTTGGTGGTGAGCGTCTCGGTTGCGGACATACCAACGTTGAGCTCGTTGAAACCGGCCTCGGCCCAGATGCCGTGGCCGGGAATGACGTCGGGAACGCTCGTGTAGCGCATGGGGTTGTCGGGCAGCTCAATGGTCAGGTGGCTCAGGACGCTCGTGTAGACGCGCGGCTGATCGTCGGGATGCACAACGCGCATACGTTTGGGCTCAAACACCCCGTTGGACGAGTCCTCGTTGCGGGCGACCAGCGTCGACCCATCGTAGCTCGCGTTCTTACCAACCAAAATCGTTGTGCACGGCATGCGCATCCTCCTTGAGCGAAGAAATCAAACGGCAACAGTGTATCGCTTCGGCGCAAAAAGGGCGAAATCACAACCCCTCAGAACCCCTCGGGACCCCTGTGTGCAAAAACGCCTATTTCGATGCGCGCTCGGCCGCTTCGATCACGTGTTTGGCGAGAATCGCCGTTGTCACGGCGCCCACGCCGCCCGGCACGGGCGTGATGGCGTTAACGACCGGCTCCGCAGCATCAAAATCGATGTCCCCGACCAGCTTGCCAGCGTCCTCATCCCAGTTAATGCCCACATCAATGATCGTCTGGTCCTCGCGGACCGCATCCGCGCCAATCGTGCGTGCGCGTCCAACGGCGGCAACCACAATGTCGGCAGCACGGCACTCGGCAGCAAGGTCGCGCGTATGCGTATGGCACGTCGTCACGGTCGCATTGCGCGCCGTAAGCATGGCGGCAACGGGACGACCAATCACCAGAGACCGACCGACGACCGCAACCTTGGCCCCATCCAGCTCAACACTGTAATGGTCCAGCAACGCCAACACGGCCTCGGCCGTGCAGGGAGCAAAGCCCTCGCCACGACCCGAAAGCGTGGTAAGCAGCGAGGCCGGCGTCATGGAGTCAACATCCTTGGCGGGATCGAGCGCTGCGGCGACGGCGTTCTCGTCAAGGCCGGCGGGCAGCGGGCGGAACATCAGACAGCCATGAACAGCCGAATCGGTATTGATGTCCTCGATGGCCGCCAACAGCTCGTCCTGCGAAACATCGGCAGAAAGCAAAACGCGGCGAGCCTCAATGCCAACCTTCTCGCAGCGCTTGAGGGCACCGCGCTCGTAGGACAGGTCGTCCTCGCGCTCGCCCACACGAACAATGGCCAGCGTCGGCACAACGCCACGTTCGCGCAGGGCTGCACAGCGAGCAGCAAGTTCCTCGGTCAAAGCGCGAGCAACGGGAGCACCCTTCAGCAGTTCAGCCATGGCTATCCTCTCTTCCTTGCAGCGTCGGAGGCGCGGCGCGCCAGCGCATCGGCGCGCGGCAACCATGTGTCGAGCAACTCATCACACGCCGTCTCGAGCTCCTCAGCACGAGCGCGATCTTTCATAGACGTGGTGTTCGCAAAGAGCGTCAAGCTCGCGCCCTGCATAGCGGCACGGCAGAACACGGCGCCGCACGCCACATCGGACAGCAGCTGACGCGAACCCTTGTCGGCCATGTCCTCGAGCAGCGCCAGCGCACGCCCGCAGGCATCCATAATGCGATACGGCGGCATAGCGGCCACATGCAGCGCATCCTGAATCGCGGTCGCTCGAGCCGGATCGTCACGCGGAATACCGTACGCCGCGGACACCCGCCTGTAGGCACGAACGTCCTCGGAAACCAACTCGACAAGCTCCTGGGCCAGCTCATCAGCCTGGGCAAACGCGCGCGTCAGGTCATCCGCACGATCAGCAAGCGCGGGATTAGTCGCACCGTAGCGGGCAACCATTCCGCACAGCGAGGCGCCCAGCGCGCCCACAAAGGCGCTCGCGCTGCCACCGCCGGGAACCGGCTCGCGCGCGGCAAGCGCCTCGGCAAACCCGCGGCAGGTCTTGTCCATCATCTCTTGGCTCATACGCATGCACCTTCAAGTCATATACATCGGTCGGGTGGAAACCGCCGACCGACCGCATCGATCACATAATGGTGCTAAGTCTAGCCCATAAGTACATAAGCGTCAGCGCACCTGGCCATCGCGGATTTCTATGACGAACGATAGGCGTCGGCACCGCAAACATGGGACACATGGCCCACCTTTCGAGACTTCCGGGCAGCGGCAACTGGGGCATACATATAGGTAAGGAGCCCTATGTTGGGGCAAGCTCATCACGGCACCGGACGACGAATGGAAGA
This sequence comes from Collinsella aerofaciens, assembly GCA_905213325.1. GTDB lineage: Bacteria > Actinomycetota > Coriobacteriia > Coriobacteriales > Coriobacteriaceae > Collinsella > Collinsella aerofaciens_AG. Next base: position 23,380 of record CAJMHW010000026.1, read on the forward strand.
ATAACCGCACAGTAAACAAAGACATCATGCGCATGCGTAACCGCCGCCCCAGCGATCCGCGGCACACGATGTCCCTGGCAGACAAGGAGGACGCCACCATGAAGAAAAAGACCCTATCGATCCTTTCCCTTTGCATCGCCCTCTTTGCCGCGCTCGCCCTTGTGGGCTGCGGCGGGAGCGCATCGGGCGGCGGCAGCGCCCCCAAGAGCGAGAGCAAGGAAAAGGCCCCCGTCGCCAAGAAGACCGACTACATCTGGTTTAAGGTCGAGATGCCCGAGGGCGTCGGCGTAAGCGACTCTGCCGGCAAGAATGCCGACAGGGTCCAGCTCACCTTCCCCGAGAACGAGAACACCACGGTTGACCGCTTCATACCTGTTTGGGAAGAGAAGATGACGGCAGAAGAGGCTCTTGCCGATGAAGGTCGAAAGAGCAGCATGTTCCAGTGGGAAGTTGGCGACCCCGTCGAGTACAACGGCAGGACATGGCTCACCGGAACGTGCAAGGACAACCGCGGCACCCATACCTATCTCTTTACCGACGTTGAGCCGGGAAGCGTCTGCGTTCTCATCGCGAACTTCGACCTGCACAAGAAAGAAGCCGAGGCGCTTCTCAACTCCATCGAGTTCCCCGACGACATGAAGAAAGCAGTTGACGAGGCACGTGAAGTCGAGATTTCGAGCATCGAGATCAAGTAACGGGGCACCCGTACGCGCCTACGCGAACCCGCGTAGGCACGCCCCATTAAAACAACGGGCGCCCAACCCGGGGAGGGCCGACAGCATCGGCCCTCCCCTCTTTTGCGCCCGAACATATTGCCACTTAACGGCGCAAATCCGGCCCTCAGAATGGGACACATGGCCCACCCTAGCGAGCCGTCAACGCGTACAGTAAAGGCAGGTAATCCATGGGCGGTTACAGATCGAGGAGGACACGACCATGAAAAAGAAGGCCTTTGCGATTCTCACCCTCTGCATAAGCCTCTTAGCCGCAGTCTCCCTGGTGGGTTGCGGCGGAAGCGGCGGCGCTACCGGCAGTGGCGGTGGCGGCGGCGCAGAAAAGCCAGCCGTGGATATGAGGACCGACTTCATTTGGTTTAAGGTCGAGGTCCCCGAGGGCGTCGAGATCACCGACGTCGCAGGCGACACTGCCGACAGGGCCCAGTTTAAGTTCACCGAGAGCGAGCACGCCAGCGATCGCTTCATCCCCGTCTTCGATCCTGACAAGAACGCCGACGAGCTGTTCGACTACGAGGCAAAGTGGAATGCCAGCTTTGAGTGGACCGAGAATGACCCCGTCAAGTACAACGGCAAGACTTGGCGCAACGCTTCCTATACACACTCGGGCGGCGTAACGACCGAATACTTCACCGACGTTGACGGCGGCAGTGTGTATGTGCGTATCGACAACGTCGAGGAGCACAAGGACGCCGTCGAGACCATGATGAAGTCTCTGGAATTTGCCAACGACATCGCCGAGGCCAAGACCGAGGCCATGGACGTCAAGCTCGACGATATCGAGATCAAGCGCTAAGCGACTGGCGAGCGCAACGGGAAACACGGTCGCAGCGCAAACAAGCGACGGTACCCCAGCGCTTCGTACCCAGGGAGGGCCGGTAAACCGACCCTCCCTTTCTTATGCCTGTAGCCGACGAACGCGAGGATGCCGGACGCCGGAACCGCCCCAAATGTGGCAACAGTACGAAAACGACAAACACCCCAACACGTCCGCCCACCGATTTATTGCGCCGCGCAGACAATTAAACCAGCATCTTTAAACATCTGGGCAGTATAGTGACCAAAACTATCGCATAACCGCACTCTGCGAATGGAGAAGTTATGACCGAACACCATGCCATCAGCCGCCGAGCGTTTACGCTGGGCCTAGGGCTTGCGGCGTTGTCACCACTTGCAAGCCTGCCCGAAACCGCAGCGCCGGGCATTCCCCTGCGAGCGGCATTTGCAGACAACACACCCGCACCGTCGGACAGCCTCGACAATTTCGTCATTCGCCTTCGCCCCGCGGGCTATTTTCGCACCGCGAGCGTCAACCAAGACGGCAACGTTCGCGGCAACGTCTGCCACCTGTTTAACGACGGCACGTCCAGCAAGCTCATCCTTGAGAACGTAACGACCAAGAATGACGATACAAACTGGTATGCTATCCGCACCTTGCTCAATTTCGAAGAGCATAAAAAGACGGGCTACAGCATTTGGTCGGTCGACGACGACTCTGACAAAGATGGAAAGGTCATCCACGTATGGGGCGGCGAGTATGACAACAAGCCCAGCCGCGCTTTTGCGTTCGAGCGTCAATCAAACGGAACCTATATCATCCGAGACCGCACGGTCGAGAAAGAAACCGAGAAAAAAGACATTAAGTACCTGGCAATAGAATCGAACGGCGAAGACCAGGACAACAATAAGATCTGCCATAAGAGTAAGAGCATTCCGTGGGAGCTCGAACTTATCGGTTACGACATGAAAAAGAACGATGCCACGGTTAGCAGCCTCGACTGGATCACGTACAGCAGCTACGTCGATGGGCCATGTTGGATGAAATACGTCGACGACAACAAGTTCCTCGACGAGCTGAGCATCCCGGGCACGCACGATTCGAGCACTTGCAGTGTGGACAACGACACCGAGCCCCAATCCTCGCAAGTAAAATGCCAGCAGGATTACATTCCCACGCAGTTGCTCGAAGGCATTCGCTATTTTGATATCCGGCTCGGAAAGGGCGACAACCCCGGTATCGACCACGGGGATTACTACCTGCTCAAAAAAGACGCGTACTTTATGCATCTTTCCGATGTCATAGGCTACTTCAAAACGTTTTTGAACGAAAACCCGACAGAAGCGCTCATCATGCTTGTATCACGAGGCAACGACGAGGCTACCGACGAAAGTGTTACGACGGCTTTCGCCAAGGTTTTGGACGACAACCCCAAACTGTTCTATACGTCGAGCCGAATCCCCACGCTACACGAGGTGCGCGGAAAGATCGTTCTGCTGCGTCGATTTAGGCTCGCCGGCAACAGTGTAAGCGGCCACACGTGGGGCCTCGACCTTACCGAATGGGATGACAAGATCAAGGCTCACTCCGACAGCGCCACTATGTGTCTCGTCCAAGACGCGCGGGGCTTTGAAGCCGCGGGGGAAACAGGCGACAAAGAGCCCTATTGCACCAAGGTATACGCCCAGGACAAGTACAAACTCACGGGAACCGACAAGCTCAGCTGGGTCGATAATGCGCTGAAGGAAACGACCGGGCGCACGCGCAACGAGGTAGATGTCGAGGACGATAACGGGGCCAAGGAGAAAGTCCTGGAGCGTTGCTGGTCTATCAACTACACCAGCTGCACGGGCTTGTCGCACGGAGGCAATCCTTTTACCTCGGCACGAGTAGTCAACGAGCATCTGTATAAGAGCCCGTACATCAATCCCAGCGGCATCGAGGATACAAAGTCAGATTACCTCAAGCACATTGGCATCATCGCATCCGACTTTGTTGATGCGGCGCTGGCCCGGAGCATCTATCAGCGCAATTACGATACGGAGCACAAGCAGACGGCTTCGTACTATCTCCCGTACTATCTCCCGACCCGCATGCGCATGACGTACGGCGACTCGCTGAGCGATGCCTCATTCCAGGATGGCAAGACCGTTGGCGAGGGTCATTTCCGCCTTGCCGACAGCAGCAACGCGCTCAACGCGACAGCTTCGGGCCATGCGTTTGCCATTGAATACGTGGATGTCGACGCCCTGGGCAACGAGACCGTTACGGGGCTGCAGGGCTCTGTGCCCATCGATATCGATCCACGCGCGCTGACGCCCCATTTTGAGGGACTCGAAGGCCTTAAGGCCGGCGAAGACGTGCGCGCCAAGATTGCGGCATCACTCGAGGGCAAGCTCGAAACCGATGCCTGCACGGCCCAGCTCGAGTTTGTGCACGACGCGAACGGCGCTCCGGGCACAGCAATGGCCGAGGGCGAAACATTTGCCGCAGGAACGTACTGGGTGCGCGTGAACGGTCTCTTGGGCAACGCGGCGCAGAACTACACGCTCGCCAGCGACGGAGCCGCAAGCTTTACCGTAGCGGCCTCGGACAGTGCTGCCGGCGCCGGCACCGGCAGCGGCACGGGTTCCAACGCAGGCAGCGCTGATAAGAACGGTAAGGGCAACAAGGGCAAGGGCTCGGGCGGAAAGCTCGCCGACACGGGCGACAGCTCCGGCATTGCCACCGGGCTCGCTGCCGCCGCCGTAGCGACAACGGTCGCCGGCGCGGCAATGCTTGCCAACGACCGCGAAAACGCTGGGGACGGTAGCGAATAGGCAAGCCGGCCTTTTAGACACATCGACTCAATGGGGGGCGCAGAACACCGTTCTGTGCCCCCGATTTTTACCTTGGCCCGAACGCCGCTATCGGCTACATCACCATGTTCAGCGCGTTAACAAACTCCTGGGCCTTCGCACGGCTGTTCAGGCTAAAGACGCAAGCGGTCAACAGACGATTGCGCAGAAAAACATCGCGGCCTTTGATTCTATTGACGCCCGTAATGTCCTTAAGATAAACAATCTCGGTGTGCTTGCCGCCAAAAGTGCCCTTCTTGAGTACCTCAATGCGGTTAGGGTAGATCTTGACGTCTTTATACCTACCCGAACCTTTGTCCTGGAATAGCAGCGTGTTGTTGTCCATACACGTCACTCCCGTGGGGTTCGCTAAAACTGTCTCTATGGCCACATTTTAGTCACCGCAAGGCCCCATGCGATGATGTCAGACAGCACAGCAATTCGTGTCCGCGCGAGGCTTTAAACTAAATTCGATAAAGATGCATTCCACAAGAGGAAAGCGGGGCGACAGTGATGGGCGAACTGGTAAACCGTGGAGAATCGACAATCGTGCCCGAAGGTTTTTACAAGCAGGTCTCCTCGATTCTCAACGCCGCTCGCGACAAGGCCTATACCGCTGTTAACTTTGCGATGGTTGAGGCATATTGGGAGATCGGCAAGAGTATTGTTGATGAACAGGGCGGAGAGGAGCGCGCAGCATATGGAGAGGCATTGATTGCAGGCCTCTCCAGAAGGCTTACCGCGGATTTCGGAAGAGGCTTTGGCATCGCAAACCTTCGCAATATGCGTCAGTTCTTTCTTGCGTTTCCAATTCGCGACGCACTGCGTAGCGAATTGAGCTGGACTCATTACCGCAGGTTGATGCGCATTTCCGACCCTGATGCTCGCACCTGGTACATGAACGAATGCGCCGACTCTCGCTGGAGCACGCGCCAGCTCGAACGCCAGATCAACACCATGTTCCGCGAGCGCCTACTTGCCAGCAAAGACAAGGAGGCTGTCACCCAAGAAATCCAAAAGAGCGCCCCAGCTCGTCGCCCCGAGGATATCATCCGCGATCCATATGTACTGGAGTTTTTAGGTTTCTCGGACGATACTGCGTTTCGCGCCTTGATTCTCATTTTCATTGCAACAGCCTCAGGACTCAGCGCAACGCGTTGCGC
>CAJMHW010000027.1 GCA_905213325.1 Collinsella aerofaciens
GAGGGGCCGAGTTTCCTCCTGAGCGACTCTGCTTGCAGCCGGAGCGAAAGGGGGAAATCTCGGCCCCTCCCGCCCCGGCCGGACAGGTCACACTACACCGTGTACTGCGGCAGGTCCTGCAGGGCGATGACGTCCATGCCCATGTCGTTGGCGCTGCCGTGACCCTGCTGGTCCTCGCGCACGGCCTCGATGGCACTCACGTATGTGTTGGCGGCAGACATCGCCGTCACGCAGGTCACACCGCGGCGTACGGCCTCGGTACGTAGCAGGTAGCCATCGCCACGCGAGCCCGGACCATACGGCGTGTTGATGATTACCGCAATCTTGCCATCGGCGATGAGGTCGCCGATGTTGGGACGCTCGCCGTCATGCGGGCCGCTGATCTTTTCCACGACCTCGCACGTCACGTTGCCTCCACGCAGAACGCGCGCCGTACCCTCGGTAGAGCAGATGTCAAAGCCCAGGTAGCGCAGGATACGCGCGACCGAAAGGATGTGACGCTTGTCGCGGTCGCACACGCTAATGAACACCTTGCCGCAGCTCGGATCGGGCAGCTGGTAGTCAATCGCCAGCTGCGTCTTGGCGTATGCTTCGGGATAGCTCTTGGCGATACCCATGACCTCGCCCGTCGACTTCATCTCGGGCCCCAGGATAACGTCGGCTCCCGGGAAACGGCCCCAGGGCATAACGGCTTCCTTCATACAGAACCAGTCCAGCTGACGCTCGTCACTCGGCAGGCCCAGGCTCGCGATGGAATCGCCCGCCATGATACGCGCCGCGCACTTGGCCAGCGGCACGCCGGTGGCCTTGGAGATGAACGGCACGGTACGGCTGGCGCGCGGGTTGGCCTCGATCACGTAGACGGTCTCGCCCTTGATGGCATACTGCACGTTGACCAGGCCGCGGACTCCCAGCGCCATGGCGATACGGCGCGTGGTCTCGCGGAGCTTCGCCTGCAGGCTCTCGCTAAAGCTGAACGGCGGAATGCAGGTCGCGGAGTCACCGGAGTGAATACCGGCCTCCTCGATATGCTCCAGGATGCCACCGATATATACCTCCTCGCCATCGCACAGGGCGTCGACGTCGGACTCAATCGCACCCTCCAGGAAGCGGTCGAGATACACCGGGTAGTCGGGGCTAATGCGCGCGGCCTCGGCCATGTAATCGCGCAGATGCTCGGCATCATAGGCGATCATCATGCCGCGGCCGCCCAGCACGTAGCTCGGACGCACCAGCAGCGGGTAGCCGATGTGCGCGGCCACGGCCTCGGCCTCCTCAAACGAGGTTGCCTGGCCCGCCGGCGGATACATAATGCCCAGCTTGTCGAGCAGGGCGGCAAAACGCTCGCGGTCCTCGGCAAAATCGATAGCGTCGGGCTTGGTACCCATGATGTTCACGCCGCTCTCCTCGAGCATGCGTGCCAGCTTAAGCGGGGTCTGGCCGCCGAGCGTCACCACGACGCCGTCGGGGCGCTCGACATCGATAACGTCCATGACGTCCTCGTAAGTGAGCGGCTCAAAGTACAGGCGGTCGGACGTGTCGTAGTCAGTCGAAACGGTCTCGGGGTTGCAGTTGACCATGATGGTCTCAAAGCCGCGGGCCGCCAGCGCATAGCTCGCATGCACGCAGCAGTAGTCAAACTCGATACCCTGGCCAATACGGTTAGGTCCAGCACCCAGAATCATCGCTTTGGGCTTATCTGCCGGCGTGGTCTCGTCGGGGGCAACGCACTTCTTGGCGACTGGGCTCGTACGGTAGATGTTCTCGTAGGTCTTGTAGTGGTACTCCGTGGCACTCGAGAACTCGGCGGCGCAGGTGTCGACCGTCTTCATGCTGGGGACCACGCCCAGACCCTTGCGGTAAGCGCGAACAAAGCGCTCGTCCGAGCCGGTTAGTGTGGCAATCTCGGCATCGCTCGTGCCATACTGCTTGAGCAGACGCATCGCGTCGGCATCAATGTCCCCCACGCGCAGGCCGCGAACGCTCTCCTGGACCTGCACCATATCGTTGATGCGGTTGAGGTACCACGGATCGATACCGCAGATGGCGTGGATGCGCGCAACATCCCAGCCACGGCGCAGGGCCTCGACCACAAAGAAGATGCGGTGCTCAGTCGGAGTGCCCACGGCCTGGGCGAGCTCCTCGTCGCTCAGCTTATCGGCGCCCTCCTTGCCACCAGCGCAAATACCCTGATGTCCATCCTCCAGCGAGCGCATGGCCTTGCCAAAAGCCTCCTCAAAGGTGCGGCCGATCGCCATGATCTCGCCCACGGCCTTCATGCGCGTGGTGAGCGTGGGGTCGGTGCCCTTGAACTTCTCAAAGGCAAAGCGCGGCACCTTGACCACGCAGTAGTCGATCGTGGGCTCAAAGCAGGCGGGCGTAGCTTTGGTAATGTCGTTGACGATCTCGTCGAGCGTGTAGCCCACGGCCAGGCGAGCGGCGGCCTTGGCGATGGGGAAACCCGTGGCCTTGGAGGCCAGCGCAGACGAACGGCTCACGCGCGGGTTCATTTCGATGACAATCAGGCGGCCGGTCTGGGGGTTCACGGCAAACTGCACGTTGGATCCGCCGGTCTCGACGCCGATCTTCTCCAAAATGGCGAGCGAGGCGACACGCATGCGCTGATACTCAAGGTCGGAGAGGGTCTGCGCCGGCGCCACGGTGATGGAGTCACCGGTATGCACGCCCATGGGGTCGAGGTTCTCGATGGAGCACACGATGATGCCGTTGCCAGCGTGGTCGCGCATAACCTCCATCTCGTATTCTTTCCAACCCTCGATGGACTCCTCGACCAGCACCTCGTGAGCGGGCGAGAGTTCAAGGCCCTGGCTCACGATGGAGACGAGCTCCTCGTGAGTATGCGCGATGCCGCCACCGGCGCCGCCGAGAGTAAAGCTCGGGCGCAGCACGCAGGGATATCCCACGCGCTCGGCGATAGCCTCGGCGTCTGCCACGCTGTAGGCATAGCCCGAGCGCGCAACCTCCAGGCCAATCTCGGCCATGGCCTCGTTAAAAAGCTTACGGTCCTCGCCACGCTCGATGGCGGCAAGGTCACAGCCGATCATCTCGACGCCGTACTTGTCGAGCGTGCCGTCCTTTGCCAGCTCGACGGCGGCATTCAGACCGGTCTGGCCACCCAGCGTGGGCAGCAGTGCGTCCGGGCGCTCCTTCTTGATCACGCGCTCGATAAATTCGGCGGTGATGGGCTCGACATAGGTGCGGTCGGCCAAGCCCGGGTCGGTCATGATGGTCGCCGGGTTGGAGTTGACTAGGATGACCTCAAAGCCATCCTCCTTGAGCACCTTGCAGGCCTGGGCGCCGGAGTAGTCGAACTCGCAGGCCTGGCCAATAACGATGGGGCCCGAACCAATAACGAGGATACGCTTGATGTCAGTACGTTTCGGCATGTTAGTTCTCCTCGGTCTCGGTCGCGGCGGTCTCGGCGAAATTCCAGCCAGCCAGGCGGTCCTTCGCGGTGTCGATGTCCAGGTAGTTCTCCTCGCCGTCCATGAGTCGCGTAAAGGCGGTAAAGAGATAGTGAGCATCGGTGGGGCCAGGCGAGGCCTCGGGGTGGTACTGGACCGAGAAGCACGGGGCGTCGAGCAGCTGGATGCCCTCGGCGGTGCCGTCGTTGAGGTTCACGTGCGTCAGGCGAATGCGGCCAAAGCGCTCGTTCATCACGACCGGCGCGATTCCGCGGCGCACCCAGACGCGCAGATCTCCATCGGCCGCATGCTCGGTCTCGCCGCCGGAAAGCTCGGGGACAAGCTTGCCCAGGCTGGGGAACAGCAGGCCAAAGCCATGGTTTTGCGCGGTAATCTCCACGCGACGGCTTACCAGGTTCACGACCGGCTGGTTGCCACCGCGGTGACCGAATTTAAGCTTTTCCATCTGGGCGCCGCAGGCCAGGCTGATCATCTGATGGCCCAGGCAAATGCCAAAGACCGGCACCTTGCCGATCAGCTGCTGCACCTGCTCGTAGGTCTCCACCACGGCGTCGGGGTCGCCGGGGCCATTGGACAAAAAGACGCCGTCGGGATTCATGTCGAGCACCTCACTCGCGGGCGTGTCCCACGGCACGACGGTAAGGTCGCAGCCGGCGCGGACCAGCCCCTCCAGAATGCCGCGCTTCACACCGCAGTCGTAGGCGACCACTTTGTGACGGGCAGGAGCGGCAACCGCAAGCGCAAAGTCATGCGTGGCAGGCAGGTCGGCGGCCACAAACTCGTGAGGTACGGGGCAGCTTACGGTCTTGACCAGGTTCTCGCCTACCAGCGTGGGCGCTGCGGCCAGACGCTCGGCAAGCTCGTCGACGTCGAAGATCTCGGTCGAGATAATGCCCATCTTGGAACCATTGTCGCGCAGATGGCGCACCAGGGCGCGGGTGTCGACACCTTCGATAGCGACGATGCCGTGAGCGCGCAGGTACTCCGGCACGCTGACGGCCGAGCGCCAGTTAGAAGGCGTGGCGCACATGTCGCGAACGATCATGCCGCGCATAGCCGGAGCGCTCGCAGGGCGCACGTCGTCGCCGGGGAAGGCCGACTGGACGTCGGTCTCGTCGATACCGTAGTTGCCGATCTGCGGATAGGTCATGGTTACGATTTGGCCGGCATAACTCGGGTCGGTCATGACCTCAAAGTAGCCCTCGAGCGAGGTGTTGAAGCAGACTTCGCCGGTCGCGGTGCCCGCGGCGCCGCATGCACGTCCATAAAAAATGGTCCCATCCTCAAGATACAGGATGCAGGGACCGCAGGTGCCCTTGCTGGTTTTGGCCAGCATGCGCTGGCAAAGCTCGCTGGGCGCGAAGGTGCGGGCGGCAGCGCCCGCGGTATGGTTGTTCGCCATAATTCTCCTTCCCGGTCTCACAGGACCGGCTTAAAGGTGTGTAGTTAGGCCTCGCGGTATTGTAACCGCAAGTATGCCTCATGGCGTTAATTTCATTGAAATGTTTACGAAATGATAATTATGACTTTCTATGCATAATGATTTTTGAATCCCCCGTCCCAGAAAAATCATCCCGCGTGGTCACTTGGCTCACGCGGGATGATGGCGTCTTATTTTTTCTTGTCCTGCTCCAGCAGTTCGGACGGTGAGCGATCGGGCTTGCCGCCGCGGAAAATCTCGCGGCCATGCAGACGATGCTCCAGGTCACGTTCGGCCTTTTCCTCGTCAATCTTGGTCTGGCTCACCACCGGGTCCTCAATCAACGACGACACCGAGTTCACCTGCTTCTGAATGCGCTCGGCGATGGTGTCATCCATACTCACGATGCGCATCTTCCAGTCGATACTCGTGGCGTTGGATGAGCTCTTGGTCCACACGAACGTCAAAATGGCGCTCTGGTGGCCCCGCGCGGGGAACATGCCAAAGAAGGAATCGTGCTGAATGTTGCTATCCTCGTCGATATAGGCGTGAACGTTATACACCACGCGGTCGATCTTATCGTTGAGCAGCGCGTTGGTCGCAAGCGCCGCGGCCTGGATCTGCCCGTTGGACAGCAGCTCGAGCTCGTTGGCAGACGATGTGTCCAACACCGTCACCTCGACCGTGCCCGTACGCTCATCGGCTTCATCGACGGTAAAGTCGAGCGGGAACTGCGTAAAGCCGTTGCCCCACTCAAGGCCGCCCTTCAGCGCCGTCGAAACGGTATCGACCGAAACGCTCTCGGACAGGTTGGCGGTATTCAGGCGACGCATCACGCCGTAGCCAATCTGCATGCCCACGATCAGCACCAAGATGCCGATAACCACGGCCATGGCAGTCTTCGTAATGGTATGGCTCACCTGCGAACCCGAAGGATCGTCCTCGGACAGCGGGTCGATATGTTTTGCCTGGCTCGCGCGGTCCTCGCTGCGCAGCTGCGCTAGCGCCGCTTTGTCACCGCGCTTGGCCGCAGCCTCCTTCTCACGCATGCGCTCGGTACGCTTTTTGGCGAGCGTGGGATCCAAGACGCCGGATGCATCGATTTCGGAGAATAACTCCGTCACTTCTTCCGGAGTCAAAGGGTTCTTGTCAGCCATAAACTTCCTGTCATATCAATCAGTCGAGCTCGTGCGCACGCGCACCTTCGAACTGCATTCGATAGTAACGGGCATAGGTGCCGCCACGGGCGAGAAGCTCCTCGTGCGTGCCACGCTCCACAACGCGACCATGCTCAACGGTCGCAATCTCATCGGCATGCTTAATGGTCGAAAGACGGTGGGCGATAATAATCGTGGTGCGGCCGCGTGCCAGCTCTTCGAGTGACTCCTGCACCGCCTCCTCGCTCTCGTTATCCAAAGCACTCGTCGCCTCGTCCAAAATCAGGATCTTGGGGTTCTTGAGAAACACACGCGCGATGGCAACGCGCTGCTTCTGTCCGCCCGAAAGACGGCTGCCGCGCTCGCCCACCACGGTGTCGTAGCCCTGCGGAAGCGACTCGATAAAGGCATCGATGTTGGCGCGACGGGCGGCCTCGGCGATCTCTTCTGCCGTGGCGCCCGGCTTGCCGTAGGCGATGTTCTCGCCAATCGTACCGTCAAATAGATAGACATCCTGCTGCACCAGGCCGATGGCGCGGCGCAGGCTCTGCTGCGTCACATCGCGCACGTCCTGACCGTCGATGCTAATGGATCCGGTAGCCACGTCATAAAAGCGCGGCAGCAGCGAACAGGTTGTGGACTTGCCGCCGCCCGAAGGGCCAACCAAAGCGATGGTCTGCCCGGGCTTGATGGACAGGTCCATATGGTCGATAACGGGACGCTCGTCGGCATAGCCCTCGCCCAGCTCGACATCCTCGTAGTTAAAGCACACGTCGTGATACTCCACGGCGCCGGCGGTCACCTGCAGATCCGTAGCGCCCGGCTTGTCCTGGATATCCGGCGCCGTCGAGAGCACCTCGTCCATACGCTTAAAGCCGGCGATAGCCTTCTGATACGTTTCGGCCGAATTGACGAGCGTCTCGAGCGGCGTGCAGAACAGCGAAATATAGAGTGCAAAGGTCGCCATATCGACCGCCTGCAGCTGTCCCTGGGCGACCAGCCAGCCGCCCAGCAGCACCACGATCACATAGAGCACACCAGAGAGCAGGCCATACGTCGCGGTATAGACGCCCATGGCGTGATACATGTTCTCCTTGGACGAAAGATAGCGATTGTTGGAGGCGCGGAACTTGGCACGCTCGGTCTCCTCGTTGGCAAAGCTCTTGACCACGCGCATGCCCGCCAGCGAATCCTGCAGCTGCGCATTGATGCCGCTGATCTTTTTGCGGTTGTCGCTAAAGACCTCGCGCATACGCATGTTCTGCCAAAACATGATGACCGCAAACGCCGCCGTCACCACGGCCATGGCGAGCGCCAGCACCGGGGCGATGGTAAAGAGGATCACAAACGAGCCGATAATCTCGATACCGCAGATGATGATCCACTCGGGTACGTGGTGCGCCGCCTCGCAGATATCGAACAGGTCGTTGACCACGCGGCTCATCATATCGCCCGAGCTGTTGCGATCGAAGTACGCAAAGCTAAAGCGCTCATACTGGTCGAACAGGTCCTCGCGCATTTTGGACTCCATACGCGCGCCCATCACGTGACCCCAATAGCTCACAAAATAGCGGCAGGCGCAGCGGACGGCATACATCAGCACCAAGCCCACCGCGATCATGCCGAGCGCCTGCATAATGGCAGCCTGACCCTGAGTAAACAGCCCACCGGTCAAATTGCGCAGGATAATGGGGAACGCCAGGTCAATGGCGGCAAGCACCAGAGCACAAACAGTATCAGCAACAAAAAGCCCCATCTGGGGCTTGTAGTAAGAAAGAAACCTCTTCAGCATGTGATCCTCAAAGAAATATCAGCAACGTAAGGCCCTGGGACAAAGCAATCAGTAGTACTTGTCCCAAGGCTATCCCCACTCGTTAAAGCTCCGCGCCCCCAAGGCGGTGCGCGATGCTGTCGCAGGCAAGCGCGCCTACGACGGTCTTGGCGTCTTCGATCTTGCCGTCGAGCACGGCGTCGATCAGCTCGTGCAGCGGCACCAGGTCCACGTTGACAAACTCGTCATCATCGGGGTTGGGCGCATCAAACTCGAGCTTGGTAGCCAAGTAGATGTGGATGATCTCATCGCAAAAACCGCAGGACGTGACAATCGACGTCAAAAAGCGAATACGACCAGCCTTAAAGCCCGTCTCCTCATGCAGTTCGCGCTTGGCGCAATCGAGCGGGTCCTCGCCCGGGTCGAGCTTGCCGGCAGGAATCTCGACCGTCACGCGGTCGATGGCGGTGCGGTACTGACGCACCAGTACGATCTTGCCGCTCTCGGTCAGTGCCACAACGGCCGCCGCACCCGGATGGCGAACGATATCGCGGGCGCTGCGGTGACCGTTGGGCAGCTCAACCTCAAGACGGTGGACGTCGAGGATCTTGCCCTTCCAGGCGCACTCCTCCGAAAGAATCTTCTCGTGCAGCTCGGCATCGTGCGGGTCGTCGTCGCCCAGCACCAGCGCCGGCTCGTCAGCGACCTCGCCACCAGGCTCGCCCTCGGCGTGCCCATACATGCGGCTGTCCTCTTCGACGATCTGCGCGTCCACGAGCTCTTCGTTCTTCTCGTCCATCCGTCTCATTCCTCTCGGATTTTAGGCATCCCAGGCGTCGCGGCCGCGCAGCGCGCGCAGGCCGATATCGTGACGCAGGGTCTTGCCCTCAAAATCAATCTTCTCGCAGGCCTCGTAGGCAAGGTTGCGAGCGTTCTCGAACGTGTCGCCCAGAGCGGTCACGGCAAGCACGCGGCCACCATTGGTCACGAGCTGGCCGTCCACCACGGCGGTGCCCGCGTGGTACACGGTCACGTTCTCCATGGCCTCGGCATCGGCGATACCGGTAATGACCTTGCCTTTCTCGTAGCTGCCGGGATAACCCGCACTCGTCAGGACAACGGCCACGGCCCACTCGTCACGCCAGTCGAGTTCAATCTGGTCGAGCTCGCAGTTGGCACAAGCCAACATGACCTCGACCAGGTCGTTCTTAAGGCGCGGCAGAACGACCTGCGTCTCGGGGTCGCCAAAGCGGGCATTGAACTCCAGCACCTTGGGGCCGGCAGGCGTGAGCATAAAGCCGCCGTACAGGCAGCCGCGGTAGTCGATACCCTCGGCAGCGAGCTCGGCCACGGTCTGCTCCATGACCTTCACCATGGTGGCGAGCTCCTCATCGGTCACGATGGGCACCGGGCTGTAGACGCCCATGCCACCGGTGTTGGGGCCCTTGTCGCCCTCGAGCGCACGCTTGTGGTCCTGCGAGGTGGCCATGGGGCGCACGGTCTTGCCGTCGGTAAAGGCCAGCAGCGAGCACTCGGGACCAACGAGCATCTCCTCGATGACCACGGTATTGCCGGCATCGCCAAAGGTGCCGCCAAAGCACTCGCGCACGGCCTCCTCGGCCTGATCAAGTTCGGTCGCCACGATAACGCCCTTGCCCGCGGCAAGGCCGTCGGCCTTCACGACCAGCGGGGCGCCCTGCTCGCGCACGTAGGCGAGAGCCGAAGCCTCGTCGGTAAACGAGCCGTAGGCCGCCGTAGGGATACCGGCGCGCTCCATGAGCTGCTTGGAGAACAGCTTGGAGCCCTCCATCTGGGCGCCCTCGGCACCCGGGCCAAAGCAGGGAATACCCGCCGCGCGCACGGCGTCGGCCACGCCCGCCACGAGCGGAGCCTCGGGGCCAATTACCACAAGTCCGCATCCGTGGCTCTGCGCAAACGCCGCCACGGCCGCAGGATCGCAGTCGTCGAGAACAACGTTCTCGCCGCAGCTCGCGGTGCCGCCGTTGCCCGGCGCAATGTAGAGCTTGCCGGCGCGCGGTGATGCTGCGAGCTTAGCTGCCAAAGCATGCTCGCGGCCGCCGCTGCCCAACAACAGGATGTCGATGGTTTGAGTGTCCGCCTTCAAGGGTGCCTCCTCTATGGATGAACGGCCCGCTCCGCGCGAGCCCTTTGCAAGCAAATATACCCCTCGGCCGCCCGTCCGGGCTGCAAAGGGGTATATCGCAATAACCAAATAGTCCCGATTACTTCCAGAATCGGTTGATGATCTGCTCGCGACCAGCGCCAACGCCAATGAACGTCACGCGGGTGTGTGCCAGATCCTCGATAAACGCCACGTAGTCCTGAGCCTCCTGCGGCAGCTCCTCAAAGCTGCGGCAGCCGGTGATATCGCACTTCCAACCAGGAAGCTCCTCGTAGATGGGCTTGGCGTGCTCAAAGCGCACCTGATGCTCGGGCACGCTCGTGTAGCGCTCGCCATCGACATCGTAGGCCACGCACACCTTGATGGTGTCGAAAGCCGAAAGCACGTCGAGCTTGGTCACGGCGATGTCGGTGAGGCCGTTGACGCGCGAGGCATAGTTGGCGATAGGGCCGTCAAACCAGCCGCAACGACGACGGCGACCGGTGGTCACGCCGTACTCATAGCCCTCCTCGGTCAGCGTGTGGCCAGCCTCGGACTCATAGGAAAGCTCGGTGGGCATGGGGCCCGAACCGACGCGGGTGATATAGGCCTTCATGACGCCCAGCACGCGGTCGACATTCTTCATGCCGACGCCGGAGCCGGTAATGGCGCCGCCGGCGGTGCAGTTGGAAGACGTCACGTACGGATAGGTGCCGTGGTCGATGTCGAGTAGCGTCGCCTGGGCGCCCTCAAACAGCAGGTCCTTGCCCTCATCGATCATGTTGTTGAGCAGCAGGCTCGTCTCGGTGATGTAGGGACGCAGGCGCTCGGCCATCGGCAGGTACTCGTCGCAAATCTGGTCCACGGTGTAGGTGGGCAGGTTGTAGATGAGCTCGAGCTCGGGGTTCACGCGGGCGAGAGCGGTCTCCAGCTTGTCGCGGAACAGTGCCTCGTCCAGCATGTCCTGCATGCGCAGGCCGATGCGGGCCATCTTGTCCTGATAGCACGGACCGATGCCGCGCTTGGTGGTACCGATGTTCTTCTTGCCGAGCTTCTGCTCAAAGGCGCCATCCAGATCGATGTGGTACGGTATGATGACATGCGCGTTGCCGCTAATCTTGAGGTTCTTGGTGGTGATGCCGTCGGCCTCGAACATATCGATCTCCTCAAGGACAACCTTGGGGTTGACGACGCAGCCGTTACCGATCACCGACACGTGGTCAGAATACATGATGCCGGAGGGCACCTGGTGCAGGCCGTACTTCTTGCCGTTGACGACGATGGTGTGACCGGCGTTGTTGCCGCCCGAGTAGCGCACGACGGCATCGAAGTCGCCGGCGACCAGGTCGCAAATCTTACCCTTGCCCTCATCGCCCCACTGGGCACCGACCAAAACGGTTGACGGCATGTTTACTCCTTACATTCATGGACTGTCTACGCGCCACGCCGGCACGCAGAAGCACAAAACATTCCCAGTATACCCGTGCAACGGGCGCCTGTCCTACTCCTCGGCATGTGCCCCATCAAGCTCATAGAACTTGGTGGATGCCGGCAGGAACATCAGGTCGACGTCGCCGATCGGGCCCGAACGGTTCTTGGCCACGACGATACGCGTAACGCCCTCGTCGGGTCGATCGTCGCGCGAGGCCTCGGCCTCGTCGGCGGAGCGGTCCAAGAACATAACGATATCGGCGTCCTGCTCGATGGAGCCCGATTCACGAAGGTCGGAAAGCTGCGGGCGCTTGCCGGTACGGGATTCGACCTGACGCGAGAGCTGCGACAGCGCGATGAGCGGGATCTTGAGCTCCTTGGCCATGATCTTAAGACCACGCGACATCTCCGAAACCTCGACGGTACGGCTCTCGGAGCGGCGTCCCGGCGGAGGACTCACCAGCTGCAGGTAGTCCAGGATGATGATGGCCTTCTCCTTGTTATGGAGCATGCGACGGCTCTTGGCGCGAATCTCGGTCACTGTGGTGCCGGGCGTATCGTCAATCAGAATATCGAGCTTGGACAAGGTCTGCGTGGCCTCGTTGATATTGGCCCACTGCTCGGGGCTAATGCGGCCCATGCGGAAGTCACTGATCGAGATCATGGCGTAGGCGCAAATCAGACGCTGGGCAATTTCCTTGCCCGACATCTCCAGCGAGAAGAAGCCGACGGTATAACCAGCAGCGGCAGCGTTAAGTGCCAGGTTCAGAGCGAACGACGTCTTACCCACGGCAGGACGGGCGCCGATGATGATGAGCTGGCCCTCGCGGAAGCCCATGAGCATGCGGTCGAGCGACGGGAAGCCCGTGGGCACGCCCGCGGCCTGGCCACCGGCCTGGCACACTTCCTCGGCCTCGTTATAGGCCTCGACCATAAACTCGGTCAGCGTCTTGTAGCTCGACTTGACCTCGCGCGCCGTAACCTTGAGCAGCTTGCTCTCGGCCAGCTCGACAACCTCTTTGGTGTCGGTGGGGGCGTTATATGCCAGCGCGTTGATCTCGTTAGTGGCGCCGATCAGCTCGCGCAGCATCGAGTCGCGGCGAACGATGGCGGCATGGTGCTGCCAGTTGACGAGCGACAGGGTCTGACCCATCAACTCCAAAATGTACGCTTCGCCGCCCACGGCATCGAGCTTGTTGATGCTTCGCAGGTAATCGATCAGCGAGATAGAGTCGATGGGAATGCGGCTGTTGTACATATCGACCATCGCAGTATAGATGGTCTTATGAATGGGCCGGTAGAAGTCATCGGGCTGCAGCTCGACCTGGGCCTCCTCGACCACCTCGGGCGATAGCAGCATAGCGGCCAGTACATTGGCCTCTGCATCTTGGTTTTGGGGAAGACCCAACTTTGAGCCGCGGTCCTCAACCGTCAGCCCGGTCTCCCTATCGTCATATGCCATGAGCATCCTCATTCATATCGCTTGCGAGCATCCATAGTATCAGCCATGGTCCCAAAACGCGCCGCGCGCCGCCAATCATCACCGAACCAAACGGATGAACGGTCCTGTATATAGGACTTCGGCGCAACGTTCGCCATGACACTCACTCAGCGCAAAAAACAAAAGGGCGCCCTGGTTTCCCAGAGCGCCCTTCTTAGAACAAGATTGTTGCGTTGCAGCAAATGCTACTCAGCAGCAGCCTCAGTCTCGACCTCGGCGGTCTCGGCCTCGGCGACCTCAGCGGCCTCCTCGACCTCAGCCTCGGCAGCGAGCTCCTCAGCGGTAACGCCGACGAGAACGACAACCTCGGCCTTGATCTCGCGGTACAGCGAGATGGCAACGGTGTGGGCACCGGCAACCTTGATGGGCTTACCGAGCTCGACGCGCTTGCGGTCGATGTCCATACCGAGCTGAGCCTTGATGGCGTCAGCGATCATAGCGGCGGTAACGGAGCCAAAGAGGATGCCCTCGTCGCCGACCTTGACGTCAACGGTGACCGTCTTGCCCTCGAAGGCAGCCTTGGTCTCGTTGGCGGTAGCCAGACGGACGGCCTCGCGCTTGGCGATGTTGTTGCGACGCTCGTCAAGCTGCTTGAGGTTGCCCTTGGTGGCGGCAACAGCGAGCTTCTTGGGGAACAGGAAGTTCTCAGCGTAACCCTGAGCGACCTCTACGACGTCACCCTCGCCGCCCTTGCCCTTGATCTCATCGAGAAGAATAACCTTCATGATGTGTCTCCCTTCTTAGCCGCGGTCGCGGTTGCCACGAGAGGAAACCACGGGGACGGTGTACGGCAGGAGAGCCATCTCGCGGGCGCGCTTGATGGCGTTGGCGATGTCATGCTGATGCTGCGTGCAAGCGCCAGTGACGCGACGGGGCTTGATCTTGCCACGGTCGGTCATGTACTTACGGAGAAGCTGAGTGTCCTTATAGTCGATGAACTCAGTGTTCTCCTTGCAGAACTGGCAGTACTTACGACGCGGCTGACGTGCAGAAAAATCATTAGCCATGTCAAAATACCTTTCATTTGGCAACTTCGGCGAACCGAAGCCGCCTCTCACTCAAAAATAGGTGAACAACCCTTAGAACGGGATGTCCTCATCGTAGACGTCGACCGCGGGCGGCGTAGCCACCGGTGCGGCAGGACGTGCTGCGGGCGCGGAAGCTGCGGGGGCGTAACCGCCCTGATCGTAGCCACCCTGGCCACCACGGGAGCTCATAAACTCGATCTCATCGACGATGACCTCAAGTTTGCTCCGGCGCTGGCCGTCGCGCTCCCAAGAGCTGTAGCGCAGCTTGCCCTCGATCGCGACCTTGTTTCCCTTTGCCAGGAAACGGCTCACGGCCTCGGCGCGGGTGCCGAACATGGTGCAGTCGACAAAGTTGGGATAGTCCTCCCACTCGCCAGTCTGCGCGTTGCGGCGACGATCGTTCACGGCGACGCCAAAGGACAGAACCTGGGTTCCGCCGGCGGTGGCGCGCAGCTCGGGATCGCGGGTGAGGTTACCGGTGATGTTCACTCGATTGATGCTCATAACTCACTACTTCCTCTTGGGGCACAAGCCCAGTCCAAAACGACAGTCTTACTCCTGGTCGTCGCGACGGACGATCATGTGGCGGACCACAGCGTCGGTGATGCGCAGGACGCGATCAAGCTCGGCGATCTGGGTAGGATCTGCGTGGAAGTTGATGAGGGTGTAGTCACCATCGGTGAGGTCGTTGATCTCGTAGGCGAGCTTGCGCTTGCCCCACTCGTCAACGGAGTCGACCTTGCCAGCGCCCTCAGCGATCGTGGTATCGATACGCTTCATAACAGCGAGACGAGTCTCGGGGTCGAGCGACGGGTCAACAAAGAACAGCAGTTCATAAGCCTTCATATTGTCACCTCCTCTGGGCAAATGTGGCTTCAGGTCGTGAAGGTGCGCCTGAAGCAGGAAAAGACTTAGTAATAATATCTTTCAACCTCCCAGGCCGCAAGAATATGCAGCTACAACCTCATGACCTCCACATATGCCCATGCTCGCACCACGTTTCATGCGCATTCCAACCAAATGCCGACCAAGAGCTTGACGGATTTGTGGACAAGATACGATGCCGCGGGGACAAGCTGAGCCAAGCCGCAGGTCAACGGGCACAAGGCTGTGGTCGCAAAATGCATACCAGCGGTCCACAGCACCACCCAAAGATTTTTAAATTCATTACCAAGTCGCTTATGAATACCCCTTTTGAACAATTGAGTTGATCAACCACGCTGGTCGGAAGCCGTTTTTTTGGCACCTCAAACCCCACTGCAACGCCAAGCGCGGCCGAGCGTTTTAAAAAATGCCAACTTTTCTGTTTGCACTTTGCGATTCCTCGTGTATACTGACTTTCGCATTTAACGGAGAGTTGTCCGAGTGGCCGAAGGAGCACGATTGGAAATCGTGTAGGCGTCAAAAGCGTCTCCAGGGTTCAAATCCCTGACTCTCCGCCAGTTAATTCCAAAGCAGGCCTTCGAGCCTGCTTTGTTTTTACCCCACGCGGAGGGGTGGCAGAGTGGTTGAATGCGGCGGTCTCGAAAACCGTTTGGCCTGTATAAGGTCACGAGGGTTCGAATCCCTCCTCCTCCGCCAGTAGATGGCATGAGCCCCAGCAATGGGGCTTTTTTGTTATCGGATCCCCCCCTCGACCGCACGTCCCAACCAAACATGTACACCACCCTCCAAAGATGTCAAAAAATGTCGTTTTTGGAGTGTGATGTACACGTTTGCGTATGACGCGCACCGAGCATGAGTCGATTTGCTCGCATCCGGTATATTTCCCCACCTCAACGGACATAAGAGTTTGGTGTCAGCTCGAAGCGAGAGGTCCCCAATGGATACTCCTGTTCTCATTTCGCATAAAACGGCGTGGCTCGTCCGTCATGCACCGCGGAACCTGGTTCAAGCCGTCGCACAACGCGACTACCAGATAGGTGTGCGGGGCCTCTCTACCCAGCAACGCATCGCGCGCATTCGGCAGGCACTTACCGACTGCGGCATTCCGTCCACCATGCTCAAGACTATCGACATCTCCGTAGTATTTGCTTTCGAGCGAATTCGCACCAACGGTGTCGCTTGCCACGTTCTCGGCCAAAACCTACCCTACGACCATATTGACGAGCTTACGCCCGGCATCTTTATCACCGACGAAGCCTTCACCTTCGTGCTCGCTGCCGAGTGGATGGATAGGATCGAATACCTCGAGTATGGTTACGAAGTTTGCGGCGACTATCGCATGGGGCTCAATCCCTCTGACCCTTACACCGAGCAACCAACCACCACCTCCAAGGACGAAATTGTCGAGCTACTCGATCGGCACCCTGGCAAACCCGGCGCCACACGCGCCAGGCTCGCACTCAGACACATCTACGACCACTCAGCCTCGCCCATGGAGACCGCATCGTCCATCACCCTCTCGCTCCCAACAAGCGAAGGCGGCATTGGTATCCGAGGTATCGAACTCAACAAACCGCTCGAAATCCCTCAACGTCTTTGGCATTGCACCAAAGCTCGAACGCTCAAAATCGACGCTCTTGTTACTTATCAGCGCAGAGAACTCGGCATCGAATATAAGGGCGGTTTTCACGACGAGACCGAGCGCAAGGGCGCAGATGCGGAACGAGAGTCCGTACTCGCCCAAATGGGATATCGAATCGTTACGCTCACCTCGGCACAGTTCGCAAGTCAACTTGCCTTTCATCGCGCCATGAACAGCATTCGCGAAGCACTCGGTATGCCCCGCTGCACGGACGCCGAGTACCAGCGAAAGCAAAACGAACTGCGCAAGGCACTTATCCGCAACTGGAAGAGCGCGCAGAGCGAAGACACGCCTTCCGAGTAGCGTCATCCCAGCACGCCCCAACCAAAACATGTACATCACCCTCCAAAACCGACATTTTTTGACATCTTTGGAGGCTGATGTACATGTTTGGTACCTACGCCCCCACCCGGTCCCGACCGTTTGCCGAGCAATAGGGTCGCAATCGGCGCCGAACATGTACTATGTACGGGCATTGTCTAAACCCACAATCCAAAGGACCCCATCTTGCCCGTCGTCGCCGCTATAACTGTTACCTCACATGCCTCGGATGCCATGGTCGCTATTCCGTTTTGGCTCGAGATGTTCGCTGTTGTCGCTGCATCGATCTCAGGTGTGCTGGTTGCGCGCGAGCACAAGCTCGACCTGGTGGGCGCGGTCGCGCTCGCGGTGGTCTGCGGTCTGGGCGGCGGTCTCTTGCGCGACATGACGCTGCAGGTGGGCAACGTCTACATCCTCAACCAGCCGATGGCACTCCCGCTTTCCATTGCCACGGCGGCCATCATCTATATTTTCCCGGCAATCGTCGACAAACCCGAAAAACTCATTCCCCTGCTCGACATCATCTCGGTCGGCATCTACGCCGCCACTGGAGCAGACAAGGCGCTGGTCTACGGCTTTGCGCCGGCGGTGTGCATCATGATGGGCTTTTTCACCGCGGTGGGCGGCGGCATGCTGCGAGATGGTTTTATGGGTGTGGTGCCGGGTATTTTCCAGCGCACCAACTTCTATGCCATCGCGGCTATCGCCGGATCGGCAAGCTATGTTTGCCTTGTCATGAGCGGCTTGGTCAGCAATGTCGTCGCACTGGTCGTTTGCGTCGTGGTGACCATGGGGCTGCGCTGGCTATCGCTACGCTTTGATATCAAAAGCCCCACCGAGGACGACATCGCACGCTTTTTGCACCGCAAAAAGTAGGTGGCGCGGCACGACCCTTCGAAATGCAACCGAGAGGCTCTTTTAGAGCGCCCGCGCGTTGGGTACCCTGTTAGGTATATGCCAAACACCTAACAAAAGGATCAACCATGGCTTTCAATCAAACCGCGGCGGCGCCGTCACACAAGATGCGTCGCTGCCTGCTTATGGCATTCGCGCTCATCGCGCTCGCGCTCACCGCTCTTCCCACGGCGTCATTTGCCGGCACGGACACGGCGGGCAACGTACTTGCAACCGACAACGACTCTAATCCGTCCGGCGTCGAGGGCGACCTGTACTGGGCCGGTCAGGCCCTCAACTTGGACGACGCCTCCATCGACCGCGACATAATTGCGGCAGGCGAGAGCCTCTCCATCCGCGACTGCACGGTGGGCGGCGCCGTCCGTCTGGCGGCACGCACCATCGACATTGCCAAGACCACGGTTGATGGCAGCGTGACCGTTGCTGGCCAGCATATCGTTCTCAATTCCGACAGCACCGCTAACTGTTTCTACGCGATAGGCGAGACGGTTGCCTTGCGAGGCTCCACCAAGTCGGCAGCGCTCGCGGGCGATACGGTGACCATCGATGGCACCGTCGATGGCGATGTCGAGGTTTGGGCCGACAAACTCATCCTAGGCAAGAACGCCCACATCACCGGCACCGTGAACGCGCACGTCTCCGAGGACCCCGAGCGCGCCGCAGGAGCCGAGGTAGGCGCGCTTAAGATCGACCGCACCGAGAACGAGGATACTTCCACCCTTAACGATGTCATCGGCGGCATCGTCGCCGCGGCACTCTCGACCTGCTTTGTCGCTCTGCTGCTCGAGCTCGTCTTTCCGCGCGCGACCGCCGGCGCCGCCGGCATGCTCCACCAGCGCCCCATGCCCCTGTGGGTGAGCGGTCTTCTGGGCACGATTGCTATCGCCCCCGCCGTCCTACTGCTGATTATCTCTATCGCTGGTCTATCGCTTGCTGGAACCCTCTTGTGCGGCGTTATCGGCATCGCATTGGTGTCGAGTGCCTTTTCGGGGTGCGCGCTCGCCCGCATGGTCGGACACAACCAGAACCGCTACGCCATGGCAGCCGAGGGCGGCATAATCGCAGGCGCCCTCACGGGGCTTCCCCTCGTAGGTGACTTCATCAGCGGCGTGGCCTTTGTCTTTATGCTCGGCTACGTTATCCAGATCATCTGGCGAAACGCCCGCCTCAAGCCGCAGCAGCCGGCTAACACGCCAGGACTCCCCACCGCTTAGCCACCAACCGCCACAAAGGGGACAGGCACCTTTGTGTTGGTGCAAAGGGGTCAGGTTACTTTGCACCAACAAACGAGGCGGGGCACTCGGTCATATCGACCGGGTGCCCCGCTTTTCATGGAGGGTTCTCTGGTAACTTTTTCAAAACCAATGATCATCAGGTCGGTAGGACTGCGCGTCACTCGCTGCGGAGGCAGCACGCCATTGAGCAAGGGGGCAATTATTTTTCACGACGACTGCCTCCCCGCTTGATGACGAGCGCGACAACAATAGCCGCCACTCCAATGGCAGCCAAAACCGCCACCAGTACCAACGTTCTATCTCCCGTCGAGGGCATAAAGCCTCGACTTGCTTCTTTGCTTGGGGTGTTGAGCACCGACAGCTCGATCGAACCCGTCCCGGCATCGGCGGTATCAACCCGCAGAGGGCTTTCGGCCGACACGGTCACCTTGGGCTTCGCGGCTGTTACCTGCTTAACGTCCAGACCCTCGGACGCAACCGTTGCCGTTCGTTTGCCCTCAAAGGCGGTGTATCCCTTGGGAGCCGCGACCTCTTCGACGGTGTAGAGACCCGCGTCCACACCGCTCAATTCCACATGGCCATCCGCGCCTGTGGTGACGCACGCGTCGGCATCCGTCGACCACGAGCCGTCAGTCGTTAGAATGCGCCCACGGTCATCGATGATGCGCAGCTTGGCGCCCGCGAGCGGCTTATCGTCTGCGCTTGAGCGCTTGATGAGGCTGAGTCCCCAGGTATAGGCCGTGGCGTCATCGCTCGGCGTATGGGTGAATCCGGCATCGCCGGACTGGTCGGCAAAGGGAGAGCGCGGGTAGCGCAGGTAGACCTCGTTGGGGTTGCCCTTAGTGGCGCCTCGATTGCAATTGGCCCCCAACGGCGCATTGTAGACAGCAACCACGCGGGCGCCCGCGGCGAAGGCGGCGGCCCCGCCGAGCACGGCGATCAGGTCGCCGGTGCGCACGGCGAAGGTATTGCCCTCGACCGAGACCTTGCACTGTGAAGTAATGTCTGTCCACCCTTTAGCCGGCGTCGAGTTGGCGTTACCGCCCTCACATGCGACGGCGTCGAAGCCGCCCTCGGCGCCCGCCGCCACGTACACGCGCATGCTCGCGGCGACCTTGGAGGGGTCGAGCCCCGCGCCCATGGTGTCGACGAACCGCACCGTATAGGTGTCGTAGACGGCAAGGCCCGCCGGGACCGTGGCAGAGAGGCGCCAGTACAGGTCGTCGGCGACCGTGGCGTCGGCGGCCTTCTGCCAGGCGGCGGTGCTGTCCTCCAGCACATGCTTGGCGACCTTGGGGGTCGCGGCCTTGGGCTTGACAGTGACAGCGCTGCCGCCGACCAGGGCCATGATCGGCGCAGTGCCGACCTCGCCCTGGGCGATGGCGTCGTCGTCGGCGACGATGAGCCAGTAGCCACAGGGCAGCTCGGCCGCCGTGCCTGCGTTAAGGGCCACGGAAGTTGCGCCGGCATTGCAAATCGCACGAGCAAGCTTTGCCGTCAGCGCGGTCGTTATGTGTCCGTCGGCATCCATCCATTCGGCAGCCTCTTGTGCCCCCGATGCCGAGCTATCGAGCCCCGCATCATGAAGCACGGGGAGAACAGCTTGACGAACGGCGTCATTCGCCCACGTTACGTCAGTTGCGACTTTTTGGTCGGCATCAGCATCGTCGGCAACGATCGCCGAAAAGAGCTGATACGTGTCATACCGCGTCGCAACTTTACCGTCCACCGTAATAGCTCCGGTACCGACAGCATGAGCCGTCCCGGGCAACACCACAAAAGAGAGGATGGCAACCGTGACTATCGTCGCGACAGCCAGCAAGCGGCGGCAAAACCTACTCACGACGGCCACCTCGATCCAGATCGCGATGACGACGAGCATGCATCCACGTCGCGGCAAAACACAGCATCGAAGCGCCAGCCAGATATGTCATAGTCAAGCCAGCCCCGCCCGCCTCGGGAAGCGTGGTCGAGTACTTGTTGGTGAAGGTCGGCGGATCCTGAGAGCCATCACCATAGGTAACTACGGCGTTGAGCTGGTCCGTGCCATTAGTTACCGTAACCGTGACGTTGCGCGGGGTCGTGTCATAGGTGATGTGGTCTTTAACATGGCCGACAGCACCCTCAGGCTCGACCTCGGAGATGGTGTAAGTGTAGGTATCGGCCTTGTTGTAGTCGACGTTAAAGGACACATTGCCCTCGGCGTCGTTGGTCACCGTCTGGAGCACCCTGCCGTCGCCATCCTTAAGCGCAAACGAGAACTGCCCCTTCTTGAGTGTGCCCCCTTCAAGCACCTTCTTGGCCCGGATTGTTGCGGATCCTTTTAGACGATTGTCATAGACCCAAATCTCGTCCTTTTTGTCATCGCCTATGATCTCCGCGTCGCCGACGATGGTCTTCGCCTTAGCTAGCGCAGTTTGATAATCCTCGTCGCTCGCGTTGCCCTTGAGCATGATCCACATAGGCTTGGCCTTGGCGTAGCCAACAGGCGCCCTGGTCTCCTCAAGCTGGTAGAGCACGCAGCTGTTCATCGCCTTGCTTTCTCTGCCAAACGAGATCTTGCCGCTGGCGTCGGTGTTGGCGGTTTCAAACTCGGCCCTTGCCCCCTCGATACCTTTCGTTGCAACCTCATCCATCTTCACGCTATAGAGCGTAAACCTAGCATCCTTGAGCGTCGCACCGACTTGTTGGGCGTCATACTTGGTCATCGTGATGCCGTAGCCGTTGCCACCTGCGCTGGCGGACGCATTTTTTATTTCCCAAGTCTGCTCATCAGTCGCGGAGCCATCCGTCACCCCCGTAAGCGTGGCGGTATTGGAAAGAGGCACCTTATCGCCAAGATTTCCGCTCGGGATGACCTCGTACTCGACCTTGAGATACTTGCCGTCGGGCACGCTAAGCGTCAGCTTCGTACGCGAGGCAGATTCATCCTTGACTTGCTCCATCTTCGACGAATAGTCCTTATCAGTCAGCGGTGACCAGGCACCATTCACCCACTCATAGACCTTAAGCATCGACGGGACCAGCGTGCACTTGGCATCCATGGTGTCGACCAGCTCGAGGACATCAGTGCCACTCTTAAGATCGACAGCTGACTCGTTGACCAGAATGGTGTACTTGATGCGATTGCTATTGTCGACCTGTTCGCCGGTCTTCTCGATAACGTTGTTCTTAATGGTGACAGCACCACTGTCAGAGTCGAATTTCTTGCTTCCCGACTCGGCGCGCGCAGAATTGGTGAACTTCACCTCGTTCGTGGAGGTATCGAGCTCACCGCGCTTGACCGCTGTCTGATACGTAAGCTTGACATAACCGGCATAGCTTTCAAGCTTAGTCGTAGGAATAGAAAAGGTGACAGTGTTGCCATCACTCTTGACACTATCGGTGACAAGCGGTTGGCTATCAACGACCGTCTCGGCCTCGCTTCCGCGATGGAGCCCCGTATGTTTATCATAGGGATTCTGCACGAGCGTATACTTTGCGGAATTCGCAACATAGCTCATACCATCCGGAAGGCTATCAACGATATTCAGCGATTTCCCGCCCAGCTTTCCAGCCCCGAAGTATTCGTACTCGCCGTTCGCGCCCTTATTGCCCTTCTTGCGGTTCGCATACACCGTCCAGTCGACGACCCAGGCGCCCCTCTCGCTCGATCCGTCGACGGCGCTCCAGTCGAAGTCCTCGTCCCAAGACACCTTCGACTCCGCTTCCGGCTTCTCGACCGCGGGCGTCGTTTCTTGGTTGACAACGTACTTGACGGGTTCGGTGAACGGCCACCGTAGTCTCAGGCCCGGTGCTTCGACCGATGCGAAGTTTGAGTACCAGCCCGACAGCGCTTCTGATGTGGTGTCGTAGGTGATAACGGCGTAGTCCTCGTTCTCGAGGGCGGCTTTCACTTTGTTGGTAACGAAGATTTTGAGGTCGTAGTTTTCCTTTGTTTCATTACCCGGAAAGCTAGCCGTTGGATTCCAGTCGGTACCCCGTTCCAGCACGGTATCGCCGATTTTAATGGTAATGGAGTTTTCATCGACACCAAGTTTCTGCGACCATGCCGACTGAAACGTGTCCTTCACCGTCACCTCGCTTGGATGGGCCGCATTGACGATCGCCTTCAGCGCGACGCGCGTCTCCCATGTCGCCCTGCCCGTCGTCGCCGCCTCATCGGCTCTCACGAGCCTCTTGGTGATTGGCACAACACCCGTCAGCTGCGGCGTGAAACTGCCATCATCGGTACCGGAAACGGAGCCTTCACACTCGATGGTCGCGCTGTTGCGCACAGTGTCGTACGAGCTCGTGTCGTTCATCTTTGTGTGATAAACGATGCAGTAGGTGGCGTACTTATCCTCAAGGTTGTCCCGGAACTTATAGGAAAAGGATTTTTTCTCTGGGTCAAGGTCACCTTTCCCAATCTCGACTCCGCTCGCCTCCGAGTCGCCTTTGTAAACCGTAAAGTAGTTGCCCGTATACGTCTGTTTTCCGTCCAGATAATCGGTGAACGCGTAGCCGCTCATGTCGGCTTTGAGCTTGCCTTGGTTGAGCGTGACCGTCCACTTGATGTCCGACGGCGTGCCTGAGCCATTGGACTTGTTAATCATGTCGTAGCCGAATGTAACAGGCTCAGCCGTAGCCGTTCTGTTATCGCCGTCGCTTGAGCCAGCCCAATCCCACGTTGCCGTATTCTCAGCTTTGATCAAATCGCCGTTGTTCGCCGAAACGCCGCTCTTCAGCACCGTTTCGTACGTGATCGTGTGGTCGCCCTGGGAAAGGTCGCCCAGTTTCTCGATGGTCGCGATCTGGCCATCAATCGTCGGCTGTGGACTGAGCTTCTCTCCGTCGAGCATAAAGCTCTCTTTCACAAATTCGAAGTTCTCGCCCAGCGTATCGGTGATCTTAACGTCCGTGGCATACGACTCGACAGTGAGTTTAACGGTCCAGGTCACCTTGGCCACACCGTCTGAACCCTGAGAGTAAACCCCCGTCTTCTCTCCCGTCACCTTGCCGTCCTTGGTGGGAATATCGATCGATCCCTTGCCAGGAAACTCGACAGACACGTTGCTGCCGGATCCGGTGTCCTTATTTGAAAGATGAAACGAGAAGTTTGCCGCGACATGGATGTCCGCAGGGTTATTCGCAAGCCACGCCTTGTCAAACGTAAAGAAGACCTTATTGTCCTTGATCTTCCACGTGCCAGCCCTGGCAGAGGTAGCCTCCGGACCTTCCATAAGGTCGCCACCGTCGTTATCGTCAACGGCGATGGTATCGGGAAACTTATAGACGGCGACGTTACTGCCAGTCGACGGCGCCTTACCAGTCCTGAAATACGCTGAGAAAGCTCCATAGAGCTTCGAAGTAGACGTTACGGCACCATTGAGCTCCTGAGTACGATACTCATCGGTATACAGCTTGACATCAACCGTCGCCGTCTTCTCATCAATCACAATCGGATCCGGCGTCGTCGCATCCTCGGCGCGCACAGGGGCTGCGCCGTGGAAAATTGCGGCGGTGAGGCTAATTAGAATGAAGATCAGGGCCGCCATACCCAGCGACCGCGAGCGGTGTGCATCCATAGTTGTCCCCTAATTCCTACAACACAGTGTGGAATACGGCGAATCGTCGGATCGAACACAAGCCCCACCATCAACGAGAACCTACCTAGCGCGTTGCAAGAACCCATTGGGGAACACCTTCTAAGACGGTTCGTCTATGCCACAATGCATAAAATATAATATAGATACCAATCATGTAAACCGCAGGTCAAGAGGTCTTTTAATTTAATACCAGTTACTATTTACCTGTTAACAGTTTTGTATCATACCGGCTATATTCAGTGAAATTATGTATATGTTTAAACAACTTTACTTTGCCTGGAAAGCCGATCGGAGGGATAGTCGCCCCAGCTGTGGTGCAAACTAACCCGTCCCCCTTGCACCAAAAAGGGCGCCGACCATTGCGGTCGACGCCCTTTCTTGTTAGACGCTATAAAGTCCAGCGCTTATTTGTTGACCTGGCCGGCGCGGACGGCAGCCTTCTTGCGGTCGGTAGCGTTGAGCAGACGCTTGCGCAGGCGGATATTCTTGGGAGTGATCTCGACCAGCTCGTCATCGGCGATATACTCCAGCGCCTCTTCCAACGAGAAGGTGCGGGGCGGCACCAGCTGGACGGAGATATCGGAGGTCGAGGAACGCTGGTTGCCCAGGTTCTTGGTACGGGCGATGTTGACGACCATGTCGCCAGCCTTGCTGCGTTCGCCCACGATCATGCCCTCATAGCACTCGGTGCCCGGCTCAACAAACAGCTGGCCGCGCTCCTGCAGCGTACCCAGAGCATAGGCAACGGCCTTCTCGGTGGTCATGGAGATCATTGCGCCGTTCTGACGGTTACCGATCTCGCCGGCGTAAGGACCATACTCCAGGAAGGTGTGATAGAACACGCCCTCGCCGTGGGTGACGTTCATGATGCGGTTCTTAAGACCCATGATGCCGCGCGTCGGGATCTTGAACTCAAGGTGCGTCACGATGCCCGAGGTGTCCATGCTCGTCATGATGCCGCCGGAGGTACCGAAGACCTCAACGACCTTGCCCGAGTACTCGTCCGGGCACTCGACGACGGCCTGCTCGACAGGCTCCATCTTGTTGCCGTTCTCGTCCTTCTTAAACAGAACGCGGGGACGGCCGACCTGGAACTCAAAGCCCTCGCGGCGCATGGACTCCATCAAAACAGACAGGTGCAGAATGCCGCGGCCCGAGACCTCGACGCCGCTCTTGTCCTCGAGCTCCTCGATCTTCATGGTCACGTTGTTCTCGGCCTCGTTGAACAGGCGCTCCTTGAGCTGACGGGCGCCCACGATGTCGCCGTCGCGACCGACGAGCGGGGAGGTCGAAGCCTCGAAGACGATGGACAGGGTCGGCGGGTCGATCTCGATGGGCTCGAGCTCGACGGGGTTCTCGGGATCGGTGTAGACATCGCCGATATCGGTGCGGTCGATGCCCACGACGGCAGCGATGTCGCCGGCGCCGACTTCCTGGCACTCGGTGCGGCCCAGGTAGTCGAAGGTAAAGAGCTGCTTGACGGTAGCGGTGGCGCTGGAGCCGTCGTTCTTCACAACCAGAATCTGGTCGCCCTGATGGATGGTGCCGGAATACACGCGACCGATGCCGATACGGCCAACGAAGTTGGAATGGTCGATGGTCACGCACTGCATGGCCAGCGGGGCGTTCTCGTCGACCTCGGGCGCGGGCATGTCGTCGATGATCATATCGAGCAGCGGATACATGTCCATGTTGCCGTCGTTGGGGTCAAGGCGGGCAAAGCCATTCATGGCGCTAGCGTAGACCACGTGCTCCATGGCGAACTCAAGCTGGTCGTCGGTGGCGCCCAGGTCGGCCATGAGGTCCAGGCAGTCGTTGTAGGCCTTCTCGGGGTTGGCGCCCGGACGGTCGATCTTGTTGATGACGATCATGATCTTAAGGCCGGTGTCGATAGCGTGGCGCAGCACGAAGCGGGTCTGGGGCATGGGGCCCTCAAAGGCGTCGACCAGCAGCAGGGCGCCGTCGGCCATACGCAGCACGCGCTCGACCTCGCCGCCAAAGTCGGCGTGGCCCGGGGTGTCGATGACGTTGATCTTAACGTCCTTGTACTCGATAGAGATGTTCTTGGCGAGAATCGTAATGCCGCGCTCGCGCTCCTGGTCGTTGGAATCTAGGACGCGGTCCTCGACCTGCTGGTTGGCACGGAAGGCGTCCGTGGCACGCAGGAGCTTGTCGACCATCGTCGTCTTGCCGTGGTCGACGTGGGCGATGATGGCGATGTTCCTCAGATTGTCTACGCGCATGTAGTTCCCCTATCTTCTATCCATATACAAACGGCACGCGTATGCGGCCCGCCCAGCGATACAACGCTCAGCGGGAATATTGAGCCTTTTACCGAAAACTCGTTTATTTTAGCGATTTTAGATGAGAGGGGTTTCCTCACCTGCAGGTTCAGGGTCGCTCCACATAAAACCATCGCCGGCGCCCATGCCCTCATACAGCACATATGCCGAAAAACCGCTCTCGAGCGTCGTCTCAAAGAAACTCACGAGCAGAGCATCGTGATAGCCGCCGTCAATCTCGACGCAGCCGGTATAGCCGATGGCATAGCGGGCGATACGGCCCAGCCCCTCGCCCTTAAGACCCATCTTGTGCTCGGAGATAAAGTTGGTGGCCGCCTCGAGGCACGCCTCTTCGCCGTCCTCGTCGAGCGCCGCCAGATATCGGTTGGAAGCAGCGTCCTCGATCGCCACAACTACGCCCGGATTCTCGCCGGCGGCAAGGTCGTCCAAGAACGCGCCGATCAGGTCACACACCATGGCGTCGAGCTCGGCGGAGACGTTACCGGCGTCCTGCATATCCTGTGCCATCTTTAGACCTTCCCATCGAGTCTGGCGTCGTTACAGTTCCTGTGCCTCGGCGGCGATCCTGGCGGCAGCGTCGCGGGCGCGCATCATATCCATCGCGCGCTTGTCGAGCACCTTGATCTGACTGGTCAGCATTACCGCGTCGACCACACCCCAGATCACCAGGCCCGTAGAGATCGAAAACCCAAGCGCACCAACTGTACCACGAAGGCGCGAGCAGATTGCCGCGACAAGGACGGAGATGACAACCATCTTGATAAACGAACCACGGCGCTCGCGAAGCGTGCGGGCCTGCGTCACATAGGCAATGCGCGCCGCCTCAGAAGCCTCAGAGCGCATCTGGGCCTCGCGCGCGATAGCCGCTGCCTCGGCCGACATGCCGCCGGCCATCAGCGAACGCTCCACAACCTGGCCGCCCCGCATTTAGAAATCATCAGGGGAGAGCGTATGGACGAACTCGTCGAACTTCTCGAACTCCTGCTCGTCGTCGACTTCCTCGGCATGGGCAGAAACGGTGCCCAGGCGATTCATGATGTCGTCCTCCACAAACATGGGGGCATTGCTGCGCACGGCAAGGGCAATGGCGTCACTGGGACGGGCGTCGATCTTGCGCTCGTCACCATCGACCAGTACGACGATCGTCGCGTAGAACACCGGCGGCTCGGCGCGAACGATCTCGATGCGCTCGAGCTTGGCGCCCAGGGCGCCAACAGTATCGAGCAACAGGTCATGGGTAATCGGGCGCTCGGCGCGGCCGCTATCGATGCCGCGGCTAATGGCAGCAGCTTCAAACGAACCAGTCTGAATGGAAAGGGAACGCAGTGGCGCGGGCGAGTCCGATTTGCTGCAGCGCTCGCGAAGCACGATAAGCGATGGCACGGGACCGGCGGCCATGACGATAGTCTCTATGTCGACACGAACCATGGAACACCTCCGGTACGTAGCGGTTAACACGCGGCAGCCCGCCGCATTGAATAGCTATACTACCCAATCTTGCGCACAGCACACAAAATCAAGGTAGTTAATTTGGAACGAGGCTCTTATTAATTGCTAAGAAAAAAGCCCCGAGGCAATGCCCCGAGGCTCTTCACGTTTTTGATGGTGGACCTGACAAGATTCGAACTTGTGACCTCCCGGTTATCAGCCGGACGCTCTAACCAACTGAGCTACAGGTCCATCATGGTGGAGGTTAGGGGGATCGAACCCCTGACCTCAGGCTTGCAAAGCCCGCGCTCTCCCAGCTGAGCTAAACCCCCACGGAGACAGTAATAAACACCCCAGCGGCGACTCGGCTCTCGCTGGGGTGTTTATTGCGAAAGAAAGTGGTGGACCTGACAAGATTCGAACTTGTGACCTCCCGGTTATCAGCCGGACGCTC
>CAJMHW010000028.1 GCA_905213325.1 Collinsella aerofaciens
GTCCCTTGCGGCGTAGTTCTTATTTAAGCCGTCCAGGTTTTGGGGTGCAGTTCAAGAATGTCCTCAGCGGGGTCGTCCGGTCTTTGCAACAGCTTGCCCGATCACGCGCTCAACGTGTCATCGCTACAGGCAGACGCCGTCCTTCCAGATGCTGATCTCGTGACAGCCGCGACGCTCGGCGCTGGTAAGCTTGCCGCTCGCCGTGTCCAGCACCAGCTGGTACAGGTCATGGGCAGCCTCGTCGAGCGTGCGCTCGCCGGTGGCGACCACACCGGCGTTAAAGTCCATCCAGTTGGCCTTGTGGTCGCACAGACGCTGGTTGGTGAACACCTTGAGCGTAGGCGCCGGCGCACCAAACGGCGTGCCGCGGCCGGTCGAGAACAGGATCACGTGGCAGCCGGCAGCCGTCAGGGCCGTGGTGGATACCATGTCGTTGCCCGGACCGCACAACATGTTCAGACCATGCTTGGTAGCCTGACCGGCGTACGGCAGCACGTCGACGATGGGGGCAGATCCGCCCTTTTGCACGCAGCCGCAGCTCTTGTCCTCGAGCGTGGTAATGCCGCCGTCCTTGTTGCCGGGGCTCGGGTTCTCATAGACGACCTCGCCGTGGCTGATAAAGTAGTCCTTAAAGCCGTTGAGCATGTCGGCCGCCGCGTTAAAGACGTCTTGGCTCTCGCAACGATCGAGCAGAATGCTCTCCGCGCCAAACATCTCGGGCACCTCGGTGAGCACCGATGTGCCACCGCGGGCTACGACCATATCGCTCACGCGACCGATCGTGGGGTTGGCGGTAATGCCCGAAAGACCGTCAGATCCACCGCACTTAAGGCCAATGACCAGCTCGGAGGCGGGAATGGGCTCACGCTTGGCCTGCTTGGCCAGGTCGGCCAGCTCAGACAGAATCTTGTGGCCTTCGACCTGCTCGTCGGCAACATCTTGGCAGGTAAGGAAGCGAACGCGCTCGTGATCGTACTCGCCCAGCTCGTCGAGCACCTGCTGATGCGTGCAGTTCTCGCAGCCGAGCGACAGGAACAGCACGCCCGCAGCGTTTGCGTGACGCGAGAGCGCTACCAGCAGGCGACGGGTCTGGGCATGGTCGGCGCCGGTCTGCGAGCAGCCAAACGGATGCGGAAAGTAATAGACGCCCTCCAGCGAACCCTCGACCAGATCCTGAGCCTGCTCGCACATGGCACGTGCGACCTCGTTGACGCAGCCGACCGTGGGGATGATCCACAGCTCGTTGCGCGTGGCGGCGCGGCCGTCGGCGCGACGGAAGCCCATAAAGGTCTCGGGCTCAACCGGCTCAACGACCGGATGCGTCGGATTGTAAACGTACTCGACCTCGCCCGAAAGGTTGGTCTTGACGTTATGCGTATGAAGCCACTGACCGGGCTGGATGTCGCCCGTCACATGGCCGATAGGAAGACCGTACTTGACAACGTTCTCCCCCGCCGCAATGGCACGCACGGCCATCTTGTGGCCCTGCGGAATATCCTCCGCGGCAGCGACCTCGCCCACCCCGGGAACCGCGACGGCGGTGCCCTTGGCAAGCGGCGACAGCGCGACGATCACGTTATCGGCCGGATTGATCTGGATAGTGTTCATTACAAATGGTCCTAACCCTACAGGTTGAGCAGAAGTCGAGGCGCGGGCAAGCCGTCTGGCGCCCGCACCGGGAATTTACGCTTGAGCGTTGGCGAAGGCCTGCTTGGCGCCCTCGACACGCACGACAGCGAGCGCGCTGACGACAAACTCCTCAAGACCTGCGATCTGCGTAAGGTCCTCGCCCCACATCTGCTCATTGGTGAGCACGTCGTGCACCAGCTCGGTATCGTCTGCACCGGCGTGGGCGGCGTAGAAATCGAGCACGAAGGCATCGTCCTGAGCGGTGTACTCGGTGCCGTCGGCGCGGCGCAGGTGCAGGCCATCGCCCTCGCGAGCAACGAGCTCCTGAGTATAGAAGGCGATGAGCGTAGCGAGGCTCGTCGCCAGGCACTTGGGCAGGTTGCCGGTCTCGGCAACATAGTCCTTGAGCGTGGGCAGGTCGCGAGCACGCCATTTGGCCGTGGAGTTGAGGCAAATGGAGAGCAGCGCGTGGTCGATAAACGGGTTGTCGAAGCGGTTCTCGACGGCGGCAGCAAAGGCCTTGCAGTCCTCGACGTCCAGGTCGGCGGCAAGCGTCGGGATGACCTCGTCGTAGAGCATGGTGTTCATGAAGCCGCGGACGGTCTCGTCGTGCATGCAATCGCGCACGATGTCAAAGCCGGCAACCCAGGAGCCCGGGACGAAGGCGGTGTGGGCGCCATTGAGGATGCGAACCTTGCGCTTCTTGTACGGGGTGACATCGGGGGTAACAAAGACACCCGGCAGGCCGGCCTTCACGAAGGGGAGCTTCTCGGCAAGCGACTCGTCGCCCTGGATGCCCCACATCTGGAAGGGCTCGCGCACGGCCAGGAAGGGATCCTCGTAGCCCAGGCGCTCGGCCACGGCAGCGGCCTCCTTAGGATCGCGGATGCGGCCGGGGACGATAGTGTCGACAAGCGTGGTGCAGACGGTGCAGTCGTTGGCCATCCACTGCGAGAACTCGTCCTCCCAGCCCCAGTCGCTCACGTACTGGTTCATGATGCGCAGCAGCTCCTCGCCGTTGTGATCGATGAGCTCGCAGGCGAGCACGATGACGCCCGGCTTGCCGGCGGCCCAGCGGGTGTGGAGCACCTGGGCAAGCTTGGCGGGGAAGCTCGCGGGCGGCATGTCGTCGGCCTTGCAGGACGGGTCGTAGGCGATACCGGCCTCGGTGGTGTTGGAGACGATGATCTCTAGGTCGTCGGAGACGGCGACCTCCATCATGGCGCGGTAGTCGTCCTCGCGGTACGGGTTGATGCAGCGGCTGCAGGCGCTGATCACACGGGACTCGTCAACCGTGTTGCCGTTCTCCTTGCCGCGCACCAACACGGTGTACAGGTCGTCCTGGGCGTTGATACCATCGGCAAAGCCAAAGGCGCCGCTGATGGGCTGCACCATGACAACCTTGCCGTTCCAGCCGGTTGCCTCGTTGCCCATGTCAAAGAAGCGGTCGACGAAGGCGCGCAGGAAATTGCCCTCGCCAAATTGCAGAACCTTCTCCGGCGCGTCCTTGGGAAGAAGATAGCCCTCGTAGCCGATCTTCTCGAGCGTATCGTAGCTGATGTTCTCCATCTATGTGTCTCCTTAGATAACTGTTAGCGTGCAAGCAAAACGGGGCGCCGTGTGTGGCAACGGCGCTCCCGAGTTCGATGTGATTCGATGCGGGCTTAGGCCTCGACGGTGTCCAGGTCAAAGCCAAAGTAGCGGACCGCATTGTTGTAGCTGATGTCGCGCACGATACTGCCCAGCAGCTCCATGTCGGCCGGGTACTTGCCCTGCTCGACCCACTCGCCGATCACGCTGCACAGCACGCGACGGAAGTACTCGTGGCGCGGATAGGACAGGAAAGAGCGGGAGTCGGTAAGCATGCCCACAAAGTTGCCCAGGACGCCCTCGTTAGCCAGAGCCGTGAGTTGCTCGCGCATGCCGACCTCGTTGTCGTTGAACCACCAGGCGGAGCCGTTCTGGATCTTACCGGCGGTCGGAGCCTCCTGGAAGCAGCCCATGACGGTATCGATCATGGTGTTATCGATGGGGTTCAGGCTGTACAGAATGGTCTTGGGCAGGCCGCAGGTCTCCTGAATGGAGTTGAGGAAATCGGCAAGCTGGTCGGACGGCGTGTAGTTGGAGATGCAATCGTAGCCGGTATCGGGACCGAGCTTGGCAAACATGGCGCGGTTGTTGTCGCGCTTGCAGCCAAAGTGCAGCTGCATGGCCCAGCCCAGACGGACATACTCGCCGGCAACGAACTGCATAAAGGCAGTCTTGTACTTGAGGACCTCTTCCTCGGTAAGCGGCTCGGCAGCCAGACCCTTGGCAAAGATAGCCTCGATCTCGTCGGCGGTAGCCGGGACGTACATAACGTAGTCGAGTGCGTGGTCGGAGGCGCGGCAGCCCAGCTCGTGAGCAACGTCGTAGCGCTTGGAAATGGCAGCCTTCATGCCCTCAAAGTCGCTGACCTCGACGCCGGCAACCTCGGAAAGGTGCTTGCAGTAGTCGGCAAACTCCTGGCCGCGCTCGATGCGCAAAGCGGCATCGGGGCGCATGGCGGGAACGACCTGAACGTCAAAGCTGTCGTCGGCGGCAATCTTCTTGTGCCACTCAAAGCTGTCGGCGGGGTCGTCGGTAGTGCAGATCATGCGGACGTTGGACTGCTTGATCAGGTTGCGGCAGGTGAAACTGGCCTCGGCGAGCTTGGCGTTGGCAAGGTCCCAGACCTCCTGGGCAGTCTTGCCGTTGAGGACGCCCTCGTAGCCAAAGTAGCGCTTAAGCTCCAGGTGGCTCCACTCAAAGACGGGGTTGCCAACGCAGCGACCCAGGGTCTCGGCCCACTTTTGGAACTTCTCGCGAGCAGGGGCGTCGCCAGTGATAAAACGCTCGTCGACGCCGTTGGCACGCATCAGGCGCCACTTGTAGTGGTCGCCGCCCAGCCAAACCTCGGTGATGTTCTCGAAACGCTTGTCCTCCCAAATCTCCTTAGGAGAAATGTGGCAGTGATAGTCGACGATGGGCATGCCCTCGGCAAAGTTGTGGAACAGCTCCTCGCCGGTCTTGGTGCTCAGCAGGAAATCCTGATCGTCCATGAAGTTTTTCATCAAACAACCCCTTTGTTTGCGGAGCGGGCGCACAATACGCTCGTCATCCTCTAGGTGAACGTTCACCATACTAATCCATTACGACTCAAAAGGTGAACGTTCACCTAACAACCATGGGGTGAACGGTAGGTTTTGCCCGTTCAACGGTTGCCGGAGCTGTGACTTGCATGCATTGCGGACCGGTTGGCGTCCCCGAACACCGAACTTGAGCGCTTTTGCTCAGGTGGGTCATGTCCCGACGTACATTTTTGGGAGTATTCAGCATTGGAGCGCGCCGTGCGCCATCCTCAGCGTCCTATTTGGAACGCAGATAGCGCCCGATCGGCATAAAAAGTGCCCCCGATGGCAAATTACGCCATCGGGGGCACTTAAAACAGTCGTTCTGCACCTCATTCAGGGCATGCCAATGCTGAATACTCCCAAAAATGCACGTCGCAAGAGGGGGTACCTGCTCAATCGGCTAAATACCCGCAAGTTCGCAGTAGCGGTCGACATTGCTGGCAAATACCATCTCGACGGCACCCTTCTGGACGGGCACCGTCGGGGTCCTTCCCCACAGCAGATAATCGCCCAGCGTCTTAGCGCCGCGATATGCCAGGCTCGTCGGGTCCTTATAGACAATATTGGTAAAGATACCGCGGCGCAAGGCCAGAGCACTTTCGGGAAACAGGTCGTTGCCGATCACCATGACCTGACCGGCCTTGCCGGTCGAGACGAGCGCGTCGGCAACCACTTCGGAACCAACGGCAAAAACGCTACAGATAAGTTCGGGGGCGTCCGGCGCACTCAAGCGCTTTTCGAGCTCATGCTCGAGTTGTTTGACTTGCGCATGGGCACCTGCAAGATCCTCAACC
This sequence comes from Collinsella aerofaciens, assembly GCA_905213325.1. Lineage (GTDB taxonomy): Bacteria > Actinomycetota > Coriobacteriia > Coriobacteriales > Coriobacteriaceae > Collinsella > Collinsella aerofaciens_AG. The sequence goes on from CAJMHW010000028.1 coordinate 5,576, forward strand.
TGCCATGGAATATCACGTTCGCGCAGGTAATTGTGGAAGGCGCGGGCGGTTAGATAGTGCGAATCGGTATATGGGTCGCCTGTCAAAAGGAGCACGCGGGCGTCGGCCCCAGAAGCATGGACCAGGTTTGCCGCCTGCTCGGCCATAAGGCTGCCTGCCGTCGAATAATCGGCCAAGCTCGCACCCAAACGATTCAAATGCGGACGGTCGCCGTCGACAAGCTCAATCGTCACGCCCGCCTCGGCGATCTGCCCCAAAAGCTCAGTCGCACGATCGTCGCCCGGCGCATAGGCGAGCAAGCCATCAATCTTCTCGCCCACCTGCAGACGCTCGTCGATTTGCTCGAGTGCATCAGCGTAGCCGCCCACGCCAAATTCAACGCGCTCAACCGTAATGCCCCGGTCGATGACCTCCTGTTCAAAGCGATTGCAGCCTTCCCACAGGTAACGGAAAAAGTACGCTCCCTCGCGCGATGCGCGGGGCAGGCAAAACACCAGATTGATATCCTTGCGGCGCAGGCTTGAGGCACTTGTGTTGCGGTGATAGCCCATGGCCTCGGCCTTAGCGTTCACCTTGGCGCGCACGGATTCGCTCACGCCGGCCTTTCCCGTCAGAGCCTTGTGCACGGTATTGATGGAAACGCCAAGCTCGGCGGCTATGTCCTTCATGGTTACGCGAGCGCTCATGCGGTTACTCCGTTATAGATAAGTTGCCAATTAATAGTCCAGTTAACGATACCCCAAAAATACTCTTCGACTCGCCGTGCTCTCCCTCAAATGCACAAAGCGCCCCGCGAACGGATGCCCGCGGAGCGCTTGGATGTCCGGACCTTATTTGATACCGCGGCCCAAGTCTTCGGCGATTTTGTCCACGCCCTTAAGTGCGGCGCACGTCTTTTTGTTGGAGCAATGCCCGGTGCAAACGCCACCCTGAGCGCAGTCGGCGCAGGTGCCCTTGCGGTAGATGCGCACGCACACGGCGACAAACGCAATACCGATAACAGCCAGTACAACAACATCGATAGGTGCCATAGCAAGCCTCCTCTAGTTAACCATCACTTACTTTACCCCATTCTCCACCTACCAAATAGGGACAGGTTTATTTTGGTCGGTTTTATCTGCGGAAACGCCACATCTTACTTCTGGAGCAAAGCAATCTGTCCCCCCATTGCGTCAAAAAGCCCGAGTGTCACTGAGACACCCGGGCTCGTGGAAAGGGGTTGATCCTTATTCGGACTTAGGCGGAAACTGCAGCGGAAGCAGTGTTGGTCTCGTCCTCGTCGGTCCAAGCGTGCTTGGGCATAGGACGGAAAATCTGGAAGAGCATCGCGACCAGCAGCACGATAGCCACAACCGTCCAGAAGCCAAACTGCCCAAGGACAAGCAGGTTATAGAACTGGTTGATGAACAGGCCGATCACCCAAGCGAAGGCGCACTCGTAGCCGAGGGCAATCGCGGTCCACTTGCCGGAATTCATCTGGTTGCGGATGGTACCCATAGCGGCAAAGCACGGAGCGCACAGCAGGTTGAACGCGCCGAAGGCAACGCAGGCGCCCATGGTGGGGAACATGCCGGCAAACGCGGTCCACAGGCTCGGGTCGGTCTCGCCCGCGTCGGCGACGGACAGCAGCGAGCCGGCGGTGGCGACAACGTTCTCCTTGGCGACGAGGCCAGAGACAGTCAGCGCGGTAGCCTGCCAGGTGCTAAAGCCGAGCGGGGCGAAAATCCAAGCGACCAGGTTGCCGAGCATGGCGAGCACGGAGTAGTCCATGAACTCCTCGGGGATGCCGTCCATCGCAGGCAGGAAGCCAAAGGAGCCGTTGTAGCTACCAAAGTTGGAGAGGAACCACACCACGACGGTAGAGGCGAAGATGATCGTGCCGGCCTTCTTGATAAAGGCCCAGCAGCGCTCCCACACGTGCAGCGCCCAAGAGCGGATCGCCGGGAAGTGGTAGGCAGGAAGCTCCATAACGAACGGCGTCGGGCGGCCGGCGAAGAGCTTGGTCTTCTTGAGCATGAGGCCCGAAGCAATGACGGCAAAGACGCCCAGGAAGTAGAAGAGCGGGCTGATCCACGCGGCGGTGGTGGAAGAATCGCCGATGATGGAACCCATGAGCAGGGCGATGATCGGCAGCTTAGCGCCACAGGGAATGAACGTGGTGGTCATGACCGTCATGCGGCGGTCCTTCTCGTTCTCGATGGTCTTGGTAGCCATGACGCCGGGGACGCCGCAGCCCGAGGACACGAGCATGGGGATGAAGGACTTACCGGACAGGCCAAAGCGGCGGAACACGCGGTCCATGATGAAGGCGACGCGGGCCATATAGCCGCAGTCCTCCAGGAAAGACAGCATCACGAACAGCAGGAACATCTGCGGCACAAAGCCGAAGATGGCGCCCAGGCCGCCGACGATACCGTCACAGACAAGCGAATCGACCAGACCGCCGTCCTCGGTGCCACCCGCCACAAGCGCGTCGTGGACCATGGTGGTAATACCCGGGACATAGGGGCCGTACTGCGCTGGGTCGACCGAGTCGGCGTTGTCGCCCGCGGCCTCGACAGCCGCGTCGTAGGCGTCGCGACCCTGACCGAGCACATACCAACCGTCGGTACCGAAGAGCTGGTCGTTGGTGAAGTCGGTCACCGTGCCGCCCAAGGTGGAAACGGCGATGTAGTACACGCAGAACATGATGACCACAAAAATCGGCAGACCCAGAATACGGTTGGTAACCACGCGGTCGATCTTCTCGGAGGTGCTCATCTTTGTCGGAGCCTTGGTGAGGCACTCGTCGATGATGTGGGCAATCACGCCATAGCGTTCGCCGGTGATGATGGACTCGGCGTCGTCGTCGCAATCCTGCTCGCACTGGGCGACCAGTTGCTCAACGCGAGCGGCTTTCTCCTTGGTGAGGTTGATGAGCTTGCAGGCATCCGCATCGCGCTCGAACAGTTTGACGGCATAGTAGCGGCGCTTGTTGGCGGGAACGCTTGCCGGCAGGTTGTTTTCGATGTGGTCCAGAACGTCCTCGATGGAGGAATCGAACTTGTGCTCCGGCACCTGGCCCTTGGAAGCAGCGGACTTCTTAACCTGCTCGAAAAGCTCCTTGATACCCTTGTTCTTAAGGGCCGAGATCATCATGACCGGGCAGCCGAGCTTCTTGGAGAGCTTGTCCGTGTCGATCTTATCGCCGTTCTTCTCGACCAAGTCGGCCATGTTGAGGGCGACGACTACGGGCAGGCCGGTCTCGATAACCTGAAGCGCCAGGTACAGGTTGCGCTCGAGGTTGGTGGCATCGACAACCTGGACGACCACATCGGGCTCGCCGCTCATGAGATAATCGCGCGAGCATTGCTCCTCGGGGCTGTAGGGGGAAAGCGAGTAGATACCAGGGAGGTCCGTGATGGTAACGTTCTTGTCGCTTAGGAGCTTGGCCTCCTTTTTCTCAACCGTGACGCCGGGCCAGTTGCCAACGTAGCCGTTGGCGCCGGTGATCAGGTTGAAAAGCGTGGTCTTGCCGCAGTTGGGGTTACCCGCCAGCGCGACATGGATCTGAGAATCCGCCATTCAATCCTTCTTCCTTGTGTGCCTGCGCTGCTTTCTCCGCGCAGGCTGGATAATGTGCTTCAAAGTGCTGCATTAAGTTAGAAAAACCTAACTTTATCTGCAGAAATATACGTAGCAAGCCCCTACTGGACCTCGACGACGGCCGCCTCCTCCTTGCGGATGGAAAGCTCGTAGCCGCGCACGTTGATCTCGACCGGATCGCCGAGCGGTGCTACCTTTACGACCTTGAACGAAGTGCCCTTGATGAGCCCCAGGTCCATAAGGTGGCGGCGAAGCGCGCCCTCACCGTGAAGCTTGACGATGGTGGAGCTCTCGCCCACCTTAACGTCACCCAACGTCTTCATCCTCTTGTCCCCCTTTCGGTTTTTATCAAATGCTGTGGACTAACCGACGGTCATGATGTGCATGGCAACCTTGGAATCGATGCCAAAGCGTGCGCCGAGCACAGTGACGATGATATTGGCGCCACTCGAGCTCACCACGTGGATTTCGCTGCCCTCGACAAAGCCGAGGTCCTTGAGGTGGTGCTTCATATCCTCATTGCCCTTTACACGAGACACGCGCACGGTTTCGCCCGCTTTTACCATCGAAAGCGGCATTGCCGGCATCTGCGGTCCGCAAGACATGAGTGGCTCCTAACGTCAGTTCGTCCTCAACATCGACGCGGTAAAAGTTAACCACGCCTATGTTCGCTTTAGTAAACTAACACGTGGTTAACTTTTTGGAAAGGGTCCCCATTCAGATTTCGAAAAAGTTTCCTATACGAAACAAAAGGGCGCGGCAAAGGACCATCCTTTACCACGCCCTATCATGCTTAGAGCGAGAGATTTCTGATCGACGTAACGCAGGAAGCCTCGTCTACGCCCGAAACGCGGAAGATGATGTCCTCGCCGCACTCGCCGTAGAGAGCCATGAGTCCCATGACATCGCGGCCATCCGTGTGGCGATCGCCGATACTGACTGACACGTCGCAACGATGCTTGGCAATGATGTCATAGAGCAGCGCAACCGGGCGGGCATGCAATCCCAACGGATCTTTAATCGTCTTTGTAAACTCGACCATGTCCCCTCCCACGACATCGTACATTCGGCTGGCAAACCCAGCCATGTGGTAGTTATTGTAGCGTTAGATGCTTGTTGAAGCCCGCCAGAAGGCTCAACCGGAAAGTGCGACCCGTTATTTGGCTGGATTCTGGGACGCAGTTTCCCAAAGGGGCCTGTTTGGGAAACTGCGACCCGTTTTGGACGCAAATTCTGGGACGTAGTTTCCGCGACGCCCAGTCAACCTATACCCTCGCAACCTCGGCGTATAAAAAACGAGGGAAGACACACGTCCTTCCCTCGTTGCAAGCAAGATGTAGCCGCTCGCCTACATCAGGCGCAGGCTGACGTCCTTGAGCTGGGCGCCGCTAACGGCACTCGGGGCGCCCGACATAAGGTCGGAGCCGCTGGCCGTCTTGGGAAACGCCATGACGTCGCGGATGGAGTCGGAACCGGTGAGCAGCATGCACACGCGGTCCAGGCCCAGAGCGAAACCGCCCATCGGGGGCGCACCAAACTTGAGGGCCTCCATGAGGAAGCCGAACTGAGACTCGGCGCGCTCCTCGGTAAAGCCCAGGAGCTTGAGCATGGACATCTGCATCTCGGCGTTGTGGATACGCATACCGCCACCGCCGGCCTCAAAGCCGTCCATGACAAAGTCGTAGGTGCACGAACCGGCTGCCAACGGGTCGGCCTCGATCTTGGCGATGTCGGTCTCGGTCGGCAGGGTAAAGGGCTGGTGCTCGGCAGCGTAAGCCTTGCGGTCCTCATCCCAGTGGAACAGCGGGAAGTTGACGACCCACAGGAAGTCGTGGCCCTCGCGCTTGATCTCGAGTGCATTGGCCATGTGCGAACGCATGCCGCCCAGGATCTCGTCGGAGAGCAGGCGCGGGCCGGCGGCGAACATCACAAGGTCGCCGGGCTCGACGTCCATGCGCTCGCGCAGAGCGGCCATCTCCTCGTCCGAGAAGAACTTGACGATGGGGCTGTTGATGGAGCCGTCCTCGCGGAAGGCGATCCATGCCAGGCCCTTGGCGCCAAACGTGGAGGCCACGCCGGCGAGCTTATCGATCTTGGCACGTGCCCAGGCACCGGCGCCCTTGGCGTTAATGGCCTTGACGGCAGAGCCCTCCTCGTTTGCGGCAGTCGCAAAGACCTTGAACTTGGAGTTGGCAAAGATGTCGGTCAGGTCGACCAGGTGCATGCCATAGCGGGTATCGGGCTTGTCGGAGCCATAGGTGTCCATGGCCTCCCAGTAGTTCATACGACGCAGCGGCGTGGGCATCTCGACACCCATGCGGCCGAAGGCATCGGCAAGAACCTCTTCGAGCGCGCTCATGACATCGTTCTGGTCCACGAAGGACATCTCGATATCGACCTGGGTGAACTCGGGCTGACGGTCGGCACGCAGGTCCTCGTCGCGGAAGCACTTGGCAACCTGGTAGTAGCGCTCGACGCCACCGACCATGAGCAGCTGCTTCAGGAGCTGCGGGGACTGCGGCAGGGCGTAGAAGTTGCCCGGCTGAATACGGCTGGGAACGATGAAATCGCGGGCACCCTCGGGCGTGGACTTAAACAGGGAGGGCGTCTCAACCTCCATGAACTCACGGTTGTGCAGCGCCTCGCGAATGGCAAAGGTAAAGTCGGAGCGCAGCTTGAGGTTGGCCATCATCTCGGGACGACGGAGGTCCAGATAGCGATAGCGCAGACGGGTGTCCTCACTGGTCTCGATGCCGTCCTCGATCTGGAACGGCGGGGTGACGGACGTGTTGAGCACCTCGGCGTGGTCGGTCAGGACCTCAATCTCGCCGGTCGCGAGCTTGGTGTTGGTGGTCTCCTCGCCACGGGAGCGCACGACGCCGTGGATCTTGATGGGCCACTCGGGACGCATGGTCTCGGCGATCTTAAAGGCGTCGCCGTCGGAGTGCTCGGGGTCGAAGGTGAGCTGCGTGATGCCCTCGCGGTCGCGAAGGTCGCAGAAAATAAGGCCGCCGTGGTCACGGCGACGGCTCACCCAACCGGTGAGGGTGACCTCTTCGCCCACGTTCTCGCGGCGAAGCTCGCCGCAGGTACGGGTGTGCATGGAATGCTCATCGATGGGACGGGTCTGGCTCATACCAGTGATCCTCCTTTATGGATCTGTGCCGCCCCGTGTCGTTCCGGGCGGCGTCGTACAGATTTGCCCAGCCTGCGTAAACCGCGCAGCCAGACATGGCGTTCTATCTTATCGCACCTGTGTCGATGTACCGCGAAAAAGTAGCTCCTGCCCAAAGACTTGACGGAGACGAAACAATTGACGCACCGCGGCACCCGCCCGCGCTATTCACGTGCGACAATATGCCCCAATAAAACAGCACTTGGAAAGGCCCGTCATGACTGCACGCCTCATTGTTATGGATATCGACTCCACGCTCATCAACCAGGAGGTCATCGACCTGTTGGGCGAGGAGGCCGGCGTGGGCGAGCAAGTTGCGCAAATCACCGAGCGCGCTATGCGCGGCGAGCTCGACTTTAAGCAGGCGCTTGAGGAGCGCGTGGGGCTGCTTGCCGGCTTGGATGAGAGCGTGTTCGAGCGCACCTTTGAGCGCGTGACATTTACCCCCGGCGCGCTAGAGCTTGTGCGCTCGGCGCACAGCAAGGGCTGGAAGGTCGGCGTGGTAAGCGGCGGCTTCCACGAGGTCGCCGACAAGATCGTGGCTGCCGCGGGTATCGACTTTTGTCTGGCCAATCGTCTGGAGGTCGTGGACGGCAAGCTCACCGGTAAGTTAGCTGCCGACATTGTGACCAAGGAGTCCAAGCTCATCCAGCTGCTGGACTGGGCAGTTGAGTGCGGTGTCGACATGGCCCATACCGTGGCAATCGGCGACGGCGCCAACGACATCCCCATGATTCAGGCCGCGGGCATGGGCATCGCGTTTTGCGCCAAGCCCAAGACGCGCGAGGCCGCCCCGTTTGCCATCGACGAGCGCAACCTGATGCTCGCCATGGATATCATCCTGCGTGACTAGCCGATCCGTTTAACAATTGAATCAGTCTGTCCTATAGTTTCCGAACAATTTTATCTTAGTGTTCGGAAACATACCCTTTGAGTGCTAGACTTTGCGCCGTCGAAGGGAACATATATGGATAAGCGAGATCTAGAGCAGCTACTGAGCGATGTTGCCGGCGGATCAGTCACCCCTGCCGACGCCCTCACACGCATCCAGACGGCTCCGACCGCCGATTTAGGCTTTGCGCAGCTCGATCTTTCGCGCGGAGTGCGCCAGGGAGCCGGCGAGGTTGTCTACGGTGCCGGTAAAACCGCCGAGCAAATTGCCGCCATTATCGAAGCGCTGCGCGATGCCGGCCAGGAGCGCATCCTGGTCACGCGCCTGGATGCCGAAAAGGCAGCCCGCACCTCGGAGCTCCTCGGCAACGGCATCGACCTGGGATATGTCCCGGACGCGCAGCTCGCCCTCGTGGGCGGCAAGCCCTCCCCTACCGGCAACGGACGCATCGTCGTCGCCTGCGCCGGCACGAGCGACCTGCCCGTCGCCGAGGAAGCCGCGTTGACGGCCGAGTTCTATGGCAACGAGGTCGACCGCCTCTACGACGTAGGCGTCGCCGGCCTGCACCGCCTACTCGCGCATGCCGAGGAACTTGCCCAGGCACAGGTGGTCATCGCCATCGCCGGCATGGAGGGCGCGTTGGCGAGCGTTATCGGCGGCCTGGTGAGCTGTCCGGTCATCGCCGTTCCCACCAGCGTGGGCTACGGCGCAAGTTTTGGTGGCGTAGCCGCACTGCTCGCCATGCTCAACTCCTGTGCCAGCGGCGTATCGGTCGTCAATATCGACAACGGCTTTGGCGCCGCTTACCAGGCAAGTCTTATCAATCATCTGAGCGCCGGCACACCCCGCGCCCGCTAAGGAGCATTCCATGTCCAATCATCAGCACACGCTTATCATCGACGGCACCTCGGGCATCAGCGGCGATATGACCGTCGCGGCCCTGCTCGACCTGGGCGCCAGCGAGGAGCACCTGCGCGAACAGCTCGCCACACTGCCGGTCGACGGCTTTACGATCGCCGTCACGCGCGTAAACAAGCATGGCATCGACGCCTGCGATTTCGACGTTCAGCTGGCAGAAGAGCTCGAGAACCACGACCACGACATGGCATGGCTCTACGGCAACGAAGCAGCTGCCGAGCACACGCACGAGCACGAGCACCACCATCATGACCATGACGAGCATGAGCACTGCCATGAGCATGATCATGAGACCCACGGCCATGGCCACGAGGGTCACCATCACGCCCACCACCATCACCACCGTTCTTTGGCGGACGTCACCGCCATCATCGACGGCTCGCAGTTAAGCGATGGCGCCAAGCGTCGTGCGCACGCCATCTTTACCGCGCTCGCCGCCTCCGAGGCCAAGGCCCACGGCAAAACGCCCGAGACCGTCATGTTCCACGAGGTAGGCGCCGTCGATTCCATCGTCGACGTCTGCTCTGTCGCCATCTGCCTCGATGACCTGGGCATCGAGGATATTGTCGTCGAGTCGCTCTCCGAGGGCCACGGCACCATCCACTGTGCCCACGGCCTCATGCCCATTCCCGTCCCCGCTGTCGTCAACCTGTGCCAGGCGGGCAATATCGCCCTCACGCCTGCACCGGTCGCCGGCGAGCTCGTGACGCCCACGGGCGCCGCCATCGTCACCGCGCTGTGTACGTCCGACCAACTGCCCTCACGCTACCGCATCGAAGCCGTCGGCTACGGCGCTGGCAAGCGCCCCTACGAGGGTTGCTCCGGTACGCTCCGCTGCCTGCTCGTTCACGCGGACGCATAGCCATGGATGCCCGCAAGGCAAAAAGCCGCGCTGCCATCGTTTCGGCGTTCTCCGAGCTGCTGCGCGAAGAGGACTACGGCAAGATCACCGTCGGCGACATCATCGCGCGCGCCCACGTAGGCCGCGCGACATTCTACGGCCTCTTTAAGAGCAAAGACGACCTACTGTCCGAGCTCGTGAGCGACATCTGCACCCACGCCCTCGACGACGATGGTACGCCGCTCGACGACCCACTCGTGCAAGTCGAGCATATCCTCAACAACCTCTGGGAACGCCGTCAGGGCGTTCGAGCCCTCGTAGCCGGCGCCGGCTCACGCGTCTTCGCCGACTGCCTCCGCAAGACCATCATGTCGCGCGCAGCCGAAACCGTCCCCGTCGACCCCGCAGGCCCCGCCGCCACCATGGACCGCAGCTTCTTACTACACCACATAGCCTCAAGCTTCGTAGGAATGGTCCAATGGTGGGCCTGGCACAACTTCCAAGCAGCCAAAGCCGACGTAGCCAAAGACTACCTATCAGCCATTAAGCCTCTCTTCAACTGAGTAAACCCCTCATCCCAAAGTTCCGACCTCATCTCAAAGCGCCGCCCCAACCCAAAGCACAATCCATCCCAAAGTGTCGACAGAAGCCCAACGCCCCTACCAGCAACAAGCCCCTCCCATCCAAATTCAGATATATATTGGGTTGCTTGTACGAACGCAACAAAGATCCCGCAGCTGTCCGCATGGGGTAACTTCCCAGCGCATTCCGCAGGACGCAAAAAGGCTCGCCGCACGAAGTGCGCAGCGAGCCTTTTTGCATGTCCGAGGACGCGCTGGGAAGTTACCCCATGCGGCCAGCGGACAACTATGTAGCCTCAGACTAGAACATGCCCAAGAAACCATGCACAAACAGCGCGGCCAGAGCGGCACCGACAAACGGAGCGATGCCAGGAACAAGCAGGCCATACTTCCAGTTGTTGTCGGCCTTGTTCTTGATCGGCAGCACCTGATAGGCCATGCGAGGACCAAGGTCACGAGCCTGGTTCATGGCGAAGCCAGTAATGCCGCCCATGCCCATGCCAACAGCCCAAACGATCAGACCGACGCAGATAGCGAGCATCAAAACGTTCTCGCCGGCACGGCTAGCAGCAGCAAGGATGGCACTGATGAACACGAAGGTGCAGATAGCCTCGCAGAAGAAGTTGCGAGCATAGTTCGTGCCCTCGGTGGTGGGGTTGGTCGAGAAGATATTGCGCTGGGCAATGGGATCGACGACACCATCGGAAGCCTTGAACTCATCGGCATACATAAGCCACGCGATCACGGCACCCGCAAAGCCGCCGAGCATATCGGCAATCATGAAGGGGATGCAGCTGCTCCACGGCACCAGGCCCACGATGCACTGGGCAAGCACCATGGCGGGGTTCATGCACACGGCGCCGCCAAAGATAAACAGGGCGACCGAGATGCCAAAAGACCAGGTGGTGATTGCAAACATGTGGCCGGAGCCCTGATACTTGGTGCCCTTAAGCACGGTATCGCAGTGCACGCCCACGCCAGAGATGATCATGAGGGCCGTTGCGCCGAATTCGCAGAGGAGTTTGGTAAGCATAAAACCTTATCTTTCTTGTCGGTTATAAACGATTCGTTTAGGCCGCGTACTAGTGCTGTGCGACGACAACGCCCAGGCCATCGGGAATGACGGCCACCTTGGCATCGGCACCCTTCATCTCAAAGGCGAGCTTGAGCGCCTCATCGAGAGTGTTAACCGGCGTCATGTGCATATCCTTGATCATCTGGTGATCGCACAGGTCGGTAACCATGATCACAGGGTGATGCGCCAGGATGCGGGCAAAGATCTGGCTCGTCCACTGGTCGGGCAGGGTCTCGTCCTTAGGACGGTCGATGCAGGCGCGCTCAAACTCTGCCGGATCATTGTCGGCGATGTTGTGATAGAAGCCCTCGCCACCGTGACCGTCGGCACAGCCGGCGACGTCGATGATCACGCCGCCCTCGGGAAGCGTGGCCTCGGCAGAGCACATGCCCTTCACGGCCTGGTAGATGTTCTGGTCGAGCGGGTAGCCGCCGTTGGTGGTGATGGCAATCTCGCACTCGACGGGCTCAACGCCGGCAAGGCTCTTCACGAACTCGCAGCCAGCCTCGTGCGCCTTGTGGATATCGCCGGCAAAGGAGCCGATGACCTCGTGCTTGCCGTTGAGCACCACGTTAAGCACAAAGGCAAGGTGAGCCATCTCGGCGGCAGCAAACATGTCCTCGCTCACGTGGTTGTGGCACAGGTTGCCGGCACGCGAGTGGGAATCATTCACAAACTGACCGTTGTGGTTGTACATGATGGTCTTGTAGCTGGCGATGCCAGGCAGGACGGACTTGCGGCTACCAGAGAAACCGGCAAAGAAGTGCGGCTCAATAAAGCCCTCGGCAAGCAGCAGATCGCAATCGGCGGCAATCTTGTTGATGATGCACTCGCCACCAGAAGGCAGGGTGCCGATCTTTTTCATCATGCTGTCGTCAGTCGCGACGTGCATAACGATTTCCTCGTTGGCAACGATCTCCTCGCCGTACTTGTTGACGAGTTCCTCATGCGTCGACGGACGATGCATACCCGTAGCAACCAAAATGCGCACGCGAGCCTCGGGCGCAGCAGAATGGATGTGATGCAGCAGAATAGGCATCGTCACACGCGAGGGAACGGGACGCGTATGATCGGAGCTAATAATGACAATATCCTTCTTGCCAGCACAAAGCTCCTCGAGCGACGGCGAACCATAAGGGTTGGCAAGCGACTCCTCTACCAGCTCTTCCTGCGATTTCGTGGTCTTAAACTCGTTTTGATGACCTTCCATCACACCCGCGAAGTTCTTATCCTCGAGCTCCAGATGCAACGTCTTGTGGTCAAACGGCAGTTCACATTCAAACAATGACGAGCGCCCTCTTCCTTTTCAACTGACACACTAGATAAACCGTTGGAAGGATACGCCGCTCACCGAAAAACACCACCGTCCACCGACTCATTAACACAACGTTCATATTTGACCCACAACAAAACGGCCGCGATCCCAAAGGGAACCGCGGCCGCTACAGTCGTAAGGCGAGAAGCGCCAAATGCGCCACCGGGATAGACCCCATCCAAAACGCGCGAAGCGCGCCAGCTTTTCCCAGCCAGTAATCCGCCGAAGACCGAACATCGCAGGGCCCGCCATTAGTTTACTTTTAGGCACACTCCGCAGGACGCAAGAAGCCCTCGCCGCACTCCACGCTATGCGCGAAGCGCGCCTTATTCCCTTCAGCTTTAATCCCAGAAGACCGAGGACGAAGGGGCCCGATGGGTTTCCCTCTGAATGCATTCCGCAGCACGAAGCCCCCCCCTATCCACAGCTCCGAAGGAGCAGGATAGGGGGGCTTCAAGTGCGAGGACGCATTCAGAGGGAAACCCATCGGGTCCCGGTGAGAGCCACAGGGCTATCGATTACCCCGTGTTCTGCAATCCTGCCGAGACGCCGGTCACAGTCGAAAGAATCAGGCTCATGTACTCGGCCTTCTTCTCCTCGGCCATCTCGTCCTGATTCATGCGCACCTCGCGAAGGGCGCGGACCTGGGCGATGGACAGAGCGTCGACGTAGGGGTTACGCACGCGAACGGCGCAGCCGAGCACGCGACGACGCTGCAGCGGCCACTCATCACCGACGATGGCAAGGACCCACTTACGGGTGAGCTGCATCTCGGTAAAGACCTTCTTGGACAGATCATCGCGGTCGCCCAGATGCAGATACATCTTGGCGATGCGCTGATCGGTCTTAGCAATCGACATCTCGATGTTGTCGATAAAGGTGCGGAAGAACGGCCACTCCTGGTAGGCAGCCTTGAGCTGGTCAAGATCGCCAAGCTGCTCGCAGGCGGTGCCCAGACCGTACCAAGCGGCCAGGTTAATGCGCGCCTGGCTCCAGCTGAAGATCCACGGGATGGTACGCAGGTCATCGAGCGACTTGGCGCCCAGACCGCGCTTGGCGGGACGCGAGCCGATCGGCAGCAGACCGACCTCGGTCAGCGGCGTCACGGTCGAGAACCACGGTGTAAAGTCCTCGGTGTTCAGCAGGTCCAGATAGCGTTCGTGGCTTGCAGTGTTGAGCTTCTCGGCCATATCCCAGAACTTCTGCGTGGTCTCGGTGTTGGTCTTCTCGACACTCGGGGCCGACTGCAAAAGCGTTGCGGCGGCAACGGACTCAACATGGCGCTGAGCCAGCGTGCGGTTGCCGTAACGGGCAAAGATGACTTCGCCCTGCTCGGTAAGCTTAAAGAAGCAGTTGACCGAACCCTTGGGCTGCGCCAGCACGGCCTTGTTGGCCGGGCCGCCGCCACGGCCCACGGCACCGCCGCGACCGTGCATGAGCACCAGGTCGATATCGTTCTTCTCTGCCCACTTGGCGATGCGCTCCTGCGCGGAGTGCAGCGCGAGCATGGCCGTGGTAGGACCGGCATCCTTGGAAGAGTCGGAATAGCCCAGCATGACCTCCATGCGGCGGTTGGTCTGGGCAAGGCGCTTTTGCACCACGGGCAGCGTAAGCATCTGATCGAGCACGTCGACGCAGCCCTCGAGGTCCTCGAGCTGCTCGAACAACGGGATCACGTCGAGCTCGGGGACATCCTCCTCGTGTGCAAAGGACAGGTGCGCCAGCTCAAAGACGTCGGCCACATGCTGAGCGCTCTTGGTAAACGAGATGATGTAGCGGTGCGCCATCTTCTTGCCGTAGCGCTTTTGGATGGAGCCGATAGCGCGGAAGGTATCGATGACCTCGCGCGTCATGGGCTGCAGGTCGCCATGGATACCGTTCTCGTGGATATCCTTAAGGGCGCGGGCATGCACCACGGAGTGCTGACGGAACTCCATCTCGACCATATGGAAGCCGAAGGACTCGACCTGCCAGATGATGGTTTGGACCGGGCCGTAGGCAGCACGGACGGCACCGCAGGCGGCCAGCGAACGCTGGACGACGCGCAGGTCATCCAGGAACTCGTCGGCGCTGTGGTACATGGTGTCGGTGATACGACGGACGGTGGCGTTCAGGCGGTCGGCCATGACGAGCATGACGGCGCGATGCGGCTCGTGCTCGGAGATCAGCTCGGCGCGGGCCGTGTAACGAGGGCTCATCTCGACCTGATGGTTCCACAGGTTAATGAGCTCGGCCGACGGCTTGCTGTAGGTAGCCTCGAGCGTGAGGTTGCGGCCGATGTGGCGGCACTTGTCCTCGAGCTTGAGCACCATGTGCGTAAAGTACTTGGCGGCGACCTCACGGCTCACCTTGGCGGTGACGTTGGGGTTACCGTCGCGGTCGGAACCGATCCAGCTGCCGGGATGGAAGAACGCCGGGCACAGCGGCGGCACAGTACCGGCCTTGTCGCCCAGCACCCAATCGTCAAAACGACGATAGATAACGGGGATAACGTCGAACAGCGTGTTATCGAAGATGTCGATGATGGTATCGGCTTCCTCGACCGGCGTGGGCTTCTTGAGCGCGATGGGACTCGTACGCACCAGGGCGTCGATCTCCTGCAGCATATGGCGCTCGTTCTCCACCAGGTCGGAGCCGCCCAGACGCGGACGCTCCTCCAGCAGGTTGGAGATACGGCGAATCTTGCCCTCGACGGCCTTACGACGGGCCTCGGTGGGATGTGCGGTAAAGACAGGGTGGAACTCGAGCTTGTCGAGCAGCTCGTTGGCACCCTCGACACCCAGCTCATTCACCAGCTGGTGATAGGCAACGGTAAGCTCGTTGGCAGGATCGACCTCGGTATCGGTCGACGCACCGGCCTCGCGCTCGCGCAGCTGCGCCACACGGTAGTTCTCCTCCGACAGGTTTGCCAGATGGAAAAAGCTCGTAAAGGCGCGAACGATGACCTGCTGCTTATCGAGCGGCAGGCTGTCGATCAAATCGACGACCTCACGAAATGCCACGGCAGTGGGCTCGTCGGCGGTGGGCACGCCCTGCTCGTCGACGGCTTCGTCGGCAGCGCAGGTACCGGGGTTGCCGGCATTGACCACAATCTCGGCTGTCAAAATCTTGTCGAACAGGTCCGCGATCTCGGGATCATACTCGCTAAGCACACGGCGCTCCAGGCGCAAGAACAGCGCCAGATTGTCGCGCAGCTCCTCGGGGATCTCGATCTCGGCGAGACGCTCCCTGGACTCGGCATTCGAGCCGATTCGGTTAACGAGGCGGTTGACCACGGCAGCGACGCGCGCCGCGGCTTCGGGTACAGACTGGTTGCTTAGGTTCTCAGCCACGTTTCCTCCCATTCCTCCTTCTATGCACGTAACATGCGGTATTCATTATAGGCGCTTGAGAAATACTTTCGACACTGATTGCGCTTTACCACACAAAAGTATTTTCTGCATTGCAAAGGTTTTTGCCCTAAATGGTCGTATTTCTCGGTGGGCGGCATACGTAAACGGGGGCATTCCGCATAAAAGCGAAACACCCCCGTAACAATCGCTCTCCATGAGCAGGGCACGTTAGCAGGCCCGAAGCTCAAAAAGATGCGCTACAGGCGCTCGCGAACCGCCTCGACGACGTTGTCCAGATCGACGAGAACCTCGTCATGGCTCTGCATGTCGCGCACCTTGACCTTGCCGGCGGCAAGCTCGTCGCCGCCCAGGACCAGGATGAGCTTGGCGCCTACCTTATCGGCCTGTTTAAACTGGGCCTTGAGCGAACGGCCCTGATAGTCGGCCTCGGTCACAATCCCTGCGGCGCGAAGCTGCTGCGTAATGGTAAAGACGTTCTGACGCAGCTCCTTGCCGGCATTGGCGACGTAGACGCACGGGACCTCCTCGGCACCCAGGTCGCTGCCAAAGGCCTGCAGGGCCAGCAGGGCGCGCTCAAAACCGACGGCGAAGCCGACGCCTGCCGTGGGCTTGCCGCCCTCGAGCTCGACGAGGCCATCGTAGCGACCGCCACCACCGATGGAGCCGACACCGGCGCCGGGAGCCTCGACCTCAAAGACAGTACGGGTGTAGTAGTCCAGGCCGCGCACTAAGGTGGGATCCTCGACATACTCGATACCCGCCGCATCCAAATAGCGCTTGACCTGCTCGTAGTGCTCGCGGCACTCGTCGCACAGGTTGTCGCCCATCAGCGGGGCGTCGGCCATGATCTCACGGCAATGGTCGTTCTTGCAGTCGAAGGCGCGCAGCGGGTTGAGCTCGGCGCGCTCGCGGCACTCATCGCACATCTCGTCGGCGTGATCGAGGATAAACTGCTTGACCTGCTCGCGGTATGCCGGACGGCACTGCGCATCGCCCATCGAGTTAATAAGCAAACGGAGCTTGGAAAGGTCGAAGCCCAGGCGCTTGTAGAACTCCATGAGCATGATGATGCACTCGGCGTCTGCCGCCGGATCGGGAGCGCCGAGCCACTCGATGCCTACCTGGTGGAACTGGCGCAGACGGCCCTTCTGGGGACGCTCGCCGCGGAACATGGCCTCGGCATAGTAGGCCTTAAACGGAGTGGAGCCCTGAGGCACCAGGTTGTTCTCCACGACGGCGCGCACCACACCGGCCGTGCCCTCGGGGCGAAGCGCCAAGCGCTGCTTGGGCTTGAGCTTGGTGTCGGTGCCCTCGGTAAAGACGCGCTCCAGGTTGGCACCGCTGAACACGCGGAACATTTCCTTGCGCACGACGTCGGTCGACTGGCCGATGCCGTGGACAAACACATCTACCTGCTCGATCGCGGGCGTCTCGATGGGTTTAAAACCAAACGGCTCGAACACGCCGGCCGCAATCTGCTGCATCTTTTGCCAGGCGCGCATCTCGGCGCCGATAAGGTCGCGGGTTCCCTCCGCCTTCTGTGCCTGCATGGGCAAACACCTTTCTTTTGTATCGCGTCATAGGTAACGGTCATTATACGGCACAAACGCAAACAGCGGCGGCGCGTCTGACCGAACGAGGGTATGGGGACTCGTTCGGCCAGACGCGCCGCCGCGGACGAAGCGGACAAGCGGCGATGCGCTTTGGCCTACCTACTCCCCCGCCACGCTCGCGCGCAGCTTGGCGGCGATGGGCTCGGATGCCAGCAGGAACACGAGCATGACCACGGAGCACGCCAGGCACACGATCCAGGTGCTCGCAAAGGAGCCCGTGGCATCGAACAGCACGCCCGAGACAATGGCGCCCACGGTGCCGCCGACCATCTCGAGCGAGGTAATGGTGCCCGTGACCTTACCGAGGTCGGCCATGCCAAACTGCTCGGACGCGGCGATGGTAGGCGTGATGGTGCCCATGCACGTTCCGATACCAAAGCTCACGGCAGCCACGATGGGACCAAGATCGGTCGCGGGGAAGCACAGGGCGACGCAGGCGATAATGCACGCAATGGAGCCAAGGATATTGCCAAAGCGCAGACCAAAGCGGTCATAGATCGCACCGAGCGAAATCTTGGCGATAACGACGGTGACCATGTAGGCCGAAAGCACGGTACCTGCCCACATGGGATCGTGGCCGCCCGTGACGATCTTGGCGCCGTTGACGGTAACACTCGTCATGTTGGTGACCTGGTTGGGCAAGATGGCGCCGTTAACGAGACCCATAAAGAGGAAGGCGACGACGAGCAGCCAAAACGCCGGGCTCTTCTTGATACGAGACCAGCCGACGCTAACCTCGGGCGCCGTGTGCTCGTCCTTATCGCCAGCCGTCGAGACGGACGGATCGCCCGGGTTCTCGCCGAGCGGCTTAAGGCCGATCTCGGAAGGCTTGGTGCGGAAGGAGTAAGCCGTGATGGGCAGTGCCGCCACCATGCAGACGGCAGCGAGTACCAGGAACGCAGAGCGCCAGCCCACACTCACGATAAGAGAGCTCACGATCGGCGAGAGAATGGCTCCGCCAAAGCCCGAGCCCGAAAGTGCGATGGAAATGGCAAGGCCGCGTTTAGCGGTAAACCAGTTGGCGGTCACAAGGCTAATGAGCAGACGGGTCGAGGCCACAGCGAAGCAGCCCGAAACGGCAAAGAGCACGTAGACCTGCCACAGCTCACCGACAAAGCTCATGCCGGCAAGCACCGCCGAGGTAGCGATAACGGTAAGCGAGCCCAATACGCGGCCACTCACCTTATCGGCAACATGACCGATAACGAGCGAACCCACGACACTCACCACGGTGGAGATGGCATTGGAGACGTTGTACTGCGCAAGGGAA
The DNA here is from genome assembly GCA_905213325.1 of Collinsella aerofaciens. Lineage (GTDB taxonomy): Bacteria > Actinomycetota > Coriobacteriia > Coriobacteriales > Coriobacteriaceae > Collinsella > Collinsella aerofaciens_AG. The sequence continues at coordinate 24,194 of CAJMHW010000028.1, forward strand.
ATACCCAGGTTGCTGACGATCAGCGGCTGGAACAGGCTCATGCAGTTGACGAAAATCGTGTAACACGTGGCCATGATCACGAAGCCGGAGGCCACCACGAGCCAGCCGGGGAAGAACTTACGCTGCTGGGGCATACTGCTCCTTTTAGACAAACGAATAGCCTGCGCCGGGCGCCGGTAGTGCCCAAGATTGCCTTGAAAGACAAGGGCATAGGCCTTACGGCCATGCCCGCAGGCTTGAAAGGCAAGGTTGGGTGCTACCGGTGGTCGGCGATATAGCCCAAAGCGACGGCGGTATAGGCCGCGGCACCGAGCGGCAGCTCGGCATCGTTAAAACGTGCCTTGGGATGGTGCTGGGCAAAGTGTTCGTCCGTGTCGGTTACGGCCGCGCCCACGGTAAAGTACGCACTTGGGATCTTGCTCGAGATAAGCGCGAAGTCCTCACTCGCCATGGCATGGAAAAGCGGCAAGAAAGCCGTCTTGGGCAGCACTGCGCCCACGTAGCCAAGCGACGCCTGAGTCATATCGCTGTCGAGTACAAGCGGCGGAACATCCGAAAGCGTCTCGATGGTCGCCGGCGTACGATAGGTCGTAGCAACGCCGTTAACGACCTCCGCGATGCGGGTCTTTAGGTGCTCCATGAGCTCGACGTCAAAGCCGCGCAGCGTGCCTTCGAGCACGCAGGTATCTGGGATGACGTTGGCCGCTTGGCCACCGGCAAACTTACCCACGGTCAGTGCGACCTCCTTGGCCGCCGGCACTTCGCGAGCGATAAGCTCCTGGAGCGCCAGATGCACATGCACGCCGGCCGTGATGGGGTCGATGCAAATCTCGGGGCTCGAGCCATGGCCGCCCTTGCCCTGAAGCGTGATACGAAAACCGTACACGCCCGAGAGCGCCGGGCTGCCGTAGAGCACCAGGCCGAGCGGCGACTGGCTATTGACATGCATGGCAAAGGCGACCTGAGGACGCGGGTTCTGCAGCAGACCGTCGGCGATGGCGGCGCGGGCACCCTCAAAGGTTTCCTCGCCCGGCTGGAACAGCAACTTGACCGTAGCGTTGGCATCAACAAGCTCTGCCTCGCGCGCTTTGAGCATACGAGCCGCACCAAGCAGCGCCGTCGCGTGCATATCGTGACCGCAAGCGTGCATGCAGCCGTTGGTGGATGCAAAGGACTCGCCGGATTCCTCGGCAACGGGCAGGGCGTCCATGTCGCCACGCAGCATGATGACCGTACCGGCCTGCTCATTCGTGCAGATGCCATTGCCTTGGGCCGCGGCGGCACCGGCGCCGACAAGGCCCACAACGCAGGAACCATCGACGAGCGTAGCAAATGGGATGTCCATCTCGGTCAGGCGCGCTTGGATATACGTAGAGGTCTGCGGGAGGCTATTACCCAGCTCGGGCATCTGATGTAAATCGTGTCGCCACGCAGCGAGCTCGTCTGCAAAAGCCTGAGCTTCTGCAACAAGACCGTCACCGATAGCGGTCTGCGCCGCCGCGGTGGCCTTGGGCGCTGATTGCGGTTGAAGATCGGACAGTGCTGGTGCCATAGATGCCCTCCAGTAACGTTTTTGCAGCAAGCACTTTGATAGCGTAAAGTGCGGCTTATAGGACAAAATGTGTGTCCCGATAGAACACCCGTTTCCATCCATTAATC
>CAJMHW010000029.1 GCA_905213325.1 Collinsella aerofaciens
CATGCGAACCTCCAGTCCGGACCGCTTCACGGTCCAACTTTCTGTCCGCACCCCCTTACGGGTTTTCCTGGGACGGGGCAGAAATAATCACTCTTCGAGCGCTTATTTCTATCCACCGTCCCGATAAAACCCTGATGCGATAGACCTCACTTGTAGAGGTAAGCGATGGCGGTGCCGGTATGGACTTGGATCTTGGCCGTACCCCTGACGACGTTGCTGATGCCCGTGTCGGCCAACAAACCCAGCGGGGCGTGATCTAGTTCCCACTCTAGTCCGTGTTCGCTTACCTCGGTGTTGGGGGCGATTGCGATTATGGAGAATGTCTTGCCTTCGGAGCCCTCGATAGTCCACAATTCGCCCGCGTGGAGGATGCGAGCGACCACCTTGTCCTCGGCAATCCAGACTGAGGCATCCTCGTAACCCGCGAGCAGCCCCAGTACGGATAGCGCCATATCAGGACGGCCGCCAGTGGCGCAGGTCGCAACCACTTCGGCACCCGGCCAGCGACGGCGGACGAAATTGAGCGCCAGCGCTAGATCGGTATAGTCCTTGTACGGGTCGTGGCGCTCAACTTCAAAGTCGATGGCGGCTTCGACCAACGCACGACCCGCATCACTCACCGTGTCGGCGTCCCCTACATATACATCGCAGCCCAGTCCCGCGCCCAGCAGTGCGTCGAGCCCGCGGTCCACGGCGATAACGTGGTGGCACTTCCCCGCTAGCCTACGCAACAGATCCGCGCTCGCCACCACGGGCGAGCCGCAGACCACTAATACCTTGCAAGCCACGGCCCTCGCCTATCCCTCAAAAGAAAGCACGCGGGCCAGGTCAAGCTCCTCGTAGCTGTCGATAAAGATATCGCAGTTGGCGTGCACGTCGTCGCGCTTCATGCGGCCGTGCGGATCATAAATACCCACGCGCTTAAAGCCGGCGGATCCAGAGCTCTTTAGGCCAAAGACGGCGTCCTCAAACACCCAAGCCCGATCAAACTTGTGCCCATGGCGCTCCTCCAGGCGGCGCAGCGCCAGCTCGTACACATCGGGGAACTGCTTGGAGCGTCCTGCCTCACCCGTCGTGGTAACAAACTCCATGTAAGCGTCGAGCCCGGCACCAGCGAGCGCAGACTGCACCAGCTCGGCCGGCGTGGACGTGGCTACGCACATGGCAATGCCCGCCGCCTTCGCCTGCTCCAAAAATTGCAGGAGTCCCTCGCGCGGCGGCACCTTGGAGTACCCATCAATCAAAATCTCGCTCAGCTCGCGGTACAGCTCTTCGCCATTCGCGCCAATGCCCCAGGTGTCGTGGTAGGCCTGGCACTCATCCTCCAGCGACAAATGCTCAAACTGGGCAAAATCGTCGACTGTCACGTCAACTCCGTGGCGGTGCAATAATTCGGGCTGGGCATAGGCCCAAACGGGGGTGCTATTAACCAGCGTGCCATCGCAATCGAAAATAAAAGCAACCTTGGGAGCGGCGTTATGGGACATATACGAACCTTTCGATGTCAAATGGTAAACAACCTGCTAAAAACGTTTTACCAAACGTCTGACTAACAATTTTGAAACCCTAATTGGTAAAACTGTCAAGAGTTTTACCACGGCAATTCTGCCAGTGGTATAAACATGTCGCTTACCGATTAAACGCCCCTGCAAATCCGCTTTCGTCCATAAAACTAACGCACAGGTGTTATCGTAGTTTCTGCCGAAAGTTCCACCGAGCACGCGAGGTGGAACGAATCACAGAAACTTCGCCGTCCCTTCGATTCGTGCAGCCTTGGACCTTTCGCATCTAGTCACCAAGGCAACACGCTGCCGCGTCATGATGGGATCAAACGTGAGCGATACAAAGCTAAAGCCAACGGCTAAAAAGCCCGCAACCCGCAAAGCCGCCCCGCACGCACCGGAGCTCTCCAAGGACGATGTCTATCTGTTTGGCATTGGAATGTGGGAGCGCAGCTGGGAAAAGATGGGCGCGCATCCCGACACGCAGCAGCGCACGCGCGGCTGGCGCTTTTGCGTTTGGGCGCCCGACGTAAAGAGTGTCCACGTTATCGGTGAATTCAACAATTGGGATGAGGAAGCCAACCCACTGGTGCCCGTTCATACGAGCGCTATTTGGGAAGGCTTTATTCCTGGCGCCGAGCAGGGCCAGCTCTATAAATATCACATCGAGACCAACGAGGGCGAGAAGCTCTACAAGGCCGATCCGTATGCCTTTAAGGCCGAGTGCCCTCCGGGTACCGCGAGCGTGCTGTGGACCCTCGATGGCTACCAGTGGAACGATGCCGCGTGGCTCAAGCGCCGCGCCGGCCACAACCACATGTCGCAGCCCCTTAACATCTACGAGGTGCATATTGGCTCGTGGAAGCGCCATGGCGACGCACCGCAGGGCGAGCCGGACGAGTACGGCAACTACCCCGGCCCCATGGATCCCTTCCCCGCGCAGCGCGGCGAGTTCTACACCTACGACGACCTGTCGGTGGAGCTCGTGGACTACGTGCGCGACATGGGTTACACGCATATCGAGGTCATGCCGCTTATGGAGCATCCCTTTGATGGCTCCTGGGGCTACCAGACGACCGGCTACTATGCCGCCACGTCGCGCTACGGCAACCCGCAGCAGCTCATGCACTTTATCGATGCGTGCCACGAGGCGGGCATCGGCGTGATCATGGACTGGGTGCCCGGCGGTTTTTGCGCCGACTCCCACGGCCTTGCCACCTTTAACGGCCACATGCTGTTTGAGCACGAGATTCACCCCAACTGGGGCACGCACAAGTTTGACTTCGCCCGCGGCGAGGTCCGCTCCTTCCTGGTATCCAACGTGCTGTACTGGCTCGAGAACTTCCACGTGGACGGCATTCGCATGGACGGCGTGTCCAGCATGCTGTACCTCAACTTTGGCATTGACGATCCCGGCCAAAAGAAGTTCAACAAGTACGGTACCGAGGAGGACCTGGACGCTAGCGCATTTATCCGTCAGGTCAACTGCGCCGTTGAGGCACACTACCCCGACGTGATGATGATGGCCGAGGAGTCCACCGCGTGGCCGCTCGTGACCTATCCGCCGCAGGACGGCGGCCTGGGCTTCCACTACAAGTGGGACATGGGCTGGATGAACGACACCCTGCACTACATGCAGACCGATTTTCCGTGGCGTCCCGGCAACCACGGCCTGCTCACGTTCTCCATTATGTACGCCTTTACCGAGAACTTCATCTGCCCGCTCAGCCACGACGAGGTCGTACACGGCAAGTGTTCGCTCATCGGCCGAATGCCGGGCGACTGGTGGCGCCAGTTTGCCGGCCTGCGCACGCTGGCCTTCTACCAGATGACGCATCCCGGTGCCAAGCTCAACTTTATGGGCAACGAGATCGGCCAGTTTATTGAGTGGCGCTACTACGAGTCCATCCAGTGGTTCCTGACCGAGGAGTACGAGACCCACCGTCATCATCAGGCGTTTATCAAGGCGCTCAACCACCTGTACACCGCCGAGCCCGCCCTGTACGAGCGCGGCTACACCGACGACGGCTTTACCTGGATCGACGCGGATAACTCCAAACAGTCCATCGTGAGCTTTGTGCGCCAGGGCGAGGACGTCGATGACGACCTGGTGATCCTGATCAACTTTGACCCTGCGAGCTACGAAAGCTTCCGCGTGGGCGTGCCGCGCGAGGGTGACTGGGAGGTCATCTTCGATTCCGACCGTCCCGAGTTTGGTGGCAGCGGCTATGCTGGCGAGGAGCCCTATACCTGCTCGAGCGAGCCCTATCCCTGGAACGGGCAGATGGACTCCATCGAGATTAAGGTACCCGGCCTGGCTGGCGTGGTGCTTAAGCGCCGTGGTCCCAGCAGCTATAAGCCGCCGGTGGTCGAGGCCCCCAAGAAGGCGACGCGTAAGCGCACGTCCTCGGTGAAACCCAAGACCGCGGCTGCCAAGAAGGCTCCGGCCAAGGCAAAGACTGCCAAGTCTGCCGCCAAGGCTTCGGCAAAGTCCACCACGGCCAAAAAGGCAGCCACCAAAAAGGCAGCCACCAAAAAGGCTGCTCCCAAGGCCAAGGCAGCTGCAGCTAAGGCTTCTGCCAAGAAAGCGTAACAAAGCCGTTACAGCTGTAATTACCCGCCCCGCGGGGGCGTAGGATACAAGTCATAGCCGTTCCGGGAGAAACATCCCCGGGGGAAAGGAACGTATGAATAAGATCTTCGACAACAAGCGGGAGTTTACCGAGCTCTATCGCGATGCCGTCATGAGCATCAGCGGCAAGAGCGTCGAGGCCGCCAGCGACCTGGACCGCTTTAACGCCCTGGCCAAGCTCGTGGCCGAGAAAGCCCGCACCGTTGCCACCAAGAGTGACGCCCGTGTTACCGCCGAGGGCAAGAAGCGTGTGTACTACTTCTCGATCGAGTTTTTGATCGGCCGCCTGCTCGACAACTACCTGCTCAACTTTGGCGTGCGCGACATGGTCGCCGAGGCACTCGACGACATGGGCTTTGACCTGTCCGTCATCGAGAACCAGGAGCCCGATCCGGCGCTGGGCAACGGTGGCCTGGGCCGTCTGGCCGCATGCTTCCTGGATTCCATGGCAGCCGAGGGCATTGCCGGCTACGGCAACGGTATGCGCTACCGCTACGGCCTCTTTAAGCAGGAGATCGTCAACGGCAGCCAGGTAGAGGCCACCGACGAGTGGCTCACCCACGGCTATCCCTGGGAGGTCCGTCGTCAGGACAAGGCCGTGACCATTAAGTTTGGTGGCCACGTTGAGGGCTATGAGGAGAACGGCCGCACGTTCTACCGCACGGTGGACACGCAGGACATCCTGGCCGTCCCCTACGACATCCCCGTTGTGGGCTATGCCGGCGAGACCGTCAACAAGCTGCGCGTCTGGGCCGCCGAGCCGGTCGAGGAGCACTTTGACCTTGAGGCCTTCAACCGCGGCGACTACGCCCTGGCCGACGCCGAGCGCGCCGAGGCCGAGGCCATCAGCGCCATCCTCTACCCCAACGACGCCGGCGAGCACGGTCGACTGCTGCGCCTGAAGCAGGAGTACCTGTTTGTCTCGGCCGGCATCTACAGCCTGCTCGACACCTTTGAGAAGGAGCACGGCGAGAACTGGGAGCTGCTGCCGCAGTTTGTGGCCATCCACACCAACGACACGCACCCCGCCATGTGCGGCCCCGAGCTCATGCGCATCCTCATCGACGAAAAGAAGCTCGAGTGGGACGACGCCTGGAATATCGTGACGCAGGTCGTGAGCTACACCAACCATACTATCCTTCCCGAGGCTCTGGAGAAGTGGCCCATCGGCACGTTCTCCAAGCTCCTCCCCCGCGTGTACCAGATCATCGACGAGATCAGCCGTCGTTGGCACGAGTCGTTCGACACTACGCAGGAGGGCTGGCAGGAGCGTCTGCGCCAGACCGCCATTCTGTGGGACGGCGAGATTCGCATGGCCAACCTGTCCGTGATCTGCAGCCACAGCGTCAACGGTGTGGCCAAGATCCACTCCGACATCATCAAGAACATCGTGCTCAAGGACTTCTATGCCCTTACGCCCGAGAAGTTCAACAACAAGACCAACGGCATCTCGCACCGCCGCTTCTTTGCCGAGGCCAACCCCACCTACGCCAAGCTCGTGACCGAGGCCATTGGCGATGGCTGGCTGAAGGACGCCTTTGAGCTGGAGAAGCTCAAGGAGTTTAAGGACGACACCGAGTTCCTGAAGGCCGTAGGCGCCTCCAAGCGCGCCAACAAGGAGCGTCTGGCTGCCTACGTTAAGGCCGAGACCGGTCTGGTCATCGACCCCAATACCGTCTTCGATGTTCAGGTAAAGCGCTTCCACGCCTACAAGCGCCAGCTCATGAACATCATGAAGGTGATGGACATCTACAACCGTCGCATCGCCGATCCCAACTTCCACGTGACGCCGACGACCTTCATCTTTAGCGGCAAGGCTGCCTCGAGCTACACCTTTGCCAAGGAGACCATCCGCCTGATCAACTCGGTGGCTGAGGTCATCAACAACGACCCGCGCGTCAACGAGGTCATGAAGGTCTGCTTTATCCCCAACTTCCGCGTGAGCAACGCCCAGCTCATCTACCCTGCTGCCGAGATCTCGGAGCAGATCTCCACGGCCGGCAAGGAGGCCTCGGGCACGTCCAACATGAAGCTCATGATGAACGGCGCCATTACGCTGGGTACCCTCGACGGCGCTAACATCGAGATCGCCGACCTGGCCGGCCGCGAGAACGAGGCCATCTTTGGCCTGACCGCCCCCGAGGTCGAGCAGCTCTGGGCATCCAACAGCTACTTTGCGTGGGATACCCTCAACGGCGACCGTGAGCGCCTGGGCTGCGTGATGGACGAGCTCAAAGACAACACCTTTGCGGGTCTTTCGGGCAACTTCGAGAGCATCTACAACGAGCTCATGAACAACAACGACCCCGACCTGGTTATGGCAGACTTCCGCAGCTACGTGGATGCATGGGAAAAGCTCACGAACAGCTACGGCGACCAGGAGACTTGGAACCGCAAGGCACTGCTCAACACCGCCTCCTCGGGCTGGTTCTCGAGCGACCGCACCATTCGCGAGTACCGCGACGAGATCTGGCACGCGTAAAGGCCACGAGCTCCCCTATGCCAGCACGGCATTATTCGGTGGGCGCGACCAGGCGCCGTGCCCACCGCTAATGGGTTAGAAACATCGATGACAGAAGGAGAAATCGATGAGTAAGAAAGAATGCATCGCGATGCTCCTCGCAGGAGGACAGGGCAGCCGATTGGGGGCACTCACCCAAAAGATCGCCAAGCCGGCGGTTAGCTTTGGTGGTAAGTTCCGCATTATCGACTTTTCGCTCTCCAACTGCTCCAACTCGGGCATCGACACGGTGGGTGTTCTGACGCAGTATCGCCCCTACCTGCTGCATGCCTACGTGGGCTCCGGCGAGGCGTGGGATCTGGACAGCCGCGACGGTGGCGTGTCAATCCTGCCGCCGTACGAGACGCAGACCGGCGGCGCCTGGTATGCGGGCACGGCCGACGCCATTACGCAGAACCTCGACTACATCAAGGCCAACGACCCCAAGTACGTCCTGATTCTTTCGGGCGATCACCTGTATCGCATGGACTACCGCAAGATGCTCAAGACGCACATTGAGAACAACGCCGACCTCACGGTGAGCGTTATGCCCGTGCCGTGGGAGGAGGCCAGCCGCTTTGGCATCCTGACCACCGACCCCGAGGACGGCCGCATCACCAAGTTCACCGAGAAGCCCGATAAGCCCGATTCGAACCTCGCATCCATGGGCATCTACATCTTCTCGGCCGACGTGCTGATCGAGGCGCTCGAGGAGGACGCTCTGGACCAGCGCTCGAGCCACGACTTTGGCAAGGACATCATCCCCAAGCTGCTCGGCGAGGGCAAGCGCCTGTACAGCTACGAGTTTCACGGCTTTTGGAAGGACGTCGGCACCATCGCCAGCTTCCACGAGACCTCGATGGACCTGCTGGGCAACAACCCCGAGTTCGATCTGTTCGACAAGCACTTCCCCATCATGTCCAACATCACCACGCGTCCGCCGCACTACATTGGTCCGGATGGTCGCCTGGACGACTGCCTGGTCTCCAACGGCTGCAAGATCTACGGCACCGCTCGCCACTCGATCCTTTCGACTGATGTCATCATCGAGGAGCGCGCCGTGGTCGAGGACTCCGTGCTGCTGCCGGGTGCGCACGTTAAGAGCGGCGCGCACATCTGCCGCGCTATTTTGGGCGAGAACTCCACGGTCGAAGAGGGCGTGAAGCTCGGCTCTGTCGATACCACCAAGGATACGGCCGTCGTTGGAAATGACGTCGTTATCGGGAAGGGGGAATGATCCGATGATCAATCGCAAGGCCATCGGTTATATCACCGCTAACTACTCTTCGACCTACGGCAGCGTGCTGCTCAAGGATCGCCCCATCGCGTCCGTCCCGTTTTTGGGCCGCTACCGCCTGATCGACTTCCCGCTGTCCAACATGATGAATGCCGGCATTAAGACCGTCGGTGTCGTCATGCCGGGCAACTATCGCTCGCTGATCGACCATGTGGGCTCGGGCAAGGACTGGGGCCTGGACCGCAAGAAGGGCGGCCTGTTCATGGTGCCCGGCAACGCGTATGGCACCACCAAGGGCGGCATGCGCTTCCTGCTGCGCGACATCATCTCCAACAAGACGCTGTTCCAGCGCTCGGACAAGCCCTACGTTGTGATGATGGGCACCAACATCATCTTTAACATGGACCTCAACACCATCATCGACGCGCACGAGAACTCCGGCGCCCAGATGACCGTGGTGTACTGCAAGGCTACACGCAACGTCGATGACGAGACCAAACTCGAAATTAACGAGAACGGCCGCCTGACGGGCGTGAGCGCCGGCGTCGTGTATGGCGACAACGCCTCTATGGACTGCTGCATCGTCAACCGCGAGACGCTGCTCGAGATCATCGACCACTACCAGGCCGCCGACTATCTGGACCTGCTCGAGGCACTCCAGGGCGACTTTGGCAACATCGACGTGTGCAGCTACGAGTACAAGGGCGAGGTCGTGGGCGTGTTTAGCGAGAAGTCGCTGTATCGCCGCAGCATGGACCTGCTCGACCAGACCGTGGCCGACCAGCTCTTTGACCCCGAGCGTCCGATCCTGACCAAGGCCCACGACGTGCCGCCTTCGCGCTATGCGACCGGCAGCCACGCGTGCAACTCGATCATCTCGGCCGGCTGCATCATCAAGGGCACCGTGCGCAACTCGATCCTGTCGCGCGGCGTCGTGGTCGAGGAAGGCGCTTCGGTGACCAACTCGATCATCAACCAGAGCTGCGTCATCAAGAGCGGCGCCCGCGTTGAGAACGCCATCCTGGACAAGAACAACGTGGTTCCCACCAACACCGAGCTTCGCGGCACGCCCGAGAACATACTGGTGCTGGGAAAGGCCCCGTTAACTTCTGATATCACCAACGCGAGCTAGCTTTGGCACCGCAACATCGCTCGTAACATGTAGAATAGCCGCCCGGTTCGCGCCAGGCGGCTATTCTCGAATAACAACATGGGAGACAATATGGCTGATTCCAGCAAAAAGATGCAGATCGTGTTTGCCTCGGCCGAGTGCGCGCCGTTTGTGAAGACCGGTGGTCTGGGCGACGTAGCGGGCTCGCTGCCCGCGGCGCTTGTGCGCGCCGGCGCCGAGGTCATCGTGATGGTGCCAAAGTACGCCACCATCAAGGACGAGTACAAGGCGCAGATGGAGCACTTCTCCGACTTTTACGTGAGCCTGGGATGGCGTAACGAGTACTGCGGACTCGAGAAGCTCGAGCACGACGGCGTCACCTATATGTTCATCGACAACGAGCGCTACTTTGCGCGCGACTATCCGTACGGCTTCTTTGACGACGGGGAGCGTTTTGCGTTCTTCTCCAAGGCCATCACCGAGAGCCTGCAGCACCTGCCGGCCGGCTTTGAGTGCGACATCCTGCACTGCAACGACTGGCAGACGGCGCTGGCGCCCGTGTTCCTGCGCGAGTTCTACCAGGGCCTGCCGCTGTACGACCGCGTCAAGACCGTGTTCTCAATCCACAACGTGGCGTTCCAGGGCCAGTTTAGCGACACCGTGATGGAGGACATCCTGGGTGTGGCGCATATTCCGGCGGCTGCCTCGCAGCTGCGTTGCGATGCCTGTAGCATCAACTACATGCTGGGCGCCCTGCGCTATGCCGATGCCATCACTACGGTGAGCCCCACCTATGCCAACGAGATCCAGACGCCCGAGTTTGGCGAGGGCCTGGACGGCGTGCTGCGCGAGCGTTCGTACGCGCTGCAGGGCATTTTGAATGGCATCGACGTCGCGGGCTTTGACCCGGCGACCGACAAGCGCATTGCCGCCAACTACACCGTGGAGGACCGCTCCGGCAAGGCCGTGTGCAAGGCCAAGCTGCAGGAAGAGCTGGGGCTCGAGGTTCGCGACGACCGTCCGCTCATGGTGATGGTCACGCGCCTGACGCGCCAGAAAGGCTTGGACCTGGTCATGTACGCACTCGACCGCATCCTTTCCGGCGGCGTGCAGGTGGCGGTGCTGGGCACCGGCGACCGCGATTACGAGGACGGCCTGCGCTACTTCCAGGACAAGTACCCCGGCACCATGGCCGCACGCATCGAGTTCGATCCGGCGCTGTCACAGCGCATGTATGCTGCCGCCGACATGTTCCTGATGCCTTCGAAGTTTGAGCCCTGCGGCCTGTCGCAGATCATCGCCATGCGCTACGGCACCCTGCCCATCGTGCGCGAGACCGGTGGCCTGAAGGACACCGTGATCCCGTATAACGAGTTTACCGGCGAGGGCACGGGCTTCTCGTTTACCAACTTTAACGGCGACGAGATGGGCGACGCGGTGTTCCGCGCAGCACGCCTGTTCTGGGATAACCGTGAGGCATGGAACCAGCTAGTCACGCAGGCCATGAGCCAGGACTTTAGCTGGACGCGCTCGGCCGACAAGTATCTGGACCTGTACTTCTTTATGCACCCGGAGATTGAGCGCCCGGCGGCTGTGGAGGCTGCTACGGCCGTAGAGGAGCCGGTTGCTGATGAGGCCGAGCCTGCGGCGCCCGTTAAGGAGCCCGCTGCTGCTGAGGAGCCCAAGGTCGAGGAGAAGCCGGCTGAAGCTAAGCCCGTTAAGGCCGATCCTGAGGTGAAGGTCGAGGCTGCTCCCGAGCCCGAGCCTGAGGTGAAGCCCGCTGCGAAGCCTGCCACCAAAAAGACGACGACCCGCAAGGCAACGGCTAAGAAGGCTACGACCACGAAGGCCGCTGCGAGCAAGACCACCGCTGCCAAGGCAACTACTGCCAAGGCATCGACCACGCGCAAGCGCACGACCGCCGCTGCCAAGAAGGCCAACGAGGTCGAGGCTGCTCCCGAGGTAAAGGCCGCCGCCGAGGCTAAGCCTGCGGCAAAGGCTCCGGCCAAGACCGCTGCCAAGAAGACGGCTGCAACCACCAAGAAGGCAACGGCAGCCAAGAAGACCACGGCTACGAAGTCGACGACGGCCAAGGCCGCTACGACGAAGGCCGCCGCGAAGACGGCCCCGAAGGCTACTGCAAAGCCCGCCGTCAAGGTCGAGGAGGCGCCCTCCGAGCCCGAGGCCAAGGCAGCTGTCGAGGCAAAGCCGGCCGCCAAGACCACCACGCGCAAACGCGCCGCGACGACGGCCAAGAAGACCACGACCAAGGCTGCAGCTCCCAAGGCAGAGGGTAAGGCCGAGGACAAGCCCGCAGTAAAGGCCGAGCCGACTCCGAAGGCTGCCGAGGTTAAGGCCGCTCCCAAGACTAAGGCAAAGACCGAGCCCGCCAAGGAGACCCCGGTCTCCCCCGCCGTTTCGGCCGAGGAAAAGGCTCCGACCAAGAAGACCTCCGTCCGCAAGGCAACGGCCGCCCGCAAGCGCCGCTAATCCGGACGATTAAAACTAAATCCTCAACGCAAAAGAGGGCGCCCCAACCAGGCGCCCTCTTTTGCGTTGAACTTCGCATTAAAAAGAGGGCCGGTTTACTACGACAAAATGGCTCCGGCCGACCACGGCGAGTAATCTTCGAAATTAAGAACGCTTCTAGCTGCGGTTTTAATATCACCAAAATGACTGTTGTTGAGATCATTCAATTCGTCGTAGTAAACCGAAGTACTTTTGTTTGGATACAAATAGTATCGGTATAGACGTTTTTAAATATCGCGATAATTTGGGTGGTAAAACGATTTTCTAGGACAACCGTTCGCCGATGGTAAACGGATGTTGTTTATACAGCCTGTGTGCAACATATATACTTATATCCTGTGCGTAAAGCCCATGGCCCGCAGGCCGTGATTCTATTGAACTGGACCGAATTATGAGATTGATTCACAACAGCCGTCTGCCGCAGTTTCGCACTCCGTTTGGCGCTGTGACCACTGGAACTTCCGTTTCGCTCTCGGTGATTTTGGAGGATGCCGACCCCAACCAGGCAACGCTTACGCTGCGCACCTGGGTCGATGAGATCGGTGAATCTCTGTATCCCATGACGCACGATGGCGACGGCATATTTACCGTAGAGCTTGAGTGCGCCGAGCCCTGTCTTATCTGGTACAGCTTTATCTGCAACATCGAGGGCCAGCCCGAGGTCCGTCTGGGCGCACCGCAGGGTCGCACCGGTGGCGAGGGCGTAACTTACAACTACGCCGAGGTCCCGTCCTTCCAGATCACCGTCTACAAGCACCGCAAAGTTCGTCCCGAGTGGTACGAGCGTGGCATGGTCTACCAGATCTTCCCCGACCGCTATGCCCGCGATGAAAACTGGCGCGAGCGCACGCTTGCCGAAGTTGAAAAACCACGCAAAGGAATCCAGCGCCGCATGGTCGAGGACTGGAACGAACCGCCCGAGTACGAGCGTGCCGAAGACGGCTCCATCAAGACCTGGGATTTTTACGGCGGCTCGCTCAAGGGTATCCAAAATGACCTGCCCCGCATTGCCGAGCTGGGCTTTACGGCCATCTACCTCAACCCCATCTTTGAGGCCGCGAGCAACCACCGCTACGACACGGCCGACTACACCAAGATCGACCCGATTCTGGGCACCGAGCAGGACTTTACCGAGCTGTGCGAGGCGGCCGAGAAGCTTGGCATTTCCATCATTCTGGACGGTGTGTTCAACCACACGGGCGACGATTCGATCTACTTCAACCGCTACGGCAACTACCCCGGCGTGGGCGCTTGGCAGAGCGAGGATTCGCCGTGGCGCGATGCGTTTTATTTCCACGAGGACGGCTCGTACGACTGCTGGTGGGGCGTGGGCAATATGCCCGCCATCAATGAGAGCTCCGAACTGGTACGCGAGCGGCTCCTGGGCAAGGACGGCGTCATTCGTAAATGGCTACGTGCCGGCGCTCATGGCTGGCGCCTAGACGTGGCCGACGAGCTTTCGGACGATTTCCTGGCCGAGATCAAAAAGGCCGTGCTCGCCGAGAAGCCCGACGCGCTGCTGCTCGGCGAAGTCTGGGAAGACGCCTCCAACAAGATCAGCTACGGCCATCTGCGTCGATATCTGCAAGGTTCCGAGCTCGACTCGGCCATGGATTACCCCTTCCGCGACATGGTCATCGGCTTTTTGATGGGCTACAAAAACGCATACCAAGCTGCCGAGGATATCGAGACCCTACGCGAGAACTATCCGCATGAGGCCCTGTCTTGCGCGCTCAACCTGCTGTCAAGCCACGACCGTCCGCGCATTATCTCGGTGCTCGGAGGCGGCCCTGACGAGTCGCAGCTGCCCGAGTGCGAGCGCAGCAAATGGCGTCTGGACGAGAACGCGATGGGCCTGGCCAAGAGTCGTTTTTGGCTCGCAACGCTCATGCAGATGACCTTCCCCGGCGTGCCTTCAATCTACTACGGAGACGAGTACGGCCTTGAGGGCCTGACTGATCCCGGCAATCGCCGCACGCTGCCTTTTAAGGAAGACCTGCACGACTTCGACACGCTGGCTATTGTCAAGAACGCCTCCGCCGTACGCCGCGCACTGCCGTTTATGATCGACGGCGAAATCAAGGCCTTCGCGCTCAACGACGAGGTGCTGGCCTACAACCGCACGGGCAAGGATGGCGAGTGCGCGACGGTTATCATCAACCGCAGCCTGCGCAATTCGCACCGCGTGACGATTCCGGCGCTCGACGAATGTGCGAGTGACGTGATCAGCGGCCACGAGTGCGAGATCCACAACGGTACGGTCACGCTCGATCTGTATCCGCTGGGCTCGTCGATCATCTATCACCATGCCGAGCAGCGCCTGCAGGAGCCGCTCGATCACGGCGCGGGCGTCGTGTGCCATATCACCTCGGTGCCCACCGACGACGGCAAGCCCGGCACGATCGGTGCACCCACGCGTCGCTTTATCGACCATCTGGCCGCTATGGGCATGCGCTACTGGCAGGTTCTGCCTGTCAACCCCACGGACTTCTTCCGCTCCCCTTACGCCGGTCCTTCGGCCTTTGCAGGCAATATCGACCTGCTTCCCGAAAGCCACGAGGAGCTGGCCGCCGACTTTGAGACCTGGAAGGCCCGCGGCGGCGAGGATGCCGACCCGCTGTACACAGCGTTTAAGCATCGCAATGCCGATTGGCTCGAGAAGTACTGCGTCTACATGGCCGTTAAGAAGTACTTTGAGGGCGAGTCACGCCACGATTGGCCGGCCGATGTCGCGCGCTACAACGAGCGTATGATCGACGACAAACGCTTCCACGACGAGGCCGAGCTTCAGGCGTACATGCAGTACCGCTTTGACCTGGCTTGGTGCGAGCTCATGAACTATGCGCACAAGAAGGGCATCGAGGTTATCGGTGATATTCCTATGTACGTGTCCGACGATTCGGCAGATGCGTGGAGCGAGCCCGAGAACTTCTGGCTGTCAGATACCGGCAAAGCGATTGAGATTTCCGGCGCGCCGCCCGACAACTTTGCGCCCGAGGGTCAGGTATGGGGCAACCCGACGTTCCGCTGGGACCACATGAAGCAGAACGGCTATAGCTGGTGGATGGATCGCCTGCGCCGCGCGTTTTCGCTCTACGACCGCGTGCGTCTGGATCACTTCCTGGGCTTCCACAGCTACTTTAGTATCCCCGCGGGCAAGGCTTGCGCCGACGGCCGCTGGCTGGCGGGCCCGGGCAAAGACCTGTTCCAGACCGCCTATGACGAGCTGGGTCCGCTCAACTTTATCGCTGAGGACCTGGGCTATTTGACGCCCGGTGTTCGCGCCATGGCTTCGACCTGCGGCTTCCCCGGCATGGATGTGCTTGAGTTTAGCGACTACGACGTTCGTTGCGGTGTGCATCCCACGCCCGGCAAGATCCTGTACACCTCGACGCACGATACATCGACGCTGGCCGGTTGGTGCACGCGTTCCTTTGCGGGCGGCGATGAACCGAGCGGTGTTGAGGTGGCGGCCAAGCTGATGAGCGACGCGCTGGCAAGCGACGCTCCCCTAGTGATGATGCCGCTACAGGATATCCTGGGGCTGGGCGATGACGCACGCATGAACGTTCCGGGCGTGGCCACGGGCAACTGGACCTGGCAGGCTGACGAGGCGGACATTGCGGCTGCCGAGAACAAAACCGCACAGCTCCTGCGCAACAACCATAGATTCTGGGGCGAAGCGTGATAAAACCCCCGATATAGGGTACAGTTACAGCTGTTTGAATTTTTGCGGGCAGAGCGATCTGCCCGCTTTGTGCTGAAAAGGAAGTATTATGGCACGCTACGATTACAAGTGCACGAGCTGCGGCAACGTGTTTGAGGTTGAGCATCCCATGTCTGAGACTCCCGAGGTCGTGTGCCCCAGCTGCGGTGCCCCGGCGGCCAAGACGTTCTCGGCCAGCGGCATTAAATTTGAGGGCAGCGGTTTCTACAACACCGACCAGCGAAGCGGCGGCTCCAGCACCAGCGCCACGAGCGGCTGCTGCGCCAACTGCCCGCATAGCCACTAGAAACCGAACAGCCCCGCGATCAACGCCGATCGCGGGGCTGTTTCTTTGCGCTAAAGGTGGCTCTATGAGTTGCGGTGAAATAAGGACTGTTTGGCGGGCAGAAGCCGCTATTCAATCCCTATTTCACCGCAACCTAGTAGTTACTTGTGGACCAGGCGGGCGCAGAAGTGGCCGTCGTAGGAGTCGGCGTTTACCGGCACGCTTTGGAAGAGGCCTCGATCGTTCTGGCGTACGGATACGAGTTTCTTGGCCTGATCGAACTCGGGGAGTTGCAGAATCTGTGCCTCGGAGAGCGGCGCTACAGTAAAGCCGGCACCCTCGGGAGAAGCAAGGAACGCGTCCACGACCTGCGTGTTCTCCTCGTCGAAGACCGAGCACGTTGCATAGATGAGCTCACCGCCGGCAGCTACGCGCGCAGCAGCCTCCTTGAGCATCGTCAGCTGCAGCTTGGGCAGCTCGGTCGTAACGTCGTTCTCGGTCAGGCGCCACGGGATCTCGGGATGACGACGCATGGTTCCGGTGCCAGAGCACGGCGCATCGATAAACACGGTATCGAACTTGACCCGCTCACCGCGCATGGCATCAAACGATGTGAGCACCTCATCGAGCTCGCAGGCATCACCCGAAACCGTGCGAACGCCCTGAATACCGGCCTTATGCAGACGAGCGAGATTCAGATCGCACTTGCGATCATGCAGATCGAGCGCTGTATGCTGACGCTCATAGCCGGCGCGCTTGGCCTGGCACATCATCACATAGGTCTTGGTGCCACGACCGGCACCAATCTCAAGGCAGCTGCCAGGGCGCGTAGCAGCTGTGGCGATAAGCTGCGCGTTGAGATCAGATGCCACCGCGGCAGCACGCTCAAACACACCCGAAGCAACGGTAACCTGGGCATCAACCGGGGCATGGCAGCCCGGGAAGACAGGCGCGACGAGCTGCGAGATATACGGATCGGGCTTGGTCGCAAAGTCGTTCTCATGCAGGGCCAGCGGCGCGGGGGCCAGATTACCGGCAAAGCTAAGCGCGCCCTCCGGTGTGTCAAACGAAGCTATAATACGAGCGCACAGCCAACGCGGCAGACCCATCAGGCGCGACAGACGAACCAAGCGTCGCTCAGACTCGTCTACATCGGACGCAGTGGCAAAGTCCTCAACGTTGTCCGCGACCTTATGCAGCACGGCATTGGCCAAACCGGCGGCAGACTTAGCTCCGCTGCGCACCAGCTCAACGCCCTGACTCACCGCAACGCGGCCAGGCGTATGCAGATAGAGCATCTCGAAGGCCGAGATACGAAGTGCCATGCGAACACGCGGCGCAACCTTTTTAGGCTTATCGAGAAACTGATCGAGCAGCTCGTCCAAAATACCCTGTGTGGCGGCCACGCCAAGCGCCAAGCGAGCTGCAAAAGCGGAATCGCGCTGGTCAATAGCCTTGGCCGATGCGCGAGAGGACAGCACGTCGCGAGCATACATGCCACGGCGATCGGCCTCCATCAGCACATCGAGCGCAAGCTTGCGCGCGGGAGACAACTTGCTCATGACAAAACACCCCAGATAAGATCGGCGCCCTGCAGGCCGGCAGCCCAAGCAGAAGCAGCCATAGCACGCTTGCCATCTGGCTTAACCTCGAGCAACTCAACCGAGCCATCGGAAAGACCCAGGTAAACACGCTTGCTCTTGACGGCAACAGCACCCTCGCAAAGCGACACATCAGCCGGCGCAGCATCGAGCACGCGAACCGACTTACCGGCAATCACGCAACGGGCAGGCGCGGTATCGGACGAAGCGAGCACATGACGCACCCAATCGAGCGCCGCCATCTTCGGATCCAGACGCATCTCCTGTTTAGAAATCTTGGCAGCATGAGTGACGAGCGACTCATCCTGCTCAGTCCAAACCGCTGAACCATCGGCAAGCGACGGAAGCGTATCAGCCAGCAGTTTGCCGCCAACCTCACCAAGCTCCATGGTCAGCGCCTCGGCATGCTTACCGGCAACCGAGGTCGAGGCCTGCGCGCAATAAGCGCCGGTATCCACGCCGTGCCCAATACGCATAATGGAAACGCCAGCAACCTCATCACCAGCGAGAATCGCACGCTGAATTGGAGCAGCCCCTCGCCAACGAGGCAGCAAGGACGCATGAACATTCACAATACCAAGCGGCGCCATATGCAGCACGTCATCAGGCAAAATGCAGCCATAAGCAGCCACACAGAAGATATCGGCTTGCGCAGCTTGGAGAGCCTCAACAACCTCAGGCGTCATACGATTAGCCTCAATAACCGGCAACCCAAGCTCAAGCGCCTTAGCCTTAACAGGAGACGGCTCAAGCTTCTTACCACGCCCACGAACAGCATCAGGACGAGTAACAACAAGCGCAATCTCATTCCCAGCCTCAACAAGCGAAGTCAAAGAAGGCACAGCAAAATCAGGCGTACCCATAAACACAATACGCATAAAGAACGTCTCCCCTCAACCAAAGCCGAGACGGCTACAAAGAACAGCGGAAAGCCAAGTCACTAGCCCATCCGCAATAACAATTCAACAAGAACAAATATACCCAAAACCAAAGAAAGAGCCGCAATAAAAGCAGCTCTTTCAGCAAAGCAATTATCAGCGAAGACGCCCTTCCCTGGCCCGACGGCACCCGGGCGAAAAGGAGCACGAAAACGCAGTCCCCTTCCGCCACAGGGCTTAGGTTATTGCTCCACGCGCAGTTCCGCACGAGCCGAAGAGCACTTAATGTGCTCTTCGTGCGAGCAGGACTGTTTGAGCATGGAGCAAAACCTAAGCCCTGTGGCGGAAGGGGACGGACGACTTACTCCGTCTCGCCCGGTCGAGCGCCGCGGGCCAGGGCGTCCTGGTACTCCTTGACTGCCTTGATGCGCTGCATTGGCTTCAGTCGCTCGAACATGGTATTGCCGTGCAGGTGATCGATCTCGTGCTGCAGGCACACGCAGAACAGATCGCCCGAGGCCTCATAGCGAATCAGGTTGGCGTCCAGGTCGTACGCCTCAACGACGACATGGTCGGGACGCTCGATCTCGCAGCTAATGCCAGGAATGGAAAGGCAGCCCTCGCTAAAGGGCACCAAATTGTCACTCTGCTCAACAATGACAGGGTTGATGAGCACGTACGGGTCGTAGTCGTTCTTGTCGCTGTAGTCGCAGTCGATGGTGACGAGCTGAATGAGCTCGCCGATCTGCGGAGCAGCTAGGCCGCAGCCGCCGTTCTCGAACATCATCTTCTTCATCTTCTCGGCAAGCGCCTCGATCGCCGGGGTGATCTCCTCGATGACGGCGCACTCCTGGCGCAGACGAGGGTCGGGCGACAGTACGATTCCGTTGGCTTCCATGGCCATCCTTTCGAGTTGTTACATCAAATCATAGGCGTCGACGTCAACGCTCACGCTCACGCCGCGCACAGAGCCCACCTCTTTGAGGCAGGCGTCGATATCATCAGAGACATGGTACCCCACGGGCGACTTCACAAGCAGATGGAAGCGGTAACGGTCCTTGGCTCTCTCGATTACACACGAAGCCGGGCCCAGCACCTGCGGCACGGCACTCCCCGCCCGCAAAAAGTCGGGCGCGGCGGCATGCCAGCGGCGCTTAAGGAGTTTCGCGATGCGACGGATGTAGTCTTGCGCGTCGTCTCGGATCGCCGACCACACCAAGATGTTGACCAGGCGAACAAACGGCGGATACAGCGCGTCGCGGCGCTGATCCAGGTCGTAGTCGGTAAAGATCGAACGGTCGTGCTCAGCGACAGCGCGAATGACCGGATCTTCGGGCAGGTAGGTCTGGATGATCACCTCACCGGGGCGATCGCCGCGGCCGGCGCGGCCCGCAACCTGCTCCAGCAAGTCGTAGGCGCGCTCTCCTGCGCGGAAGTCCGGCAGCTTGAGGGCGAAATCGGCATTGACCACGCCCACGAGCGTGACCTCGGGAAAGTCGAGGCCCTTGGCGATCATCTGGGTGCCCAGCAGCACCGCACAATCGGCGGCATCGAACTGCTCGAGCAGCTTTTTGTGCGCATCCTTGCCGCGCGTGGAATCGGCATCCATGCGAATAATGGCGACGTCCTCGGGAAGCATCTGGTGCAGCGCGTCCTCGATCTGTTGAGTGCCCAGACCCATTTTTGCCAGGTAGCGACTGCCACATTTGGGGCAACGGCTCGTGGGCGCAGGATACGGCTGCACGCGCCAAGACGAACCGCAGGTGTGGCACTGCAGTGTATGGGTGCGCTCGTGATACGTAAGCGCGGTGGAGCAGTGGTTACAGGTGGGGACGCAGCCGCATTCGCGGCACATCAGGAACGGCGCAAAGCCGCGGCGGTTATGCAGCAGCACAGCCTTCTCGCGCCGCTCAACAACGCGCTCCAGACCTTCCATGAGCGGTTTTGAGAACATGGAGCGGCTGCCGTGCGAGAACTCGCGGCGCAGGTCGGCAATGCGGACTGTCGGCAGCACGGCGTGTCCCGGGCGCTCGGGCATCTCGATGCGCGTCCAGGTGGCGCCGTTATACGTGCCACGGCGGCAGCGGTCGAGGGCCTCGGCTGAAGGCGTGGCGGAGCCCAGCACGAGCGGGCAGCGGTAGCGCCGCGCCATCTCGGCCGCCACCTCGCGCGCGTGGTAGCGCGGACTGGAGCCCTGCTTGTAGCTGGTCTCGTGCTCCTCGTCGATGATGATGAGGCCCAGGTCGCTGAGCGGGCAAAAGAGAGCCGAACGGGCACCCACGACCACACGCGCGGCACCGCTGGCAACCATATCCCACTGGTCCAGGCGCTCGCCGGCCGAAAGGCGTGAATGGAAAACTGCGACCGTCTCGCCAAAGCGCGAGCGGAAACGGCCGACGGTCTGGGCCGTCAGCGATATCTCGGGCACGAGCACGCAAGCCGATCGGCCGGCCGCCAGCACGCGCTCAATCGCCGAAAGGTAAACCTCGGTTTTGCCGGAGCCGGTGACGCCGTCGACAAGGACCACGTCTCCGTGGGCGTCAAGACGGGCGCGCTCAATCTGCGCGAGCGCCTGCTGCTGGCCGTTGGTAAGGAAGACCGGCGCCTTGCCACTTGCCGAGGACAGCGAGGTCTGCTCGCTGCAGCCACGCCAAGCACGGCGCCCCTCCACCACCACGACGCCGCGTTTTTCGAGCGCCTTGATGGTCGCCGACATGCTGTTATAGAGAAGGTTGAGGTCGCGCGTCGTGACCGGGCCGCACTGGAGCGCCTCAATGAGCTGACGCTGACGAACTGCAGTCTTGGGCGGCGTATAGTCGAAACCCTCGGGCGTGAGCATGACCCAGCGGTTTTGGATAGGCTTGACGGCGGGGCGCTCAACGGCCCACACGCCGT
The DNA here is from genome assembly GCA_905213325.1 of Collinsella aerofaciens. Lineage (GTDB taxonomy): Bacteria > Actinomycetota > Coriobacteriia > Coriobacteriales > Coriobacteriaceae > Collinsella > Collinsella aerofaciens_AG. Next base: position 20,878 of record CAJMHW010000029.1, read on the forward strand.
CACCGCCCTTGACCACGCGCGGGCTTCCACCCGGGGGCAAGAACAAACGCAGGCACTCGGAAAGCGTTGCGACGTACTCGCGGCTCATCCAGCGTGCGATACGGGCAGCCTCGACAGTAAAGAGCGGTTTGCTGAGGATAGCCTCGATGGGCTTGATGCGTGCGGGGTCGAGGGCGATGTTGCCTTGTAGGTCGCCCAGCTCAGGCGCAATGTCGACAATATAGCCCGCGGCGGCACGGTTACCAAAGTGGACCAGGACCGTTGATCCGATCTGCGCTTCGCTAGCAAGAGGTTGAGGAATGCCATAGGCAAACGGCTCGGACAGCGCACGCGTTGGGATGTCGAGAACCACGCTCGCATAGGCGGCGATGGGCTCAGGTGCGGGCTCGGGCTGCGCCGGGGCGGCGGCAGGAGCCGCGGACTTCGGAGCTTCCTCCGGTTCCGGCGAACCAAACAGCGAAAGTTGCTCGACCATGGCCCCAGCACCTCCTATCCCATACGTCTACAGAAACAAGAGCCCCGCTCGGGTGAACGGGGCTCGGATACATACGTTTGCGCAGCGATTACAGCGCCATCGTGCGGGCGCGGTCGATGCGCGCCAAGCAATCGTCACGGCCGACGAGTGCCATGGTCTCGCCCAACGGAGGGCTCACCATGTTGCCGCAAACGGCGACGCGCACGGCCTGGAACACCACGCGCTTCTTAAGGTCCATCTGCTCGGGCAACGGCTCAAGCGCAGCGTCGATGTTGGCAGCCGTCCACTCGTCCACGCCCTCGAGCGCGCCCTTGGCGGCATCCAGAATGGCACCCATGCCCTCCTTGGCCAGGCCCTTGTTGACGGACTTCTCGTCATACTCGAGCGTCTCGGCCGTAGCGAAGATGGGAGCGGCGACGGTCACGGCGTCGGCCGGCATCTTGGTGCGCGGCTTAACGATGGCGGCAAGCGCGTCGATCCAATCCTCGCCGTACTCGACATTACCCTCGATGAGACCCGCCTCGTGCAGCTCGGGAACCATGATCTCGTCGGCAAACTGAGCATCGGACATGCCATTGATGTACTCGGCGTTGACCCAGTCGAGCTTCTTAGGGTCGAAGGTCGCCGGGTTCTTGGAGATGCGGTCGAGCGAGAACTTGCTGGCCAGGACATCGCGCGGGATGATCGTGGTTTCGCCGTCGAGCGACCAGCCGAGCAGCGCCAGGTAGTTGACAAAGGCGTCGGACAGGTAGCCGGCGTCGCGGTACTCCTCCACCGAGGTGGCGCCGTGGCGCTTGGAGAGCTTTTTGCCGTCGGCGCCCAGGATCATGGAGATGTGAGCGAACGTGGGCACGGGAGCGCCGAGGGCCTCGTAGACCATGACCTGACGCGGGGTGTTGGACAGGTGGTCGTCGCCGCGGATGACGTGGGTGATCTTCATCATGGCGTCGTCGACGACGGTCGCGAAGTTATACGTGGGCGTACCGTCGGAGCGGAAGATGACAAAGTCGTCGAGCTCCTTGGCGTCGAAGGTCACCTCTCCGTGGACGGCGTCGTGGATGACGACGTCGCCGCGGTCCTCGGGCACCTTGATGCGCAGGACGTAGGACTCCCCGGCCTCGATGCGGCGGCGGGCCTCCTCGGGATCAAGATCGCGGCAACGGCGCTGATAGCCCTGGAAGGGGTCCTTGCGCTCCTGCGCGGCCTTGCGGTCGGCGTCGAGCTGCTCCTTGGTGCAGAAGCAGGGATAGGCCTTGCCCTCGTCCCAAAGCTTCTGAGCGGCCTGCTTGTACAGGTCCAGGCGCTCGGTCTGGGCGTAGGGGCCAAAATCGCCGCCCACCTCGGGACCCTCGTCCCAGTCCAGGCCCAGCCAACGCATGGCGCGCAGGATGATCTGCGTGTTCTCGTCGGTGGAGCGGGTGGGGTCGGTGTCGTCGATGCGCAGGATGAACGTGCCGCCGTTTGCGCGGGCGAAAGCCCAGTTATAGATAGCGGTGCGGGCGCCGCCGATGTGCAGCTTGCCCGTCGGTGAGGGTGCAAAGCGGACGCGAACGTCTGATGCCATGGAAATCTCCTCGATTGCAGGATGGATGTCTAACTGCACCAGTATAAAGCATCAAAGCAACCTCCGCACAAAGGGCACCGACCTACTCCGCACAAAGGGCACCGACCTACTCATTGGGGACAGACTTAAATGACCAGTCTTTGAGCAACCTGTCGGCATTTAGGTAAGACTGTTCGTTTAAGCCTGTCCCCAATGAGTACCCGGACGGCCATTTATGTCTGTCCCCAATGAGTAGGTGCGGAAAGGGTGTGAATGTTTGAATTACGCGCTATGATGTGCCCTTGCATAGAGAGCCCGGCGGAATGGTAACGGTCGCCGGGACACGTTTTTGAAAGGACAATCATGTCAGAAGAACTTCGTTCCATCCCGCCCCAACACGGGTCCTTCGTTTTTACGTCGGAGTCGGTGACCGAAGGTCATCCCGATAAGATCGCTGATCAGATCAGCGACGCCGTCCTCGATGCAATCCTCGCCAAAGAAATAGAGCTGCAGGAGCAGGGCTACATCGCCCCCAACGGCGTGCCTGCCAACGTGGAGAACGTCCGCTGCGCCTGCGAGACCCTCGTGACGACCGGCACCGTCATCGTCGCCGGCGAGATCCGCACTCAGGCCTACGTCGACGTGCAGGAGATCGCCCGTGGCGTTATACGCCGCATTGGCTACAACCGTGCCAAGTTCGGTTTTGACTGCGACACCTGCGGCGTCATGAGCCTCATCCATGAGCAGTCGCCCGATATCGCGCAGGGCGTTGACGAGTCCTTCGAGACCCAGACCGGCGCTACCACCGACCCGATCGACCTGATCGGTGCCGGCGACCAGGGCATGATGTTCGGTTATGCCTCCAACGAGACCAAGACCCTTATGCCCATGCCACACTACCTGGCAAGCCGCCTGGCCGAGCGCTTGGCCGCCGTGCGTCACGACGGTACCCTCGCCTATCTGCGTCCCGACGGCAAGACCCAGGTCACCGTGCGCTATGAGGAAGGCAAGCCCGTCGAGGTCACGACCATCGTCATCTCCACGCAGCACGCCGCCGAGATCGAGGACATGGGCAAGATCAAGGCCGACCTCATCGAGCACGTCATCACCCCGGTCATGGCCGCCGAGAACATGCCGTGGGACAACGCGGACATCTACGTGAACCCCACCGGTCGCTTTGTCGTGGGCGGCCCCATGGGCGACACGGGCCTCACCGGCCGCAAGATCATCGTCGACACCTACGGCGGCTACGGCCGTCACGGCGGCGGTGCCTTTAGCGGCAAGGACTGCACCAAGGTCGACCGCTCCGCCGCGTATGCCGCGCGCTGGGTCGCCAAGAACGTGGTCGCCGCCGGCCTGGCCGATCGCTGCGAAGTCGAGCTTGCTTACGCCATCGGCGTTTCCAAGCCCCTCTCAATCATGGTCGACACCTTCGGTACCGCGCATGTTGCCGAGGACAAGATCGTTGAAGCCGTAGAGAAGACCTTCGACCTGCGCCCGGGCGCAATCATCCGCGACCTAGACCTGCGTCGCCCCATCTACGAGAAAACAGCAGCCTACGGTCACTTCGGCCGCGAAGACGCCGACTTCACCTGGGAAAACACCGACCGAGTCGAAGAACTCAAGGCAGCCTGCGGCCTGTAATTAAGAACCGCTAAGGTCACAACAACATATGCACTTTCAAAAGAAGTACCGGTCCCAACCGGTACTTCTTTTTTTAAACCGGTGGTGAAGATGAGCCACTGCGGGACATGGAATAGGTCACCAGCCAATGAATTTTGGAGCACACGCGCCTCTACCATGTATCCTTAGTCCCGAGGGGCGGGGCATAAGGTCGATCGCGAGTTCCGCACGAGCCGGAGAGCACTTAATGTGCTCTCCGT
>CAJMHW010000030.1 GCA_905213325.1 Collinsella aerofaciens
CGGCTGTGGGGCGGCCTGCTGCTGTGCCTGGCCGGCGGCGAACAGCTGGCTGGCGTTCATGCCGCCCATGCCGCCTGCCATGCCCATGCCCATAAAGCCTGCCATCGCGCCGTTGGGGTTGGCGGCTGCCGCGCGCATTGCGTCGCTCTGGGCGCTGGCAATGTTGGCGGCTGCCATGGTGGGATCGCGCATGACCGCGGCCTTCTGCAGATCCTTGATCATCTGCTCGTCTTCTTGCGAGGCGGCGATGGAGTTGACGCCAAAGCTCACGATCTCGACGCCGCGCAGGTCACGCCAGTCGGCAGAGAGGACCTCGTTGAGCGCGCGGGCGAGCTCGGTGGTGTGGCCGGGGATGGCGCTGTAGCGGATGCCCATCTCCGAGATCTTGGCAAAGGCGGGCTGCAGGGCGGTGAGCAGCTCGGACTTAAGCTGGCTGTCGATCTTGTCGCGCGTGTAGCTATCGGTCACGTTGCCGCATACGTTGGTGTAGAACAGCAGCGGGTTGGTGATGCGGTACGAATACTCGCCGTTGCAGCGCACGGAGATGTCAACGTCCAAGCCGATGTTGTTATCGACCACGCGGAAGGGCACGGGTGAGGCGGTGCCGTACTTGTTGCCGATGATCTCCTTGGTGTTGATGAAGTAGACGCGCTGATCCTTTCCCGCGTCGCCGCCAAAGGTAAAGCGGCTGCCGATATTGGCGAAGGTCTCCTTGATGGAATCGCCCAGGTTGCCGCTAAAGACGCTCGGCTCGCTGCCGGTATCGAAGACGAACTCACCGGGCTCCAGCGCGACTTCGATGATCTTGCCGTTTTGCACCACGAGCATGCCCTGTCCGTCGTTGACGGCGATGACCGAGCCGTTGGAGATGACGTTGTCCTCGCCGCGCGTGTTGGAGCTGCGGCCACCGGTACGTTTGCTGCCCTTGCAGGCCAAGACGTCAGCAGGCATCGATTCGCAGTAGATAAATTCCTTCCACTGGTCGGCCATGACGCCGCCGGCAGCTCCCAATCCAGCTTTCAAGAGTCCCATGGTGATCTTCCTTTCTCGTCAAAGGCCGGGTGGTATTGGTTGGATTGCTTAGTCGTCCTTGTCGTCTTTCATGACAACGGTGGTCTCGGTGTGGCTGAAGGTGTCGTGTTTCTCGGTCAGGTCGAGCTCGCCACAATACTCATCGGCACAGGTTGCTTCGTTGGCCGTCTTGAGCTGGCCTACCAGTAGCACGTCTCCGATAATCACGATGATCAGCGGCGCGATGATATTGATGAGGATGCCCTCGATATCAAAGGTGAGGTAATCCGGATCGAAGGCGTATTCCCCCATAAAGAGAATCTGGGAGAGGATAAATCCGATCATAAAGAACAGCACCGAGGCGATGGCGAGCTTGGGCTTGGAGCAGGGGAGCTCGCCGACCAAGCGGCCGGTCTGGCCGTTCATGGCAAACAGGTAGCTCTTGCCGTTCCACGAGGTGGAGAGCATCCAGACGGGGAACAGGGCGTAGTCGCTGTCTTCCCAGGTGTAGTCGAACTGCTTGCTTTCGACCGTGGCATCGTCGTATTCGTCGACGACGGTCTCGCGCAGGGCCGAGATCGTGCTTTCTTCCATACGGCGCTCGGCGCGCGCCTTGCAGGTCTCGCAGTCCTCGTCGTAACGGTTGGCGATGTAGCCGGGCATATATGCGACCGAGAACGGACGCAGTGCGTCGTAGTCAAACGGCTCGATGGCGTCCATGTGGCCGTCGGGCATCTTGGATGATCCGTCGACGGGCACGCGCTTAAACGAGATATTGCCCTTGCGATAGGCATCGTAGTGGTCGGTGGTCGTGACGGTGCGGTCGGATTCCTCGGTCACGGTCTCGTTGGTCGCGTCAAAGTACACTTCGCCGTCAACGCGGGCGCCGTAGAGCCAAAACGGCACGTAGACACCTTGGACCTCGTCGATGTGGTTGCCGGTGACAAAGCTCTTGGGCAGCAAGATCTTGCCCTTGTAGTGTTCCTTGAGTGCGGCCGTGACGTCATCGCGCCCGAGCTTAAACGGAATCACCAGGTCGGGCGAGAAGTCGCCAGAGAGCTGGCCGGGCGCCACGGCGGAGTTGCCGCAGTACGGGCAGGTGGTGACGGCGACGGTGCCGTCGGACACGAGCTCGGCGCCGCACGACGAGCAGATGTAGCCGGCGTTTTGGGCGAGTTCCTGCACCGCGTCGTCGGCGACGGGCTTGGGCGTTGCGGCTGCTGCATCGGCTTTGGCATCTGCCTTGTCCTGGCGCTCGCGATAGAGGGCCTCGACTTCTTCGACTTCAAAACGAGAATCGCAGTAGTCGCAGACGAGCTTTTGCTCGGCACTGGCAAAGTGAAGGGGGCCGCCACACGCGGGGCATTGATAGTTGACGCTCTCGAAGGCCATGATCGGTCCTTTCGCTGCCGGAGGCTATGCGCCGATGGCGCCGCCGCAGTATTCGCAGCGCCCGCTGGCATCGGGAATGGTGGTGGCTCCGCAGAAGGGGCAGGTCACCGCGGTCTTGGGGGCCTTGGCGGCCACGACGCTGTCGCGCGTCTCCTGACGCAGCTGCACCAGCGCATCGCGGACTTCGGTTGCCTGGCGCTTGGCCTCGCGATATTCGATGGAGCCGCGCTGATCGATGGTGGAGTCGTTCACGCGCAGGTTGATCTCGGTAAAGTACGGCGTGTTGACGTGGATGGTCAGATTAAAGTCGTAATCCAGGTCGTAGCGCGGCGGGTTGTAGCTCTCGCGCTCGCCGTCCTTGGTCTCGCGATAGATCTCGGTGCGTTGCTCGTCGATATCCATATCGCAGCCGAGTACCTGCGAGAACTCGATGATGTCGGGATTGGCGTCGCGCCAGCGGCTTTGCGAAGTGATGATCAGCAGGCCCGCGTCTTCATCGAGCATAATATTGGTGCGCCCGGCAGAAAGCGTGCGCGTGGGGTTGAACGAAGACAGGCGCTCGGCGTTGGCCTCGCGGTAGGCGAGTTGCTCACGGATATCGTCCGCGGTGCTGGAGCGATAGCCGTGAAAGTAGGGGGAGAGCTTGCCGGCGCACTCTTTGCACAGGTAGCCTTCATTGATTTTTGTCTTACCTAGAAGTCCCAGCTCGGTACCGCAAATCGCGCACTCTTTCTTCTCGAACATCTTGTCAAAGAAGCCCATGGCTGCCTCCCATCAACAGGTAGCGTGTGTCACTTTTGATGATGGGGGAGTGTGCGATTCTTCGCGATACCCAGACGGCTCAAGGAGTCTCCACAACTGGGACACATGGCCCATTTTTGACTAGTCATTGGGGACGTTCTTAAACGACTAGTCGCGGGGGACACTCTTCGGCCACTCATTGGGGACGTACTTAAATGAGTGGTAGTTGGAGACACTCCTGGCCGAGCTAGAGATCGCGCGCGCCCCTTCTGGTCCATGCGGCTCAAAATCGCGGCGTGATGTGGACGGCTGGGGTCGAATTGGCAACATTTCGAGCCTGGCTTCGATATTGAGACTGGTTCTTTATTAAAATGGAATTCCAGACAATTGAGCGGCCGGGGGTTAACCATGAGGGGCATGGGAGACACAACCGCATATCTGCGTCGGGGCATTCGGGAGATTATATGCCTGGCGCTGTTCTTCTTCACGTTTTTGGCGTGCGAGTATCTCTTTGATGTGCGCATAGCCGAGTTCGTGCCATCGAGTGAGGTCGTCATCTACGAGAGCATCGTTGTCGGCGCGAGCGTGATTGGCTTTTTCGTGCGCCCATTTCTGTACTATCGCCTTCCCCAGACGATCGATGCGACGAGCGATATTACAGGCGTGCTGTTGGTATCGGCGTTGCTGCTGATGATTACGGCAGTGCGGTTTGAGGTAGTAATTGCCGGCGGCCTGGTGGCGTGCTGCGCCCTGGGCTATTGCGGATCGACCGCCCATGCCAATCTTGCGCGGCGTTTTGCGCAGACGCCCTGCCTGGCGCGCGCCGCCGCACTTTCCTATGCCATGGGCGTTCTGGTGCAGGTTCTCAACCACATGGTGATGCCTGTCGGCATTCCTCAGCAGGCTGTTCTGGTCGTCTGTGCGATCGCGCAGGTGGCGTTGCTCCACGGTGCCCGACGCGCCAAGCTGCGCGACGAGTCCGATCCCAACTTTGAACCCAGTGCTGCCGGGCTTTCGGTAGATGCTCTGGAATATGGCGCCAAGTGGCATGACGATCCCGAGGCAAAGGCGGCATTCCGTCGCGCCGTAGTTCGCCTGACCGTGGCGACGGCGTATCTTTCCAGCGTATTCGCCGCTCTCAACGCGGGCTTCACGACCCTGCATGCTGTCGGAGCCGTCGATTTGGGCGATTGGCCGCGCCTGCTGCTTGTCGTGAGCTCGTTGGTCGCTGGCGCACTATTTGACCTGCACGGCCGCTCGTATATGAATATCGGCATGACATGTGCCGCCATACTGTCCACGCTTTCGTTCTTTGTGCTCATCGTCGATGGTAATGGCGGCAACGAGCTTGCTGCCACGATCATCTTTTATCTGGGCTCGGGCTTTTTCGTGGTGTTCTTTACCACAAAATATGCCGCCGTCTCGCTCTATGCGCGCTGGTCATATTTTTGGCCGTGCATGGGTCGCGTCGTCAACAACGTGTGCTCGATGCTCGTGACGGCGCCGGCGGTGGCGATCATCTCGAGTCAAAACGTGCTGGCTGCGGTCGGTGCGGCGCTCGTGATGTTTGTGGGCATTGCGATTACGCTGCTGGGGCAGTTGGGGCAACGAGCCGATGATGCCGTGATGCAGGATGGCCTGCCGCTTGCCACCGACGATCTTGGTGGGGATCTTGCGCCCACATGCTCCGACCCCGAGCCCGTGGAGGCAGCGGAGCTCACGTCCGATGAACGCCTCGATGCTTTCGTCGCCACCTTTGGGCTTACAGAGCGCGAGCGCGATATTCTTGAGGCCTTGGTCGTTTCGGACCAGAGCGTTCAGGACATCGCCACAACGCTCTTCCTTTCGCGCTCCACGCTCTATCGCCACATTTCCTCAATCAACAAGAAGACCGATACCGCCTCGCGCGTGGCCCTCATCAACTTCTTCTGGTCCTGGACGCCCAAGGACTAGCGTATGAGCCGCCGCCCAGTTCCTTACTCTAACGGGGGGATGTGGCCTCAAAGCACGCCCACATCGACGCCTCGCCTGCGCTAAACTGAAGAGCACGTACGCAATTACGAGAGGAGCCCGCATGGAGGCTTACAAGCAAGAGTTCATCAAGTTTATGGTTGAGTCCGACGTTCTTAAGTTCGGCAGCTTTACGCTCAAGAGCGGCCGTCAGTCCCCGTTCTTTATGAACGCCGGCGCTTACGTGACGGGCTATCAGCTCAAGAAGCTGGGCGAGTATTACGCTCAGGCCATCCACGATAACTTTGGCGACGACTTTGATGTGCTGTTTGGACCGGCCTACAAGGGTATTCCGCTGGCCGTCGTGACCGCAATTGCCTACCACGAGCTGTACGGCAAGGAGGTCAAGTACTGCTGCGACCGCAAGGAGGCCAAGGACCACGGTGCCGATAAGGGCAACCTGCTGGGTTATGAGCCCAAGGACGGCGACCGCGTGGTCATGGTCGAGGACGTCACCACCAGCGGCAAGTCCATCGACGAGACCTATCCCAAGGTTAAGGCTGCTGCCGATGTCGAGATTAAGGGCCTGATCGTGTCCCTCAACCGCATGGAGGTCGGCAAGGGTGGCGTGACCACCGCGCAGAAGGAGATCGAGGCCAAGTACGGTTTCCCCGTCGCGAGCATCGTCTCCATGGCCGAGGTCGTCGAGACCCTCTACAACCACGAGATCGACGGCAAGGTTGTCATCGATGACGAGCTCAAGACCGCCATCGACGCCTACTACGAGCAGTACGGAGCACGGGAGTAGGTAGTTACGCGGGTTTACCAACCCGTGTAACGGCTCGACGCTGCGCGGGCCGCATTTGGACAATCTGACGTTCAACTTCAAGGGCGCGACCAGAAGGTCAGCGCCCTTTCGTTTCACGTCACCTTGTCTCAAATGCGGCCCGCTCGCTGGCGCTACCAAAACATCGGCGTTGCCGCGCTAGTCATCGGGGACGTTCTTGTTTGACTGGTCGTTTAAGAGCGTCCCCAATGACTACTTAGGAATGAGCGTGGATAATCTCCCGTTTTTGGCCCCCGTGTGGGCTCAAAGTGGGAGATTATCCACGCTCGTTGGATAGGTGTCCGAAAATCAACGCTCATTCGGTTGGCGCAGGGGCAAGCTGTTTTCCGCTGTGGTGCCACATGTGAGCCTGGCCTCCTGTGCCAGATTCTAATAACGAGTTTACGGAATAAATAGTTATTAGAGCTGAAATGGCCGACCTAATGACGAGAAGTCGTTATTAGGTCGGCCATTAGTCATTGGGGACGTTCTTAAATGACTACTTGAGCCCGGGCAGGCGGGTGTAGGGGAACGAGCGCTCCAGGAATTCGGCACAGCGGGCGTAGTCTTTGGCGAAGTAGCTGCTGTAGAGCGAATCGAGCACGTATTGCACGGCGATGTGGCTTGCGAACTGCGTGATGCGGTGCGTCATGCTCTCGTGATCGCTCACCGTAAGGTAGGCGGCAAAGCCGGGGTGAATGCGCGCGCAGTAGGGCGTGCCGATGATGATGACCGGGACATGCCGGCTGCTGAGGATCGGCAAGATTTTCTTGAGGTTGGGCGCAAGGCCGCTGTAGGAGATAACGATCGCCACGTGGTCGGCGCCCGAGGCGAGCGCCGTGCGCACCTGTGCCTCGATGTTGTCGTAGCATGTGGCGCTCTTGCCGACGGAGAGCAGGCGATCGCGGAACATGCCAGCCGGATAGAGGTTGTGCGAGCCCGTGTAGATGTCGACCTGTCGGGCGTTCGCGATGAGCTTGACGGCTTGGTCAAGCTGCGTGGGGTCGAGCAGCTCCTGCGTTTCGGCCAGCGTGGTCTGGTAGAGTCCCTCCATGCGCTCCATAACCTGCGCAGGCGTGGAAGTGGCATCGAAGGGAAAGTTGATATCAACGTCGCGCCGGTTTCCCGCCTCGGTTGCTAAGCGAATAAGCTCGACCTTGAGATCTTTGAAGCCCTCGAGGCCGAGCTTTTTGCAAAAACGGTGCACGCTCGCGACCGAAACGTTGGCGCGCGCGGCAAATTCTTTAATAGAAAGCCCGCGGATGTCCTCGCCGATGGCAAGGGCTGCAATGCCGAGCTGCTGCTCGGTGGGGGTGAGCCCCTGTGCCTCGGTAATCTTGCGTTTGATATCCATGCGAACTCCCACACTCGCCAAACCTACCAAAAAGGGACGGGTTTATTTTGGCACGTTTCGGTCGGTATCAGGAAGTGCCAGGGACGGGGCGGCGGCAGGACTCGAGAGCGAAAAGAAGTATCGGGTTTGGTGCGCCCGCTTCTGCCCGTCCCGTGCGCAGACGATACTCGGCTTATCGACCCGCGATGCAAAGGAGATGCTCGTCCCACGAGCACTACCGGGAAGGGCTCGCGATTCGAGTCCCCACCTTAGCATTTGAACCATTTGGCACTATAATTACCGTAGGCATGCGCACAACGTTGCGCTTAATCAAGAGGAGAAAACGTATGGGTCTGTTTGACATGTTCAAGAAGAAGGCTGAGCCCGCGGCTGCCGCTGCTCCGGCCTCCATCTCTGCTTCTGCTGGCGCCGACGTGCTGTGCTCGCCCGTCAAGGGCAAGGTCATCAAGATGGCTGACGTGCCCGATCCCGTCTTTGGCGGCGAGGTCCTGGGCAAGGGCTGCGCCGTGTGGCCCGAGGATGATCTGGTCTACGCTCCCTGCGACGGTAAGGTGACTGTCACCATGGGTCACGCCGTGGGTCTGCAGTCCGATAGCGGCATCGAGGTTCTGGTGCACGTTGGCGTCGATACCGTCAACATGAACGGCGACGGCTTCGAGGGCTTCGTCAAGGCCGACGACGTCGTGAAGGCCGGCCAGCCCATACTCAAGATCGACCGCGCCAAGATCGCCGCTGCCGGTTACAAGGACTGCGTCGTGGTGGCCGTGTCCAACACCGCCGAGTTTGCCGATGTCGAACTCGCCGTTGAGGCCGACTCCGCTGTCGCCGCCGGTGACGCCATCGTTAAGGTCGTCCGCAAGTAAACTGCGGCATCCAAAGGATGTGCAAGGGTGGTCGGGTTTTCCGGCCACCTTTTTTATTGCATCGCGGGGAAGCGTTTTATTGCACGTTGGGCGGGCTTGCAAACCGTTCGGACGCTAAAACGAACCGACCGCGCCTTCGCGTTGCCGAGGGTGTTCATAAGTGGATAGTATGGGCTTACTTATTACAACGTGCGCCGCGTCTGGGAAGCGCAGTGCCGCTCATTGGGAGGAACAACATGAAAAAGAAGCTGCTGCTTGCGCCCCTCATGGCCGTCTTGGTTGCATGTGTGGTCCTGCTTTCCGGTTGCGGAGGCCCTTCGATCGAGGAACTCATCACCGAGGATCTTACGACGCAGTTTGACGAGGTCAAGAACGGTGGCGACGACTTCCTCTCTGGTCTGGAGGAGGCTTCGGGCGACGAGTTCGAGCAGCTGGGTATCGATCCCAAGGAGTATGCCAAGACCTATCTCGAAGGCTTTGACTACAAAATCGGCGACGTGACGGTCGACGAGGACAAGGGTGTCGCGACCGCCGAGGTCTCCATCACCTGCAAGTCCATGAACAAGATCGTCGAGGACTTCTCCACCCAGTATCAGGAGAAGGTCGCCGCGCTTGATACGGTTCCTTCCGATGACGAGCTGTACAAGATGGCCGGTCAGGTTATGGTCGATGTGACCAAGGCCACCGAGCCCAGGAAGACCACGGTTATCTTCAAGTACACCTGCAACGACGACGGCGAGTGGTCTGCCGACGACTCCGTCAACTCCGAGATGATGGATGCAATGCTGAGCTAGTTCGTTGCGGCGTTTTACCAAACGCCGCAACTGCTCGACGCTGCAAGCCCGCCAGAGCGGCAATCTGCCTTTCAACTTCGGCGGCATGACCAAAAGGTCAACGCCGCCTTGTTTCAAGGCACCTTGCTCGCTCTGGCGGGCTTTCGCTGTCGTTGCCAAAACAACGGCGTTCCCTTGGCTGGCTGAAAGTGGCACTTGTACCTGCGGCGTTGCTATGGTGGTCATTGGGGCGGCACTTGGGGACGTTCTTTTTCTGCCGGCAGTTGGGGACACTCCTTTGGTGCAGGGGGCAGCTAAAAGAGTCCCGTCCCGCATTAGCTACCCGTGGGTGGGATGAGCGGTTACTCGCCCAGAATCAGCGCCGCGAGCTCTGCCTGGGTGTCCACCACGTAGTCGGCGCCGGCGGCTTCCAGCTCTGCGCGGCCGCGGAAGCCCCAGCTGACGCCCGCGCTCTTAAGGCCGGCGTTGTGGCCGGTCAGGATATCGACATTGGAATCGCCCACATAGAGCGTGGTTGCCGGATCGGCGCCCAGCTCCTCCATCACATGCAGCGTGACGGGTGCTTCGGGCTTAGGCGGAAACGCATCGACACGGCCCTGTACCAGTGCAAAGCGCTCGGAACCAAAATACTTTTCGATAAGCGGAGCCGCCGAGACGTGGTCCTTGTTAGTGAGCACGGCAAGCTGAACGCCCGCGGCGCGTAGGCGGTCGAGCATCTCGATTGTACCGGCATAGGGGGCGGTGTGGTCCTCCTTGTGCTCGCCGTAGTAAGCCCTAAACTCGGCAAGCGTCTGCTCAAACATGCGACCGTCGCCCGCATATTCGGCAGGCATAAAGCGTTCGACCAGCTTGAGCATGCCGTTTCCCACCTTGTAGCGGTACTCGTCTACGGCAAACGTGGGCCAGCCGTGCATCTCGCAGGTATGGTTGCCGGCGGCCGCCAGGTCCTCGAGCGTGTTGAGGATGGTGCCGTCCAGGTCAAAGATCACATGGGAAAAAGCTGCTGCCATGAAAGCTCCCGTCATTGGGTTTCAAAACGCACCCCATGATACTGGGCATGCGTGCCGGGCATGTTTGGAATCTGAATATCTTTAATAGCCCTGAGCCTTTGTCGCTAGCAAATTCTCGGCAGCTGCTCTCCTACGAGCATGTCGAGGATGCGGGTCGAACCCCAGCCGGTGCGCACGCGCACGGCGGGACGGGCGCCCTCGGCAAGCGACAGCACGCGACCGATGACGGCGGCATTCTCGCCGTAGCGGGCGGCGTGCATGGCGCCCAGCGCCGCATCGGCTTGTTCGGCCGGCACGACGGCAACCATCTTGCCCTCGTTTGCCACCTGCAGCACATCGTAGCCGAGCATCTCGCAGGCGGCCTGCACGTCGGGACGCACGGGCACGGCATCTTCGTCGACCTCCATGGCAACACCGCTGGCCTGGGCAAACTCGTTGAGTGTGGACGCCAGGCCACCGCGCGTGGGGTCGCGAAAGCAACGCGTGCCGGGCGCTGCGGCCAGAACGTCGGCAATCAGGTGGTTGAGCGGCGCGGCATCGCTTTCGATCGTGCTCGAAAACGCCAGGCCCTCGCGTTGGCTCATGATGGCGATCCCGTGGTCGCCCAGTGTGCCTGACACCAGGATAACGTCGCCGGGGCGGCAGTTGGCGCCGCTGAGCGCCACGCCCGTGGGAACCTCGCCCACGCCGGCGGTATTGATGTAGACGCCGTCGGCCCCGCCGCGCTCGACCACCTTGGTGTCGCCCGTGATTATGGACACGCCCGCCTCACGTGCTGTCTCGGCCATCGTCTGCACAATCTGGTGGAGCTTATCCATGGGATAGCCCTCTTCGAGGATAAAGCCACACGACAGGTAGCGCACGTTGGCGCCCGAGGTCGCGACGTCGTTAACGGTTCCGCACACGGCGAGTCGGCCGATGTTGCCACCGGGGAAGAACTGCGGCGAGACTACAAAGCTGTCAGTCGACATGGCTATGTGCCCGCTCGCGGGCAGCGCGGCGACGCCGGCGTCGTTGCCTTCGAGCAGCTCGGGCGACCCAAATGCATCCAGAAAGACCTCATCGATGATGCGTTTCATCATCTGACCGCCAGAGCCGTGGCCCAACAGGACGGTGCTATCGGTGGCAGTACGGGACATATCGAAAACTCCAATCGTGGGTGGTGCCGGTGTGCGGGTGCGTCCGGACTAGTCGCGGTAGCGGTAGTACGCCGCGCAGCTGCCCTCGGAGCTCACCATGCACGGGCCGACGGGGTGCTCGGGCGTGCAGGTACGGCCAAAGAGCGGACAGCTGCTCGGTGTAATGGCCCCGCGCAGCACGTCGCCGCAGCGGCACCCGCGCGGCTCGACCGTCTCCTCGACGGGCACGTCAAAGCGGGTACGGGCATCAAAGCGCGAGAACTCGGGGCGGATGGAAAGGCCCGAGTTGGCAATCGGCCCCAATCCGCGCCATGTGGTATCGCACGGCTCAAATACCTGCTCGACCAGCTGGCGCGCCACGGGGTTGCCGTCAGCGTTGACGCCACGGCGGTAGGCATTATCGATTGCGGGTCTGTCCTCGACAACCATCTGGACCAGCATGCAGATACCCTGCAAGATGTCGACCGGCTCAAATCCCGTTACCACGCCCGGGGTCTTAAACTCGTCGACCAAAAAGCCAAAGGGGGCTAAGCCCGTGATGGTGGCGACGTGTCCCGGCAGGATAAAGCCGTCGATGGCGGTCTCGGGATCGTTGGCGATGGCGCGCAACGCCGGCGGCGTGGTCTTGTGGGCGCAATAGACCGAAAAGTTCAAAAGCCCGCGCGCCTCGGCCTCCAAGATGGCGGCGGCGATGGTGGGCGTCGTAGTCTCAAAGCCCACGCCCATAAAAATGACCGGGCGATCGGGGTTTTGCTCGGCAATGTCGAGCGCGTCGAGCGGGGAGTAGACGATGCGGATGTCGCGCCCGGCCGCCTTTTGCGCAGCGAGCGAGGTAGACGATCCGGGCACGCGCATCATGTCGCCAAAGGTGGTGATGATGGCGCCGTCTATGTTGGCGAGCGCGATTGCGTGGTCGATGTCGCGGTTGGCGGTAACGCAGACGGGGCAACCCGGTCCGCTCAGCAGCTTGAGCCCGGCCGGCATAATGGAGCGAAAGCCATAGCGGCCGATGCTCACGGTGTGCGTGCCGCAGACTTCCATAAGGTTGATGGTGCGGTCGCCGACGAGTTCATGGATGCGCTCGATGAGCTCGCGGGCCAGCTTGGAATCGCGAAATGCCGAAAAGTCGATACCGGAGCGAGCCGGCTGTCCGGCCGCCACTAGTATGCCTCGGCCGGGTTGCTGGCCAGTTGGTCTTCTTCGGCCAGTTCGGTCATGGCATTAACGAGCTCGAGCGTTTCTTGCGCTTCCTGCTCGTCGACGATCTGGATGCCAAAGCCGGCGTGTACGAGAATATAGTCGCCAACCTGTGCCGTCGGCACGAGTCGTAGCGACACGGGGCGCTCGATGCCCATCATGTCGACGGTGGCCTTGAGGTCGTCGTCGCGTTTGACTACTTTACCGGGAACGGCAAGGCACATAATGTTCCCCTTTTAGACGCTTTGCGTTGGATAGGCGCTCAATAATCCATCAGTTGATGGTAGCGCTCGCGGGGTTCGCGGGCAAACGCGTTACGCCTGTGAGACGACTGGGCGCGGCGGCGTGCGAGGGCGAGCTACTGCGACGCAATCTGCGCAAGACGAGCGCGCGCGACCGCCGCCTGACCGTAGGCGATGCAGCCGTCGTTGATGGGTACGGAGTGGGGAACCAAGACAGTGAGACCCATGCTTTTGAGCTCGCGGGTGAGGAGCTGGAGCAAAAGTCGGTTCATGAACACGCCACCCGAGAGCGCGACGGTGCCGATGCCCTCGTGCGCGCAGATATCGCTGGCGATGCGCGCCGAGGAGCGCGCGACGGCGACATGGAAGTCGAGTGCGAGCCTGTCGGCGGGCGCTCCGGCTTCAATTCCTCCCAAAAGTGCCTCAAAGAGTGCTTTCTGGTCCAGAACATAGGGGCCGTCCAGCCACGATGGGCCAGATGCGAAATAGCCGGCGTTGTCGTCGGGAAAATGGGCGATTTCGTTGTCGAGCGCGCGCCAGGCGGCGGCTTCGAGTTCTATGGCGGGTTCGCCCTCGTAGGTTGCCTGGCCGCAGATGCCCAAAACCGCAGCGGCGGCATCAAAGAGACGCCCCATGCTGCTGGTGCGCGGGCTGTTGATGCCACGCTCGATCATGGTGGCTGTCACGCTGCGCGCTTGCTCGTCGAGGCTGTCCAAAAGCCGAGCGGCACCTGGGTGCTCGAGCAGACCGAGCTCGCTGAGCAGGGCAAAGGCGTTGCGGCGGGCGTCGCGCACGGAGGCCGCCCCACCGGGGAGCGCCCAGGTGCGCAAATGCGCGACGCGCTCAAAGCCGCCAAGGCTGGCAACAAGAAACTCGCCGCCCCAAATGGTCCCATCGGTGCCGGCGCCGGTGCCGTCAAAGGCGATGCCAAGGACACGCGCGTCGGTTGTAAGCCGGCCCGCGGCGATGACCTCGGCTATCACGCTCGCGATATGTGCATGATGGTGCTGAACTTCGATAAGTGGCAGGTTGTACTCCCGTGTCTGCTCGCGGGCCCATTGGCTCGAAAGATAACTCGGATGCAAGTCGCAGGCTAGGGCAGTGGGCGCCAAGTCAAAGAGATCTTCCAAGCGCGTGCGCGCAGCGTTCCAGGCATCGAAGGTCCCGCCGTTTTCAACATCGCCGATATGCTGCGACACAAAACAGGTTGCCTCGCCGTTCGTCCCTTCACGCGTGAGCGCAATCGTGGCCTTTTGTTGTGGCCCGCAGGCGAGCACGCAGGACGGAGCGCGGTCGAGCGCCGGCAACGGCAGCGGCTGGGGTGCATATCCGCGAGCGCGGCGCACGGGCATAACGGCGCCGTCAACCACGCGCACCACAGAGTCGTCGTAGCGCGAGAGGATCGCGCGATCGTTGCCGAGCAGCGCGTCGGCGATGCCGGCGGCAACGAGGCGCTCCCAGGCAAGGTCGTCGTCGGTCTCGATGGGTTCTTCACTCAGGTTTCCACTGGTCATGACGAGCGCGTGCATACCGTGCGACGCGGCAGCTGCAAGCAGAAGATGCTGAAGCGGGGTGTAGGGGAGCATAACGCCAAGCTCGGGAAGGTCGTGCGCGACGGACGGTGCGAGTACGAGGGCGTCGGGAGAATCGCCGTCGTTCCCGCAAACAGCACGCCGGCGCAGCAGCACGATGGGGCGGATACTGCCAGCGAGCAGATCGCGTTCAGCATCGTCGATATGACACAGGCGCTCGGCATCGGCAAGACTGCGCACCATGACGGCAAGTGGTTTGTTGCTGCGGCGTTTGCGACGGCGCAACTCGGCTACCGCTTGCTCGTTGGCAGCGTCACAGGCTAGATGGAATCCGCCCAGGCCCTTGATGGCGACGATGCCACCGCTGGCCAGCAGCTCAACGCAGCGCTCGATGATAGCGTCGCTGGCCTCGCGCGTGGTGCCGACGGCCGGTGTCGCGGACGAATTCCCGCACGCATTGCCGTTTACAGCCTCGCGCCACGTAATATGCGGCCCGCAATCAAAGCAGGCATCGGGCTGTGCGTGAAAGCGACGGTCGAGTGGATCGGCATACTCTGCGGCGCAGGCGGGGCACATGGGGAAACGGTCCATCGATGTGGCCGCTCGGTCATAAGGCAGCGATCGGATGATGGTAAAGCGTGGGCCGCAGTTGGTGCAGTTGATAAAGGGGTAGTGATAGCGCCGATCGGCGGGGTCGAACAGCTCGCGCAGGCAATCGTCACAGGTGGCGATATCGGGCGAGACGAGCGTCGTGTGCGCGGTCTGGTCCTGCGATGCTACGATGCGAAAACCCTGTTCATTGGCGGTATCCCAACCGTTGGCTGCCAAGTCCACAGCCTCGACATACTCTACGCGGGCTGCCGCAGGCGCATGCTCAGAAAGCGCGGCAACAAAAGCATCGAGCGCATCGGCCGGAGCGTGCGCCTCGATATGCACGCCGTCGCCCGCATTGAGCACCCATCCGCAAATGCCATGCGCAATGGCCTCGCGATACACAAACGGCCGCATGCCAACGCCCTGCACAATGCCCGTCACATGAATATGCACATGCCGCATGCGACACCCCTCATCAAAACCGACCAAAAAGGGACAGGTTTATTTTGGTAGGTAAAACTTCTAAACCTGCCAAAACAAACCTGTCCCTTTTTGGCAGGTGCGCTGCGGGAAATCCCGCTATAGCCCCAGGCTTTGCTTGGTGGCGGCGCAGGTGAGCTCGCCGTGCTTAACGCCGCGCAGGCCCAGCAGGCGGTCGGCTAGTTCGTAGACGCGCTCGCCGCGACCTTTGAGCGCCAGGATCTCCAAGCAGTTGTGGTGATCCAGATGCACGTGCATGGTCGATACGATTTCATCGGTGTAGTCGTGCTGCACCTCGTCCAGGCGGCGCGTCAGGTCGCCGGTGTGATGGTCGTAAATCATGGTGAGCGACCCGATAACGTGCTCATCGGGCGTGCGCATCTGCTCTTTGGCGATCGAGGCGCGAATCAGGTCGCGCACGGCCTCGGATCGGTTGGCCACGTCGCCGCGCCGCGCGATCTGTTCGTCAAAACGGCGCAGCAAGTCGTCCGGTGCGGTAACCGAAAAGCGGACCAGCTCGGAGCCGGAGCCACTACAGTGGCAGCCCGCGTCACCGCCCGCCCCGTGCGGACGCTCGTGCTCGTACCCGCAGCCGTGCTCGTGTTCGGCCACTTTACACCAGCTTCACGGAGCCGACGGAGTTGTGGTCGGCCTCGATGGCCTCTTCGTAGCCCTCGAGTGCGTCGTGGGCCTCGTGCAGCGCGGCCATGGCTGCCTCGAGCTTGGCGCCGATGCGCTCCATGTCAAAATTCTCGGTCGCATGCAGCAGCTGATGGCTCCACTCATGAGCGAGCTCGATGGTGTCGTCGACCTGCTTGACGCTCATGGCAAGCTGGCTCATGTTCATTCCAACATCATGCATGGGAAATCTCCTTTTGTATGGGGCAGTTCAGTGGTTCAGATTTTACTACGCCCGCTCTGTGCGCAGCTGCATAAGAAAACGGGTACGAGTCTGTGCGACCCGCACCCGTTCACTGGGGGCTGTTTGTGACTACCATACTATCCGTGGCTGCACTCGGTGCATCCAGAAGTCCGGCGAGCGGTGCAAAAGCGCTCATAGACGGCGGGTAAGTAACAAGCGTATTACAGGTGCTTCTCCAGCAGCGCCTGCAGCCTCGCCTTGGGTAGAGCGCCAACCGAGCGGTCAATCTCCTCGCCGTTCTTAAACACAATCAGCGTGGGGATGCTCATGACGCCATACTTCATGGCCAGGTCCTGGTTGTCGTCGACGTTGCATTTGGCAACGGCAAGCTTGCCCGCCAGCTCATCGGCAACCTCGTCAACGATGGGCGAGAGGGATCGACAGGGCCCGCACCACGGTGCCCAAAAATCGACCAGCACGGGTAGACTGTCGTTAACGATGGAATCGAAATTCTCGGGGGTAATCTGCTTAATGTCAGCCATGGTGACCTCCATAATGTGACGCGGCTCAGCCGCGTAAAACTCAGTACGACCGTGCTTATACCCAGCCGCCCGCAAAGCAACCACTCGCGGGCGGCTCTTTTATATAATGGTGGGCACGCAAACGATTGGAGAGCGCATGTCCACGTCACAAAGCCAGAAAAAAGAAGCCATCGCCCAGGCGGCCGAGCAAGAGCTCACATCGCTTGCGGTCCGTGGCGTGCGTATCGCGGGCAACGCGTGCTCGCCGATCGTGCTGGTCAAAGGCGATTTGGACGAGGCCGAGCGTTCGGGTGGCGAGCTTGCCGCCGGCCCGGATGGCGCGGCGTTGCGCAAGGCGCTTGGGGCCATCGGTTACGCGCCCGAGGATTTTTGCGTGCTGGCAAGCGTCGCCGGCGTGGGCGACGGAGCGGTCGCGGTGGGCGAGACTCTGCCGTGCGAGCTGTTCCGCGAGGCGCTTGAGGCCTTGGACCCCGAGGCGGTGCTACTGCTCGACAACAACGCGGCTGACGCCATGCGCGAGACCTACGCCGATATGCTTGTGGCGATCGATGACTTCGACACCGCCATGCTCAAGCCCGGCCTGGTCGCCCATGTGCAGGGCCGCCGCGTGCTCGCACTCGACGGCTTTGAGGCAGCACTCACCGACAAGGCCGCTAAGCAGCGCATGTGGGCCTACATCAAGCAGCTGACTCCGGCGGCCGCCCCGCTGTAGCGAGCCCGCGTCGACAAATGACCCCGAGCGGGCGAGCCGTACCCGCGGAACGCAAATCCGTCGCGCCCGCGCCCTTACATCACAGCACGCAGCTCAAACCGATCGCCGTTAATGCGGAACTGACAGTTGCCGTTCATGCGCTCCACGGCAAGTTTGATGCTCCTGGTGCCAAAGCCATGGCCCGCATGCCGGGTCACGGGCATGCCGTCGACCATGCGCGGCGCGCGGTCAAACGTGTTGGAAACTAACAGCAGCAGCTGGCCGTCCTCTAATCGCAGGTCAAAGTCGACGAATCGCTTTCCTTGGGGTGCGGCGCTTGCGGCGGTGATAGCGTTTTCCAAGGCATTTGAGAGCACGCTAAACAGGTCGGCGTCACCTACGTGGATGGTTTCGGGTACGGCGGCGCGCAGGTTGGCGGTAATGCCGTTTCTATTGATATCCGAGCTAAATGACGAAAGCGCGATGTTTACGGTCTCGTTGGCGCAGAAGCGGCGTACGGCGGTGCGATCGCCGGCTTCGCAGAGTTCATCGATGCGTTTGAGCGCCTCGTCGGTGTGGCCCTCCTCAATTAAAGCGGCCAGGCCGCGTAGGAAGTGGCGCATATCGTGGCGAAGAATCGACAGCTCGCGCCCAGATTGACGCCAAGCCTCGAGCTCTTTGATGGCGGCGCTGTCGCGGGTTTCGAGCATCCAGCGCTCTCGCTCGGCGGTTTCCTTTTCTTCGTATTCGCGTAGGTAAACGGCAAGAAACATAAGGTAGAACGCACAGAGCGCAAATGCCAAAAACTCAACCGTTACCACCGAGCCCGAGTGGAACAGCGTGGTGTAGACGTTGGTGGCATAGTCAAAGACGTAATAGACGAGCGGCAGGATTAAAAGGATGCCCAGCTCGGTGGTGCTTTTAATCGCCAAGCGCGGACCGATGTCGCCGGCCCAATGCAACAGGACAGCAAAGACGGCGAGTGTGGTCGCGATGCGCGCCAGATAGTAC
The DNA here is from genome assembly GCA_905213325.1 of Collinsella aerofaciens. Taxonomy (GTDB): domain Bacteria; phylum Actinomycetota; class Coriobacteriia; order Coriobacteriales; family Coriobacteriaceae; genus Collinsella; species Collinsella aerofaciens_AG. Next base: position 18,232 of record CAJMHW010000030.1, read on the forward strand.
GCGATCTGAGAATCGGTTGCGGCAAAGGCGGCGATGCCCATCCAATTGCTGAACTGGCAGCTCAGATAGGCACTCGTAATGCCGAGCACGGCAAGCAGCGGGCTCAGGCGGTAGCGCGCGCACAAATAGATGACGAGCGGCAGATGCACGACGAGCGGATATACCTGGCGGGCGAAAAGCTCGCCGCCGACGGCATTGGCGAGGCCAAATGCGCATCCAGTTACGGCACCGACCAGCACCAGTTCAAGCGCATGACGCCGGTTGATCTCGATACCGCACAGCGCCGCCGAGGCAAAGACGCCAAAGAGCAGCGTCGTGGCGTGGTGGATTGCCCAAAGGACCATTTCGACCGAGGAGACCATCAGTGTCTCCCACCCTCAAAGCGAACCGCAAAGTAGGCGTCTTGGAATCCCTGCTTGCAGCTGCGCGAAAGCGGGATGCACGCACCCGAGCGCATGACGATGTCCGTGCGGTCAAAGTGATCGATATTGCGCAGGTTGACCTGGTAGCTGCGGTGGCATTTAAAGAAGGTAGCATTTTGCGCCAAACGGTCCTCGACGCTGCGGAACGACTCGAGTGCCTCGATATCGCGTCCATCGCGCAGGTGGAAGACCACGTGCTTGTTGCGCGCCTCGGCATATTCGATGTCGGACAGGCGCAGGGCGTGGTAACCAAAGGACGTTTTGATCACGAGCTCGTCGGTTGCCGGCGGGCGCATGCTCGAAAGCTCGTCGAGTAACTGCGCCAGGCGTTCATAAGTTACGGGCTTGAGCAGATAATCGAAGGCGCGGACCTCGTAGGACTCCAGTGCAAACTCGGGCGATGAAGTGAGAAACACCAGACGCACGGCGGTATCGGCCTGGCGCAATTCGCGCGCGGTGTCCATGCCGTTGACGAGCGGCATGATCATGTCGAGCAGAATGATGTCGGCGCGCGATGCGGCATGGCGGGCCAGCAGGTCCTCGCCGCGCGTGACGAGCGCAACATCGACCGCCGTGCCCGTCTCGGTCGACCAACGGTCGATCATCCGGTGCAGTCTATCTAGAAAAGCGACATCATCGTCGCAGGCAATAATCTTGAGCATTCTGGGCCCCCTTAGTAGTTCGATTTTGCCACATTGGGTGCGGACCGCTCGCGGAGGCGTGTCCCATTTGCGCCCCACGTCGTGCAACTCGCGCCGAGCGGTATTGCGGTGGCGAAAGATGCCTCCTGCGCTATCGAGAGCTCGGCTATCCTCAGCTTGCCAGTTCGAAAATGGACCTGCCACATGATTGAATCTTTATTTCAACTTGACACCTAGGTTTACAGCTGTCTTGTCAGCTGTAAACCTAGGTGTCATACTAAAGCCCCAAGATTCGCCAAAAGAGAGGGGCCTTGATGGCACAGAGCGCGAACATGGATGCGTCGGAGCTTGCACGCGATATCGCGGCCGGCCTAGCATCGGCAACGACGGCAACGGAGCGCGCGGCACTGGTGCCCGCAGAGCTTGTCGAGGCCATTCAACAACTAAAAACCCAACGTGACGCGGTGATCCTAGCGCACTATTACGTGGCGCCCGAGGTACAGGCCGTGGCTGATTACGTCGGCGACAGCTTTTACCTGGCAAAGCTTGCCAAGAGCCTGCCGCAGCAGACCATCGTGCTGTGCGGCGTGGAGTTTATGGGCGAGAGCGCCAAGCTGCTCAACCCCACCAAGACCGTGCTGCTGCCCGAGCCGGGCGCGGACTGCCCCATGGCGCACATGGTCAAGCGTGAGACGGTCGACGCGGCGCGCGCCGAGTACGGTGACGACCTTGCCGTGGTCTGCTACGTCAACTCCACGGTCGAGATCAAGAGCTGGAGTGATGTGTGTGTCACCAGCTCCAACGCCGTCAAGATTGTGTCCGAGCTGCCGCAGCAGCATGTCCTGTTCATTCCCGACCAAAACCTGGGTCGCTTCGTAGCCGAGCAGGTGCCGCAAAAGCACGTCATCCTCAACAAGGGCTACTGCCCGCGCCACCACATCATCACCGTCGAGCAGATCGTTGACGCGACGGAGGCCCACCCCGACGCGCTCGTGCTGGCGCATCCCGAGTGCAAGGCCGACGTTCTGGCCGAGGCCGACTACATCGGCTCCACCGCCGGCATCATCAAGTACGCCGAGGAGTCGGACGCGAGCGAGTTCATCATCGTGACGGTCCGCGGCGTGCTCTACGAGCTCGAGCGCCGCTGCGAGGGCGCCGGCAAAAAGTTCTATTTCCCTGCGGTGCAGCCCACCTGCGTCAACATGGATCTCATCACGCTCGAAAAGCTCGTGCGCTGCCTGGAGACGGGTGAGGGCGAGGTGCAGATCGGCGTGTCGGACGAGGCTGCCGACCAGGCCAAACTTACGCTCGACCGCATGCTCGAGTACGCAGCGCGCTAGAACAATGTGGCATGAGGGATGGTCCCTTATGTCACATTCAAGGGAGAGGATTCCTATGGAAACCAAGCAATACCCCGACATGGAGTGCGACGTCGTCATTGCCGGCTGCGGCGTAGCGGGCCTGTACGCGGCTCTCAACCTGCCGACGAGCACGCGCGTGATCATGCTCTCCAAGGGCGCTGTCGACGAGTGCGATTCGATGCTCGCACAGGGCGGCATCTGCGTGCTGCCCGAGGGCTCGGACTACGATGCCTTCTTTGAGGACACCATGCACGCCGGCCATTACGAGAACCGCCGCGAGAGCGTCGACATCATGATCCGCTCGAGCCGCTCGGTCATCAACGACCTGCTAGCGATGGGCGTGGATTTTGAGCGCAAGGCCGACGGCAGCCTCGACTTTACCCGCGAGGGCGCGCACAGCCGTCCGCGCATTGCCTTCCATGCCGATATCACCGGCAAGGAGATTACGACCAAGCTGCTCCAGGCCGTTCGCAAGCTGGATAACGTGCAGATTTTGGAGCACGTAGCCATGACCGATATCCTGACGGGCGAGCGTGACGGCGCCACGGTGTGTGCCGGTGTCGTCGCCGTTTCCGTGGACGAGGACAACTCGGTTCGTCCCGCCGACGAGCTGACAAATGCCGCCGGGGGCGTGCATGCCGGCGAGCCGTTTAAGATCCATGCCCGCCACACGCTGTGGGCGACGGGCGGTATCGGCGGCGTATACGACCATTCGACCAACTACCCGCAGCTCACGGGCGATGCCTGCTACATTGCTCAGGAGCATGGCATTAAGATGGAGCATCTGGACTACGTGCAGATTCACCCCACGGGACTGTCCTCGCCGCAGCCGGGCCGCACCTTCCTGATCAGCGAGAGCTGCCGCGGCGAGGGCGCGATTTTGCTCAACGCCGCCGGCGAGCGCTTTACCGACGAGCTTCAGCCGCGTGATGTGGTCGCCGCCGCCATTCGCGAGCAGATGAAGCAGGACGGTACCGAGCACGAGTGGCTGAGCTTCGCCCCCGTCGAACGCGATGTGGTGACCGGGCATTTTGCCAACATTCGCGCGCGCTGCCTTGAGGACGGCCGCGACATCTTGGACGAGCCCATCCCCGTTACGCCCACGCAGCACTACTTTATGGGTGGCGTATGGGTCGATAAGGACGGCCGCACCTCGATGCCCGAGCTCTACGCCGCGGGCGAGACGGCCTGCAACGGCGTTCACGGCAAGAATCGCCTTGCATCAAACAGCCTGCTCGAAGCGCTGGTCTGGGGTCGTCGCGCCGCGTGGTATATGCGTACCGGCGAGTCACTGGCCGTGGAGCAGGCGGGCAATCCCGCGCTCGATGGCCGTCATCGCGCCCTGAGCGCCGACATCCTGGCAATCGATGATCTGGCCCGTGCCGCCGGCACGCAGGCCGTGGAGGAGTAGACCATGAATCCCATTACCATGAAGCTCGTCGTCGATGATCTGATTCTGCAGGCTCTGCGCGAGGACATTACCTTTGAGGACGTGAGCACGGCGAGCGTGTGCCCCACGGCGCGCCCCGCCACGGTGGAGCTTATCGCCAAGGCCGATGGCATCATCGCGGGCCTGGATGTGTTCGCTCGCACCTTTGAGCTGCTGGATTCGCAGAGCTCGGTGCTGTTTGATGTTGCCGACGGTGACGAGGTCCACGCCGGTGACCACGTGGGGCAGGTGCGTGGCGATGCACGCGTACTGCTTTCGGGCGAGCGCGTGGCGCTCAACTACCTGCAGCGCATGAGCGGTATCGCTACCTATACGCACCAGATGGCCGCGGCGCTCGAGGGCACCAAGACCGTGCTCGTCGATACGCGCAAGACCACGCCGGGCATGCGCGTCTTTGAGAAGGCCGCGGTCGAGATTGGCGGCGGCAGCAACCACCGTTACAACCTGTCGACGGCCGTCATGCTCAAGGACAACCACATCGATGCCGCCGGCGGCGTGGCGCGTGCAATCGAGATGGCGCGCGCCCATGCATCGTTTACCGCGACGGTCGAGATCGAGTGCGAGAACCTGGACATGGTGCGCGAGGCCGTGGAAGCCGGTGCCGACATTATCATGCTCGACAATATGACCCATGACGACATGGCGGCCGCTATCGAGCTTATCGCCGGTCGTGCCAAGACCGAGTGTTCGGGCAACGTGGACGCCGACAACATTCGCGCCCTGGCCGATCTGGGTGTCGACTATATTAGCTCGGGCGCCCTGACGCACTCTGCGCCGATTCTCGACCTCTCGCTTAAGCACCTGCGTCTGCTGGACGGCAAATAATGGACGCCCGCAAGCGTCGCCGTGCCATCATGGGCGTGCTCGAGCGAGCCAAGGGCCCCGTCTCCGGCAGCGCACTTGCTCGTGAGGTGGGTGTGAGCCGCCAGATTGTCGTGCAAGACATCGCCCTGCTGCGCGCCGATGGGCACGATATCGTGGCGACCAATCGCGGCTACGTGTTGCAGGAGGCGGCGAGCAGTCCGGCTGTTCCCACGCGCTTGGTCAAGGTTCGCCACGGCGTGGAGCAGGCAGGCGATGAGCTCACGAGTATCGTCGACGCCGGTGGTGCCGTGCTCAACGTGATCGTCAATCACCGCGTGTACGGTAAGATCACGGCCGACCTGGACATCCGCAATCGTCGCGATGTTGAGCGCTACCTGCACGATATCGAGAGCGGCAAGAGCTTTCCACTACTAACGGTGACGAGCGGCTACCACTTCCATCGCATCGCGGCGGAGGACGAGCAGACCCTCGACGAGATCGAGGCGATGCTCAAGGAAAAAGGCTACCTAGCAGACCTGATGCCCTACGAAGACGATTTGTCCTAGTCGACGCCGCATCTATAAGTTGCGGTGAAATAGTTCCTAAAAGGGGGTGCGGACGATTTCTTGGACCGCGCCTAGGCGTATCCAAGCTTCCTGCGGT
>CAJMHW010000031.1 GCA_905213325.1 Collinsella aerofaciens
CGTCAGCGGTTTTTTTCTTTTCCCCGCTGTGGAGGCAGATGTTTGAATATGTAGGTATGTTTCATGCCGCAAAGGCCAAAACATACCGTGTTAGTCAGTCAATTTGAATTAGAGTTCAATTCTTGCTTTCGATGGCTTATCTTCACAATAGGTAACTTTAATCGTTGTTCCCTTGTCAGGGACTTTGTTTCCTGCGCCAATCCATTTTCGGCAGATGTAATCTTTTCCGTCTATCGTATATTTGACCTTGATAGTATGCGGAAAGGCTGCGCCATCCATAGCGTGAGCGCGGACAGGTTTACGATTCACTTTTAACCACCATTGTTTTGTAACTGAAATTACAGTTCCCATTGTTTCTTTTTCCATAAGTTACCTCCAATGATATTTTTGATTGATGATACCTATTTTCTGTTCAACCTTTTTTCTGTTAAACCTTTTCTTTGTTTGTAGTAAAAGCGGAACGCTGCTGCGCCGGTGGCCACCAACTGCACCAGAATCAGCGCAGCGAACAGGCCGAAGCTCTCATAGTAGAACAGTTCATCCCAAAAATATAGTCTGTTCAAATGATGCCATTTATTGTATTCTAAATTTGTAGGTAAGCTGAACGGGTAACTTACCAAGGGATAGCGGCAACAGATGTCTATCTAACCATACTACCATTGAGATCGAAAAGTATGAATTGAAGAGTACAATAATAGGGTTGATTGAGGATCAACTTTTATTTTTTGTACCTTCATGTTAGAAGCCGTTGTGGACTATTACCTAAAAATAATAGATATAACACAAAGAGAATTATTCAATCTGTCCAAGCATAACAGGAAGGAAAAGATTGAAATTCCATAGGTAGTGGCTTCGTTGACGCGACTAAGTTCAATACGGAAAAATCGGTCTGCAGGTGTGTCAAACAGAAGACACTTTTTTTTTATATCTGAGACCGATTGTTTCCGATACAATTTATGGAACATTCAGCACATCATGGACAAACCAAGTCTGAGCCGTGACCATAATGGCAAATGTGCAAATAGCAAAGAGAAGTACTTCAGCCACAGCATTGACACGGCTGGATTGAAGTTGCTTTTTCAGATTGGCAGGCAAGATTCTTGACAGCAGACAATAAACTAAAAATCCAATACAGGCTCCAGCGGTATTTGTCATCAAGTCATTGATGTCGGAAGAACCCCAGCCAAACATCTGGACAATTTCAACAGCCAAAGAAAACAGAAAGCCAGTCAATGCAACCGTCTTCATGTGATGATATTTCTTGTACAGCAGCGGCAGGAAAAATCCCAACGGGACAAACAGAATAATATTCAGAATGGTATCAATTGGCCCAGTTATCATACCGATAAATGGAGTCCAAGAAATGTTCGGGCGAAAGGTCATTGTGCTTGTAAAGCCGATGCCTGTGACGGTCAAAAGTCCGAATAAATAATAACCAAAAACAAACACTGCAGCGGTATGGAGAAAACTTTGTGTTCTCCCCAATTTTTTGAGCCACAAGAAATACAGTACGAAGACTGGAACCATAAACACATACCCACTAATTGAGCGGATGAGAATATCAGAAATTGGTATCATTATTATCTCCTTGTCAAATTCAAATTTATTGCCCATTCCAGCATTGAGCATTTTCTCATAAAGCAAACAGAATACTGTCATTAGTAACGACGGTATTCCCATAATGCTAATCGTAAGTCTAATTGTTCAATGTCGATTAGACATTCACTTTTACATTTTGGACAAAAGAGAGGAAAATTTTTAAGTACGGTATCTTCCCGAATTTTGTCGCGTGTTTTATTCCCGCAGACTGGGCAGCGGATGAACTCTGTTTTCTCCATATTGTTCACTCCGAATTGCGATCATTCTTTTTCTTATCCCGATATTTCCGTATGAGTTTATTACGGATAGGAACGCCAACACCAATCAAAAGCACAACTGCCAAAATTGTGAAATCCATACAATCACCTCACATTTCCTTATTCTTCATAACCCGAATGGACAAGAAGATTGAAACCGCATACATCACGACAATAGCAAAAACCGCAAGGAAAACGAGAAGTATCGGAGAAGATTCAACGACTGAAATAATTGAGTTCCCGATAGCTGGCATTTTAGAGAGAAGAAGTAAAGTCACCAAGAAACCGGCCACTGGAATATACATAAATACCCGTCCTTTGATTGAGCCGTACTTGTAATATCCCGGAATCTGGAACACGGTATAGAGTGCAAATAAGAATACTCCTGCAATAGCGGCAGTTACAATATCAAATACGCCAACTGTTTCACCCAGCACTTTCAAGACAAGCGGCTGTGCAATCAAAGAAATAATCAAGGAAAGAAGCCCCATTGCAAGGACAAAAACATAGCGTCCGATCACAAGCTCGCTTTTACGAACAGGTAAAATACCAAACAGACGATCCATGCTGTTTTTTTCTGTGATGGAAAAGGTATATCCCGTCGTCATGGCAATAAAGCACATAGCAAATGATACCCCTGTCAGCAAAGAACGATTGATTGCGGCAAACACAATCGGCAGGAGCAGGGTAAAGCAAATCGTCTTAAAATATGGTTTTACCAATGCAATATCTAATTTTGTGGATTTCAAAATATTACTCATAATCGTCACCTTTCTTGCTTGTAAACACTACAATTTCATCAATGGTGGCAGGATCAACGGTCAGGTTAGGGAAACCGCTAATATCTTCGGTTTTCATCAGAGCCTCAAATCCCGTAGGGAATGTACGAATACCAGCCGCCTTATTTTTCAGATCATCGGACAGTTCCTCAATTCCACCTTTTACAATGCGGAACATATCTACAAAATCATCTTTGCTGCCAGTAAAGTACAGCTCGCCATAACTGATGTAGGTAATATAATCGGCTGCACGCTCCAAATCGCCTGTGATATGGGTGGAGAACAAAACACTATGCTCGCCATCTTCAATATACTCTGAAAGAATTTTCAAAAGTTCATCTCTGGAAACCGGATCAAGTCCACTGGTCGGCTCGTCGAGGATCAGCAGCTTGGCGTCGTATGAAAACGCACAGGCAAGCATTAACTTCATCTGCATACCTTTGGAAAGTTCTTTTACCTTTTTGGTTGGTGCAATGTGAAATTTCCGTAACATATCCGCAAATTTCTGGCTGTCCCAATTTGGATAAAATACCGAAATGGATTTTTCAACCTGCGACACTTTCCAATCATCACTGAAATAATTTGTATCGAAAACAACGCCCAGCTCTGATTTTACTTTTTGTTCTTCTGCGATATTATCCAGCCCCATCACTTTGACTGTGCCACCGGTGCGCTTGAGCATATTCAAAATCAGTTTGATTGTCGTTGTTTTGCCAGAACCATTCGGGCCGATCAAGCCCATAATATATCCCTTTGGCAAAGTAAAGCTGATATTGTGAAGCTGAAAAGAATCAAAAGATTTTGAAAGATTCGTTACCTCTAAATAATTAGTAATCCATCCTACATTGGTCTTACCGTCGGCGCGGCGCTGCTCACGACTGCGATAAAGCCAAATCGTCACGCCGATAGCAGTGATAAACAGTACGAGTGCCGCCGTAGCCAGCCCAGCAAGCACAAACATCACGCCAATGCCCACAGCGATGACCGGAAGCAGCAGCAAACCGCACCCGCATCCACCCGGACTATATACGGCAGACTGTCGGCGTCGCCTCATCGCCGCGCCACCCCCATCATCTTTGAGCACTACAGTGCGATAGCCTGCTGAACAGGAACGATCTTGTCGAGTTCCGGTTCGATCCGCCTTTTCTCGGCCTCAAGGTCAAACGCCACCTGAGCGCGCAGCCAATAACCATCCGTCAGGCCAAAATAACGGCAAAGACGGAGGTCGGTGTCGGCCGTCACGCGACGTTTTCCCAAGACAATCTGCCCGATACGCTGAGCCGGAATCCCAGTCTCTTTCGCAAGGCGATATTGAGAAATGCCCATGGGAACAAGAAACTCCTCTTTGAGAAGCTCACCAGGAGTCACCGGCGACAGCAAATCGGCCGAAGTCTCATCACTTGTGATAATCGACGATTTCGACATTCCAAGCCATCTCCTGTCTCCACTCAAAACAGACCCGATAGCGCTCGTTAACACGGATGCTATATTGACCGGCACGATCGCCCTTCAAAGCTTCCAGGCGGTTGCCCGGTGGAACGCGAAGATCATCAAGCGAAGCACAAACCTGCAGTTGGCGAATCTTCCTCAACGCAGCACGCTCAAAGGGCACGAACCTCCTGACCCGCACACCCATGGCAAAGCGTTCGGTATCCTCATCTTTATACGATGCAATCATAGTATCGCCTTACGTTAGTAACGTCAAACGTTTCTATAGACTTACATCTCTATTATATCGTACGTTTGTTCGTGTTTTCTAGAACAAATAGTCCTTTGCGCCTTAGTCAAGCAAAAGCAATCGTTTGTAGACATCGAGGCCTTTGAGAAGGATTTCCTCGTCGAAGAGCATGCTATCGGTATGCAGAGCGCTTGTGGCATAGGCGGGACAGCCATCCGAATCACTCGGGTTGTCTTGGTCCTCTGGCATACCCGTGCCCAGCAGGAAAAACACGCCCGGCAGATGGCGCTGATAGAAGGCAAAGTCCTCGGCAATTAGCAGCGGTTCATCAACGAGCTGCAACCCGGGCAAGGCAGGTGTGATGTTGGCAAACAGCTCGGGGTCGTTATCGACTGGCGGATAGCCCTCGGCAAAGTCGAGATCGTACGTACAGCCTGTTGCGGCACAGGCATCGTCCAGCACGCGGCGCACGCCTTCGCGCGCCCGGTCGAACATGTCGTCCGTAAACAAACGCAGGCTGCCGGCCACATGGGCCTCCCCCGCCACCGCGTTGCAAACCGTACCGGCCTGCAGCAGACCAAACTTACCGATACAGGGCTCGTCGGTGCCCAGTTCGTCCATCAGCTCGCGCTCGGCAACCAAGAACTTGGCAGCCGCCAGCGCCGCATCGTGCGACTCCTCGACCGGAACGCCATAGGTCTTAGCGATATGGATGCTCGTCCCGTGAATATGAATGTGTGTCTCACTCGAACGCGCCAGCAGCGGGCCGGAACAGCTCGCCAACGTGCCGGCGGGCAGATCGGGCCACACATGGAAGCCAAAAATGCGGTCGACCCCGTAGCATTCGAATACACCGCTCTCACATACCGTCTTGGCACCACCGGTCGTTTCCTCGGCCGGCTGGAACACAAAGAGAACGTTGCGCCTAATGACGCCCGGCTGCTCGCGAATCGTACGGTCGACATACGTCGCGGCGGCAAGTGCCATGGCCATGTGTCCATCATGTCCGCAAGCGTGCATCGTGCCGGGATGGGTCGAGGCAAAGGCCGCTCCCGTCGCCTCCGCGATGGGCAGCGCATCCATATCGGCGCGAATCGCTGTGGCATGCGCGGCACCAACGCCGGCGTCGAAGAAAGCGCAGACGCAGCTGGGGCACGGATGGGTCACCTCGCAAGCGAGCGGTGCCAACACGCCCTCGATATAGGCAATGGTTTGCGGAAGATCGAAATCGAGCTCCGGGATGCGATGGAGATCGCGGCGATAGCGACGGAGTTCTTGGAGCTCGGTCATAGAGAATCCCTTCGTAAGGCACATCTGTTGCAACTTATTGTGATACAGGATTGTGGCACACATGTTTCCAGCATATTGCTGCATTTTTTAAACGTTATATACAAATACTCTTGTTTGGTAAAGTGCAACGTGATAGGGTCTTTACCACTTGATAGAGGCGCGGGCACGAAGAACCGCGGGCGAGCCGGCAGGCTTTGACCCCGTGGGGAGGCGAAACCCGCCGAACTGGGTTTTTCGGGCACGAACAACCTGGTGGGCCTGTGGGAAACACCCACAGGACTGTCTGCAGCAATGCGGGAGCGCTATCCGGACATTGGGTCCACGCTATGCGGATTCGATGCGCAGATGGCGCCGTCTGGATAGCGAGGTTTACGGGACATGGCATTGACCCCCAACGAGGCGTATGCGGCCAAGCAGCCGTTTGCGGACAAGGAGACACTCGAGCATATCGTCGAGCAGTTCCCCACGCCGTTTCATCTATACGACGAGGCAGGCATCCGCCGCAACATGCAAGAAGTGCGCGACGCCTTTGCATGGAACCCGGGCTTTAAGGAATACTTTGCCGTCAAGGCCAACCCCAACCCGGCGCTCATCTCCATTCTCAACGAATACGGCTGCGGCTGCGATTGCTCGAGCTATACCGAGCTTATGATCGCCCGCTCACTGGGTATCACGGGACACGACATCATGTTCTCGTCCAACGACACGCCGGCTGCCGACTTTGAGCTCGCCGACAAGCTGGGTGCCATCGTCAACTTTGACGACATCAGCCACATCGAGTTCTTTGAGTGCGTTGCGGGGCCCATCCCCAAGACGGTCAGCTGCCGCTTTAATCCAGGCGGTCTGTTCCAGCTCTCCAACGGCATCATGGACAACCCGGGCGACTCCAAATATGGCATGACCACCGAGCAGCTCTTTGAGGCCTTCCGCATGCTCAAGGCCAAGGGCGCCGAGAATTTTGGCATCCATGCCTTCCTTGCCAGTAACACCGTCACTAACGACTACTATCCCAAGCTCGCACGCATCCTCTTTAAACTTGCCGTGCGCCTGGAGCGCGAGACCGGCGCACATGTCGCCTTTATCAATCTGTCCGGCGGTGTGGGTATCCCCTACCTGCCCGAGCAGCAGGCTAACGACATTCACGCCATCGGTGAGGGCGTACACGCAGCCTACGACGAGATTCTGGTCCCCGCCGGCATGGGCGATGTGGCGATCTGCACCGAGATGGGTCGCTTTATGATGGGCCCCTACGGATGCCTGGTCACCAAGGCCATCCACGAGAAGCAGATCTACAAGGACTATATCGGCGTGGACGCCAGTGCCGTCGATCTGATTCGTCCTGCCATGTATGGCGCTTACCACCACATTACGGTGATGGGCCAGCCGGGTGGCGACGACAAGACCACAGCGCCCGTCACTGACACCTACGACATCACGGGCAATCTGTGCGAGAACAACGACAAGTTCGCCATCGATCGCGAGCTGCCGCATATCGACATGGGCGACCTGCTTGTGATCCACGATACCGGCGCGCATGGCTACTCCATGGGCTACAACTACAATGGACGCCTGCGCTCCGCCGAGGTCCTGTTGCGCCCCGATGGCTCGGCCGACCTCATCCGCCGCGCCGAGCGCCCGGGCGATTACTTTGCCACGCTCGACGTGCTGCCGAGCGGCCGAGAGCTGTTGGCCAAGTCGCGCGCCGAAAGTGCCCGCCGTCGCGCCCAAGACGAGCGCCTGGCAGTCGCCGCCCAATGGAACAAACGCATCCAAATCGCGGACGCGAAGGAGAAGAACATGGACATCCGCAATCTCGAGGGCTCAATCGTCGCCCTCGTCACGCCGTTTAAAAAGGATGGCAGTGTCGACTTTGACGCACTCGAGCGCCTTATCGATTTCCACCTGCAAAACGGCACCGACGCCATCCTCACCCTGGGCACCACCGGCGAGAGCGCCACGATGACCGACGACGAGGACAACTCCGTCGTCGCCGCCGTGGTCAAGCATGTTGCAGGACGCGTCCCCGTCATTGCCGGCTCGGGCTCCAACTCCACGCAGACCATGCTCACCAAGTCGCTTACTTACCAGGGCTTGGGAGCCGACGGCCTGCTGCTCATTACCCCCTACTACAACAAGTCCAACGAAGAGGGTATCTATCAGCACTTTAAGACCGTCGCCGATGCCGTGGACATCCCCTGCATCCTGTACAACATCCCCGGCCGCTGCGGCTGCGGTATCAGCGAGCGCAACGTAGAGCGCCTGGCCGCGCACCCCAACATCATGGGTATTAAGGAGGCCTCGGGCAACGTCGCCTACGCGGCCAAGATCGCCCACCTGCTGTCAGACGACTTCCGCATGTACTCGGGCGAGGACGCGCTTACCGTGCCGCTCATGAGCCTGGGCGCCTCGGGCACCATCAGCGTGTGGGCAGACGTGCAGCCGCAGCTCGTGCATGACATGTGCCGCGCCTATTTGGACGGTGACGTGGCGCGTGCCCGCGATATCCAAATTGCCGGCCAGCCGCTCATCAATGCCCTCTTTAGTGAGGTCAACCCCATCCCCGTCAAAGAGGCGCTCGCCCAGATGGGTATGATCGAGGCAAACTACCGCATGCCGCTGTGCCCCATGGCAGACGACACGCGCTCTGCACTTACCGATGCTCTGAAGGGGGCTGGTCTGCTTGATTAAGACCGTCATTATGGGAACGGGCCGCATGGGCTCGCTCATCCGCACCACCGCCGAGGGCGTTGTCGACGCCGCCGGTCAACCCGTTTTTGATATCGTCGCCCAGATCGGTTTTGATCTGTCCGAGCTCGAGAGCGCCCCGGCGGCCGACGTTATCATCGACTTCTCGAACGTCGTGACCTTCGATGCCGTCGTCGCCTATGTCGAGCGCACGGGCGCCGCGTTGGTCTCGGGCACCACGGGCTATACGCCCGAGCAGATGGACCGTCTGCGTGAGCTGGGCCAGAACACCCGCGTTATGCACTCGGGCAATTACTCCATCGGCATCGCAGCCCTGCGTCATCTAGTGGCCCAGGCCACGCGTGAGCTGCCCGGCTTTGACTGCGAGATTGTCGAGACTCACCACAATCAAAAGGTCGACGCCCCCAGCGGCACTGCCAAGCTACTGCTCGATGCCGTCGTCGAGGCCGAGCCCGAGGCAGGCTACCACCCCGTCTATGGCCGCGAGGGCATGTGCGGCGCGCGTGACCCCAAGGAGATCGGCATGCACTCGCTGCGCGGGGGCACCGTCGCCGGCGTGCACGAGGTGAGTTTCTTTGGCCAGGACGAGGAAGTCACGCTCACCCACCGCGCCACGAGCCGTCAGATCTTCGTCAACGGCGCCCTGGCCGCCGCCCAGAAGCTCGTCACCCGCGAACCCGGCTTCTATACGTTCGACCAGGTCATGTTTGCCTAACCAGGTATCAACCGAATCCACCCAAAGGAGAGATAGCAAATGAGCAACGCAGCCGAGATGAATGCCCAGGAGATTATCAACTACATCGCCACCGCGCCCAAAAAGACACCTGTCAAGCTATACGTGCGCGAGAAGCCCGGCATGAAGGTTGCCTGGGGCGACGCACATGTCTACGGCGGCCGTCGCGGCAAGACCGTCTTTGGCGACTGGGATGAGCTCAAGGCCATCCTCGATGCCAATGCCGACTCCATCGACTACTACGATGTCGAGAATGACTGCCGCAACTCTGCCGTGCCCATGCTCGACCTTAAGGGCATCAACGCCCGCATCGAGCCGGGCGCGATCATCCGCGACCGCGTCGAGATTGGCGACCGTGCCGTCATCATGATGGGCGCCATCATCAACATCGGCTCCGTTATCGGCGAGGGTTCCATGATCGATATGGGCGCCGTGCTGGGTGGTCGCGCCACCGTGGGCAAGAACTGCCACATCGGCGCCGGCACCGTGCTGGCAGGCGTTGTGGAGCCCGCCAGCGCCACGCCCGTCATCATCGAGGACGATGTCATGATCGGCGCCAATGCTGTGGTCCTGGAGGGCGTGCGCGTGGGCAAGGGCGCCGTCGTGGCTGCCGGTGCCGTGTGCGTCGAGGACGTCCCCGCCGGCGCCGTCGTGGCCGGTGTCCCCGCCCGCGTCATCAAGATGCGCGATGAGAAGACCGACAGCAAGACCGGCCTGGAAGAGGGCTTACGTCAACTTTAATAGTTACGCGGTTTTGACAAACCGCGTTTTCGCTGACGTATGCCCAACCTGCGGCGCAATGTCAGCAACCAAGCCGAAAACAAAAAAGGCCGAAGTCCCGAAGGGCTTCGGCCTTTGTTTTTCTGCAACGTCCAAGCACAGCTTATCGATTCTCAATACTTCCGATGTTCTTGAGCTCGATAGAGATGAGGCCGTTGGGTTCGTTGACGAACTCGATATACTCGGAGTTCGAACCCATCTCGGCCGGGAAGCTGATCTCGATGCCCGTGTCGGTACGAATCTTGTGATTGCGCACCGCCGCGCGTTCGACCTGCTTACGCTCCACGGGCACACGCTCAGGCACCTTCTCCTCGGTCAGTGCCGCGCGCACGCTCTCCTTGATAACCGGTTCGTCCTCAAAGACCTCATCGACGATATCCCAAGGCGGTAGCTCCTCGTCATCCTCAACCTTCTCGGCAACGGCGGCTTTGACCTTAGCGAGCGCTACAGCCGTGTTGGCGCCGTGCTCTTCAGCGACCTCCTCGACCACGCGCGTCACCGTGTCGATGACCTCCTTACCCGAAACGCCCGTGTCACATTGCAGCAGGCCATCGGGAATGAGCATGCGATCCTCGCCGGCAATCTTGCGTTTCTTATCCACATAGCCGATCTCCATGGTGCTTGCACGCACGATTGCATAGCTCGGCACCTTTTGCGAAGGGTTCGGCAGAATGGCATAGTGGCGCGCGATGTCGTTACACACCTCGCCCTCTTCGCGACCCACCTCGTGCATGAATGCCTGCTTGGAGCCCAGCAGCATCACGGCAAACCAGCGGGCATCCTCATCGTCGTCAAAGTCCGCCACAAGCACGTCGGTGGACTCGGCTTTCTCAGCCTTGGTGAGTTCGGAAGAGATAAACTCCGCAATCTGCTGCGACAGGTCCACGAACTCGCGCTCGCCAAAGAAATAGCCCTTGAGCTCGCCGCCAAACGCAGAGTTCTCGGCAAACGTGGCGCGTTTATTGTCGGCCGAGGTACGTGCGCGGCGCAGATGCGTGGTCACGAAGTTGCGCACGGTACGGCTCTCGATATCGAGCTCGCGCTGGCTCATGACGTTGACAGCAGAGTCAAAGTCCAGGATATGCAGAATCGCGTGATTGATTTTCATATACGGCATTCCGTTCTAGATCGATTTCGGCACGAACCAGTATAGCGGTCGAGCCCGCCCCAAGCGTATCGAAGATTGGTGCATCGGGGACAGGTTGCTTTGCGCCAATGGTTAGCGCAGGAGCTCGGACTGCCAGGCCTCGAGCTGTTCTGCCAAACTCTTGCCGGCAGCGGGCACGTCGATCTGGGGTCGTTTGGGCAGCAGCGCACACTTAAGAATCGCAACGATGGTCTGCGAGACAAAGCGTCGTGTATCCTCGTCAAAGCCTTGCGCAGCCTGGAGCATCACGGGCAGACTCTCACGCAGATTTCCTGCGATATCCGCAAACCGTTCGGCGTCCGTAGCCTCAAACACGGAGAACAACGCATCTACAAAACGCTCGCGCTCGCTAGGTAACACTGCAAGCAGCATCTCGCGAATGGAGCCATCAACGTATCGAGCACCGGCGGACAGGCGCTCACAGTATACGAAGTCGCAACCATCAACCACCCAGCTAAAGGGATTGTGCTGCAGCAGGCTGAACTCGGTGCTCTCAACGATGGCATAGTCCTCCTGCGTCTCGAACATCATGCCGAAGATCGACGACCGAGGTAGCGTCTTGTCGATTCGACCGGAAAGATCGGCAAAGGCGTTGCCGCTCAGAAACTCCTCGACGAACCCTGGACCATCATGGGAATACGCCCGTTCGATTCGTTCACGGGCAACATCGGAGCACATCGCCGCACCGTACACCGCAAGGTTTCCACCCTTGGAATGACCTCCGCACAAAAGCGGCCCGTCGATCGCATCCGCCGCCTCGTCCACATAACGCGCCGCGGATTCCTGGGCCGGCACAGGACACCGGAACGCCATGTTAAAGTCCTCTTTCCAGCCCACAATCGTGCTGTCGGTCCCCCGGAAGGAAAGATAGCTAAACCCCGCCGGAAACCGGAACGCCATGGCTGCAAACTGCTCCGTCGCCACCACATCGCTCACGGCACGATAGCCGCAAACGTGCACGCCGCGGTATCTGGGATTTGCTGCCACGGCCTCCAACAAGGCCCTGCTCCCCTCTGGATCCCACAAGTCGTCAATCATGTCCCGATAGCACTCAGCACGCAGCAGCTCGCGTACGTCTAGGCCCTGCCAGTTCGTCAGCTCCGCCATATCACCCGGCAAACGCAAATAGGACAACCACGCAAAGACCAGGCTGTCCACCGCGCAGAACGGCCGCTCCTCAAACGGATCAAACGCCGTCTGAGCATAGGTCAAAAAATTAGGCGAATCCGACATGGCCCTCCCATCAACTATGGTGTATTGGGATGGTGCATTGGGGTCAGGTTACTTTGCACCAAAAGGCGCCCGGGCCGTGTGGACCCGGACGCCTTCATTGTAGCTTTTCGCTCTAGCGAGCTTGATTTAGCAGGAGAAATCGACGCTGTCGATGATGTCCTTGAGGGCCTTGGCGGAGACGGTGAGCTCATGCTGCTCGTCTTCGTTCAGCGGCACGGGGACGCGGCAGACAACGCCGTCGCGGCCAACGACGGTCGGCATGGAGATGGCAAGATCGGACAGGCCATACTCGCCCACCATGAGCGAGGAGACGGGCAGAACGGTCTGCTCATCGCGCATGACAGCGGTGCAGATGCGCTTGACGGCCATGGCGACGCCGTAGTAGGTGGCGTGCTTCTTCTCGATGATGGTGTAGGCGGAGTTCTTGACGTCCTCGGCGATGCGCTTCTCGGCGGTCTCATGCTCCAGGTGGCCGTGAAGCTCGCAGAAGGTGTTCAGCGGAACGCCAGCAACCTGAGCGCTGGACCAAGCGACAAACTCTGAGTCGCCGTGCTCACCCATGACATAGGCCTGGACATCACGCGGGTCAACCTCGACGTGGGCACCAAGCATCTGCTGCAGACGGCCAGTGTCGAGCACGGTGCCGGAGCCGATAACATGGCCCTCGGGCAGGCCGGACATCTTGATGGCAGCATAGGTCAGAACATCAACCGGGTTGGAGACGATGAGCAGAATGCCGTCGAAGCCGGACTTCTTAATCTCGGGGATAATGGACTTAAAGATGCTGACGTTCTTGTTGACCAGGTCCAGGCGGGTCTCACCTGGCTTCTGGGCAGCGCCAGCGGTGACAACGATCATGGCGGCGTCGGCGACATCGGAATAATCGCCGGCGTAGATCTTCATCGGCTCGGCAAACGTCATGCCGTGCGCGATATCCAGGGCCTCACCCTCGGCACGGTTTTTGTCCACGTCAATGAGGACCATCTCGGAGAACAGACCGCTCTGCATCAGAGCAAACGCCGAAGACGAACCGACGAAACCGCAGCCGACAATAGCGACCTTCTTCTCGTTAACCATTAGAAACTCCCATCTCTCTCCACAAACAAGCCGCCCGGGAACGACCCGAGCGGCTTGCCGTAATCCCAATACATCCAATCGGGACTTTGATTATGCTCCTATTCGCAGCCAAAAATCGACCGTTTACCGAAATTGTTTGCAGAATTCGTAAAATAACTGCACGAAATCGGTTTCGAGCTATTGACGAGTCGAAATAGGTTTCTAATACAGGCCCGCCTCGCGAATGGCCTCGACAGCCAAAGCGATCTGATCGGGCGGCAGGACCAGTGCCATACGCACGTGCCCCTCGCCCGAAGGGCCAAAGCTCGCGCCCGGCGTCACCACAACGCCGGCCTTCTCCATAAGCTCCTCGCAAAACGCCATGGAATCGGTGCGACCACCGGGAAGCTTGGCCCACACAAACATAGAGCCATGCGCGTTGGGACGCTCCCAGCCCAGGCCCTCAAGACCGTCGCACAGGGCATCGCGGCGTTCCTGGTACTTCAGACGCTGCGCCTCGACCTCATCGCGCGGACCGTTCAAGCAGGCGATAGCAGCCTTCTGGATCGGGAAGAACATACCGAAGTCGATCTGGCCGCGCAGCTTGGCAAAGGCCGAGACCACATCCTCGCGACCGACCAAAAAGCCGATGCGCGCGCCGGTGACGTTAAACGACTTAGAGAGCGAGAAGAACTCCACGCCCACCTCGAGCGCGCCGGGATACTGCAAAAAGCTGCCGCCCGGCTCGCCGTCAAACACGATGTCGGAGTACGCGTTGTCGTGAACGATGAGCAGGTCGTGCTCGCGGGCGAAAGTGATGATCTCCTCGTAGACCTCGGGCGTGCCCACCGAGCCGACCGGGTTCGCGGGCAGCGACACGATCATATACTTGGCACGATCGGCCACCTCGGGATCGATACCCGCCACATAGGGCAGGTAATTATGCTCGGCAACCAGCGGATAGTATTCGAGCTTGGCATCGGCGATCTTGGCACCCGCCTCAAAGACCGGGTAGCACGGATCGGGAACCAGAATGGTGTCACCCGGATCGAGCAGGGCCAGGCCCAAATGGCCCACGCCCTCCTGCGTGCCGTTGCACGACTGCACCATAGACGGCGTAATGCCCGAAACGCCAAAGCGGCGCTCATAGTAATCGCACACGGCTTGCTTGAGTTCGGGCAGGTCGCGCAGGGCATACTTCCACATCTCGGGATCTTGGGCTGCCTGCGTGAGCGCCTCGACCACATGGTCGTACGGCTTAAAATCGGGCGTGCCAACGCTCATGTTGTAAATGGTCTTGCCCTGAGCCTTCAGCGCGAGCAGTTTGTTGTTGAGCGAGGCGAAGACCTCCGCGCCAAAGCGGTCGAGACGCTGCGATGCCTGCATGGTGCCACCTTTCGATATGAAAAACGCGGCGCTCCGACAAGAGCGCCGCGCGATACGGGCCATCAGATTGCAAAAGTGTAACGCTTGCAACCCCCGTATTGGTTCAATTTAGCCAACCTTAGTCATTTGGATTGAGCGCGTCGATCTGCACAAGCCACAGACGTGAGCTGGCGTCACTCGGCATACGCCAATCGCCGCGCGGGCTGAGCGTCACCGAGCCCACCTTGGGACCATCGGGCAGGCAGCTGCGCTTAAACTGCTGGGCAAAGAAGCGACGATAGAACGTACGCAGCCACGTGTGGACGGTCTTGGCGTCGTAGACGCCCTCGAAGCTCTTGAGCGCCATGCGGTAGATCTTGCCCGGCTCAAAGCCAAAACGCAGCAGGTAGTAGAGGAAGTAGTCGTGCAGCTCGTACGGGCCCACCAAATCCTCGGTCTTCTGTGCAATCTCGCCATCGCCCGTGGGCGGCAGAAGCTCAGGGGACACCGGTGTATCGAGGATGTCGAGCAAGACCTCGGCAATACGCCCGCCAAAGACATCGGCGGCATAGCGCACCAAGTGACGCACAAGCGTCTTGGGCACGCTCGCGTTGACGGCGTACATGCTCATGTGGTCGCCGTTATAGGTAGCCCAGCCGAGCGCCAGCTCCGACAGGTCGCCCGTGCCGATGACAAAGCCGCCAGCCTGGTTGGCCAGATCCATCAGAATCTGCGTACGCTCGCGGGCCTGGCTGTTCTCGTAGGTCACGTCCTGCACGGCCGGATCATGCTCAATGTCCTTGAAGTGCTGCTCCACAGCCGCATGGATCGAAACCTCGCGGAAGCTCACACCCAGGTCGCGAGCGAGCGACTCGGCATTCGACTTGGTGCGATGCGTCGTGCCGAAGCCGGGCATGGACACGGCTGTGATACCAGTGCGCGGCAGCCCCAGTGCATCGAAGGCACGCACGGTCACAAGCAGCGCTAGCGTGGAGTCCAAGCCGCCCGAAAGGCCGATAACCGCAGCCTTGGTACCCGTGTGGGCAAGGCGGGTCTTGAGGCCCGCAGTCTGCAGATCGAGGATCGTCTCGCAGCGCTCGGCCAAGTCGCCGTGGTCGGCCGGCACAAAGGGCGCGCGCGGGAAAACGCGGTCGATATCGCAGGCATCGCGCAGGACAGGTTCTTCGGCCAGCACGCCCTCAAACGAAAACTCAACGGTCGTGGCCTCCGGCGCATCGTCCGCGCGCGTCCACGTCGTCGAGCGACGGCGCTCGGCAACCAGACGATCAAGATCGACATCGGCGACGGCCATATCGCAGGTAAGCAGTTTGGTCGCGGCGAGCTTCGAACCGTTTTCGTAGACGAGGTTCTCGCCTGCAAAGACCATGTCGGTCGTGGACTCGCCCTCGCTCGCGTCCGCGTAGGCATAGACGCAGTACAGGCGCGCACTCTGATTGGAGATAAGGCTGCGGCGGTAATCTGCCTTACCGATAATCTCGTCCGAGGCCGACGGGTTGAGAATCACCGTCGCACCGTCAAGCGCCATCTCGGTCGAAGGGGGCGCCGGCACCCACAGGTCCTCACAGACCTCAACGCCCAACACCAGGTCCTCGGCGCCCTCGTCACAGCAACGGTAGACAAGCCCTGAACCCAGCGGGACCGGACCCTGACCGGCAAATTCAACCCACACGGGATCCGCAGGCGCCGGAGCAAACCAACGGCGCTCATAGAACTCGCCATAGTTGGGCAGATACTTCTTGGCCGTGAGGCCCAAAAGCTCGCCCGCACAGCACACGGCCGCGCAGTTGTAGATGTTTTCAGCCACCGCAACGGGCAAGCCAACGGTAAAGACGATCGGCAGCTCACGGGTTTCATCGAGTATGTGCACCAGCGCTGCTTCGCAGGCATGCAGCAGCGTGCGGTTATGGAACAGGTCGGCCGCGGTATAGCCGGTCAGGTTAAGCTCGGGCAGCACCAGCGCGCGAACGCCGCGCTCGGTAGCCTCGCGAACAGCCGCCAGCGCAACCTCGGCATTGCCCTCGACATCGGCCACGCGAATCTTGGGCGAGGCCGCCGCCACACGCAAAAAGCCATCAGACTGAGAAAGGTGAAGATTCATAAGAATGCTCCCGTGCGTAGACGCCATTCACAACAATTAGCAAGTCCTATTGTAGTTCAACCGCCGGGTGTAACCGCATCCCACCAACTTGGTGAGCAATTGATGAGTTGATGGTATCTGTTAAATGTCACGTACGATTCACATCTGGTGGGTACCCTGATGGCTACACGAAACGAAGCAGATTTACACCGGGAGGACCCCGTATGACAACCAAGTACACCGACGCGCCGCGCACGCGCGTCATGACGCCGGCATCGCTCAACAACGGCGTGCACGAGAACCATTCCATCGGACAGACCATGGCCATCGCGCCCAAAAAGGGCCTGTTCGATGACATTTCCATTCCCCAGATCATCGCCGGCGCCGCAGCTGCTGCCACGAGCGTCGCGCTTGCCTCCAAGATTGGTATCGCTGGTTCAGTAATTGGTGCCGCCGTGAGCTCGGTCATCACCGTTGTGTCCTCGCAGGTCTACCGCCACTTTATCTCTGCCAGCGCCGAAGCAATCAAGGGCACGCATGCCGCTGTCGACTACCCTGCCGGCGCCTACGAGCCCGTTGAGCCCGATGTCGAGGAGCACCTAGGTGGCGCCGCGACCACGCAGGAAATGCGCCAGGTTGCGGGACGCGCAACCACGGCGCGCGTCGCCCCCAACAGCCTGCGCGCCAAGGCGGCGGCAGAGCGCAGCCAGACACAAAAGAAGGTCATCGTCTTCTCGATCGCCATCGCCATCGTCGCGGTCATCGCCTGCGCCGGCGCCATCCTTATCACCACTGCCGGTGAGGGTCTGGGCGAGCGTCCCGAGCCAATCCTGTCGTCGCGCACGACCGAGAGCGATGCAAATGGCAACACTCAGCCGCAGGATCAGCAGGCACAGACGGACGACACGCAAGACAGTCCTACCTCTGCCAATTCGTCCTCGAACACCCAAAACCAATCGCAGGGCACCGATTCCTCTACGGCCAACAGTGGCACGCCGTCCGGCACGACCGACTCAAGCCAAACGACTGACGGTTCACAGCCGAACACGGGAGGCCAGACGAGCGACACCACGTCGGGAACGGGCACGGCAGACAGTAACAACACCAACAGCTCGAGCGGAACCGCTTCCGGCACGGCATCTGACAACTCGAGCCAAGGCACGGCATCGGGCAACTAAGCACGTTTGCCTCTCATAGATAACCGACCTGTACAACGGGCGCGAATCGAAAGCGGTTCGCGCCCGTTTGCCTTGGGCGCCGCCATGGCGAACGCTATGCGATGGTAAGATGCTTTACATGTGTAAAGAGGAGATTTGCCATGAGCAAGACAATAGTTAGGCCCACGCTTTCGCTGGGCAACCACATCTATCTGTATCGCCTGCTGCGCGATGCGATTGGATGTGGCAAGCAAACGTTTATGACGCAGGTCGAGGAGGCGCTCGCCGCTGGCGACATGACCGCTTATGACCTGGGCTTCGAGTCCACGCGCGAGCTGCTCGAGGAGCTCGACGACTGCATTAAGCTGACCGTCTTTAAAGGCGGCCGCCTGTATGCCACGGTCATCGCCAACGAGGCCTGGGATGCTGCGCTTGCCAAGGGCGAGGACAAGCCCAAGACCGCCAAGGGCGCCAAGCAGTCCTACAAAAAGAAAAAGCGCGGTGAGAAGGACCTCAAGGCCGTGCGCCCCAAGCACGTTAAGCGTCCCGAGCCCGAAGCCATGGTTGAAGCCGCGCCGGAACCCGAGCCCGAGACAGAGATCGAAGTCGCTATTGAGGTAACGGCAGAAGCCGAAACCGAAATCGCCGCCACGACCGATTCCGAAGTCATATCCGAGCAGGAAGCCACTGTGGAGCTCAACGAAGCGCCCAAGTCGACAACCGAAGAAGCCGCTGACCAACCCGAGCCGTCTGCGTTCCAAAACAGCGATGTCTTTGGCGACGAGGCCGAGGACGATCAGTCCGACGAGCCCGCAGATCAAGACGCTACCGAGTCGACACCGGAGCCCGAGACGCCGCAGCCCGCCATCTCGCTCACGGTCGTCTATGACCCCGAGAACGCCAACGCCGGCATCACCACCATGGCATCCACGCCCATCGAAGCAAAGTCGAGCGTCGAGAACGAGGACGCGACGCAGGTTGAGGTTGAAACCGCAGCTGCAGACGCGCCCGTCACCGTGGAGCCCGCAGATTCCACGATCAAGCCGGAAGCGACGCCGGAGCCCGCACCCGTCATCGAATCCGTGCCCACCTCTGCTTGCGGCCAAATTCCCGCACCGGCACCGGCTTCGGCACCCGCAGCGGCCCCAACCCCCGCACCCGCAGCACCGACCATCCCCGAGGACTTCCCCATCGATTTCGCAACCGAGGTCTTCTGCCCCGGCCCGCTTCTGCACCAGCTGTCGACCTATCTCCCCTACGGCGCCGATACCCTCGGCATTGTCGGCGAGTACTACTGGATCGCCCGCGAGCGCGGTACCATCGAGGCCGCGCGAAACCGCGCAAGCTTCCCCCTGCGCTACACGCAGGCCGGCGAGCGCCGCGAGGTTGCCGTGCGCATCCGCCGCAATACCACCGGTGGCCTCGGATCCACCTGGGCCATCGATAAAGTCGAAGAACCCGAGCAGTAACGACAAACGACTCAAATCCAAATCAGGATTTGAGCCGTTTTTATTTGTTGATGTTGCGTAACCAACAGCGAGCGGGCCGCAAGTGCCCCAGGTTGCCGTGAAAGAGGAGCGACGCGTACTTCGGTACGCGAGCGACGGCTTGAACGGCAAGATGGGGTGCTTGCGACCCGCGCAGCGTCGAGCAGTTACGCGGTTTGGAAAACCGCGTAACGATCTAGTCGCGCGTCAGCTTACGGTGAATACGATGCGGCTGGGCTGCGTCCTCGCCAAGGCGCTCGATGCGGTTGGCCTGATAGGCCTCAAAGTTGCCCTCGAACCAATACCAGTTGCCCGGATTCTCGTCGGTGCCCTCCCACGCCAGAATGTGCGTGGCGACGCGGTCCAGGAACATACGGTCGTGGCTAATGACCACCGAGCAGCCCGGGAACTCGAGCAGCGCCGCCTCGAGTGAGGACAGCGTCTCGACGTCGAGATCGTTCGTGGGCTCGTCGAGGAGCAGCAGGTTGCCGCCCTGCTTGAGCGTGAGCGCCAGGTTCAGGCGATTGCGCTCGCCACCGGAGAGTACGCCGGCGCGCTTCTGCTGGTCCTGGCCCTTAAAGCCAAAGCTCGCCACGTACGCGCGGCTGGGGACCTCGGTCTCGCCGACCATCATGTGGTCCAGGCCATCCGAGACGACCTCCCACAGGTTCTTATCGGGGTCGATGCCGGAACGGTTCTGATCGACATAGGAGATCTTGACGGTCTCGCCCACCTCGAGCTCGCCCGAAGTCAGCGGCTCCAGGCCCACGATGGTCTTGAACAGCGTGGTTTTGCCCACACCGTTGGGGCCGATGACACCCACGATACCGTTGCGCGGCAGGGTGAACGATAGGTCGTCGATGAGCACACGGCCATCGAACTCCTTGTGCAGGTGATGAGCCTCGAGCACCTTGTTGCCCAGACGCGGGCCCACGGGGATGCGGATGTCGGTCCAGTCGAGCTTCTGGCTTGCGCGGGCCTCGGCCTCCATCTCCTCGTAACGAGCCAGACGGGCCTTGTTCTTGGCCTGGCGAGCCTTGGGCGAGCTGCGTACCCACTCGAGCTCGGCCTCCATGCGCTTGGCGAGCTTGGCGTCGCGGTTGCCCTGCGCCTCGATACGGGCGGCCTTGGTCTCCAGATACGTGGAGTAGTTGCCCTTGTAGGGATAAAGGTGACCGCGGTCTACCTCGCAGATCCACTCGGCAACGTTATCCAGGAAGTAGCGATCGTGCGTGACGGCAAGCACCGCGCCCTGGTAGTTGTGCAGGAAGTGCTCGAGCCACAAGATCGATTCGGCGTCCAGGTGGTTCGTGGGCTCGTCGAGCAGCAGCAGGTCGGGAGCCTCGAGCAGCAGCTTGCACAGGGCCACGCGACGGCGCTCGCCGCCGGAAAGCACGTTGACCGGCATGTCGGAATCGGGCAGCTGCAGGGCGTCCATGGCCTGGCCGAGCTTGGAATCGATATCCCAGCCGTCGGCGGCGTCGATCTCGTCCTGGAGCTTGCCCATCTCGGCCATGAGGGCGTCCATGTCGCAATCCGGGTCGCACATCTCCTCGCCGATCTTGTTGAAGCGATCGACCTTGGCAATCATGTCGCCAAACGCCATGCGCACGTTCTCGATGACGGTCTTGTCATCGTCGAGCGGCGGCTCCTGCTGCAGGATGCCCACGGTGTAGCCGGGAGTGAGCCTGGCATCGCCGTTGGAGACCTCCTCGATGCCGGCCATAATCTTGAGCAGGGTCGACTTGCCCATACCGTTGGGGCCCACGACGCCGATCTTGGCACCGGGGTAGAAGCTCAGGGTCACGTCGTCAAGGATCACCTTGTCGCCATGGGCCTTGCGAGCCTGATACATCTGGTAGATAAACTCTGCCATTTGCCTGTTCTATCCTTTCTACCTGCTGTTTCCCTATTCTTGATTCGCTTTAGTAGAAACGAAATGAGGAAACCAGCTCTGAAACGTAACGAAAAAGGGGCATGGTTGCCCACACCCCCTAATACTACCTGGGAAAAGTCCCCCGGAACATACTATGAACTGCGTACGCTAGTTTTCCGCAACCTTAACGAGCGGCTCGCTGAGATTTGCGCCACAACAGATACGAGTAGACGTAGACGGCTCCAACCGAACCAAACATCAGAACCGCAATCACCGCGGCGACGACTTCACTCGAAAGCACGCTGCCTGCCACGCCCATCACAATCAGGCCAATACCCAGCACCATAAAGCAGGCACCGCCAAAACGCTGCGTACGGCGCCAGTTCTCGGGATCGGCAAGCGCACAGGGTGTCTTGATACCGAGCGTATAGTTCTGCTTCACACGCGGCAAGTAGTTGCCTACGCCGATGAACAGCAAACCGACAACACCGGAAATCAGCACGTTAACCGAACCGACCGCCGGCACCACGCCCCAGACCGTAAGCTCTCCCAGCCAGCTTATGGCGCACATGAACAAGGTGAAGGCGATTACGAAGCCCTGGTAGAACTTGCCCGAGGTTCGATATGCCTCACCTTTGGGGTCGATGCGCGGCACCATGCGGAACATTGCGAGAAGCGCCAGAGGCAGCACGCCGAGCGCGGAGGCCATCCAGCTAGGACCCCAACCGTCGACGGCGCCGTTCGCGCCCCAGTGCGTGGGAATCTGCGTAGGCAAGCTCGGCATCACCATGAGGTGCGCTACGACATTGGCGACGCACAGAGCGACCAGCGCAATCCACACGCGCGACGATACCCCCGTGGGGTGAATGCCCTTGTTTTCGTTATTCATCCTTATCACCTTCAGTGTTTGTAAAGCCCATAAACCAGCCAATTAAATCCTGCATGACGGTGGTGTTTAAGCTGTATACGATGTTTTGGCCATGGCGCTCGTCGGCCACCAACCCGGCGTTTTTGAGCGTCGCCAAGTGATGGCTCAGCGACGGCTTACTGATATCGAAATGCTCGGCAAGCTCCCCCGCCGTGCAATTGCCCTCGCGCAGCAACTCCAAAATGCGCCGTCCCGTTGGATCGGCAAGCGCCTTAAAACCCTCTCCCGGCATAAGACCTCCTCTCATCATCTCTCATGTTGTGCACACTATACTCGATATTTAGGGCTCTTCGGTGGTTTCTGTGGGAGAGATTCCGGCATAGGCCCAGCTCAGCGGGC
>CAJMHW010000032.1 GCA_905213325.1 Collinsella aerofaciens
AGCTGCGGAAACGCGGGGTCCGTTCAGGCTGTTGCGTTGAGATTGAAAATCAACCAAAGAGTTTTTCGAGACCATTTCGAGCAAATCCCACCGGTTTCATAGGAGTAAACTTGCCCCACTGCAAATCCTCGAAAGGACCGTCATGAAAGAACTCTCCAACCGCACGGCAAGATTTACCGATTCGGTCATCCGCCGCATGACACGCATCTCCAATAAGTACGGAGCTGTCAATCTCTCGCAGGGCTTCCCCGACTTCGATCCCCCGGCGCAGCTGCTCAACAGCCTGAGCGCCATCGCCAGCGACCCCAAGCCGCTCTATCACCAGTACTCCATCACCTGGGGCTCCCAGGCCATGCGCGAGGCGCTCGCAGCAAAGCAGGAGCACTTTATGGGCATGCCGGTCGACCCCAACCAGAATATCGTGGTCACCTGCGGCTCCACCGAGGCCATGATGGCCGCCATGATGACGGTCACGAACCCCGGCGACAAGGTCGTCATCTTCTCGCCGTTCTACGAGAACTACGGCGCCGACACGATCCTTTCGGGTGCCGAGCCCATCTACGTGCCGCTCAACCCACCCACATTCGACTTTGACCGCAAGACACTCGAGGCGGCCTTCCGCGACAACGACCCCAAGGCCATCGTCCTGTGCAACCCGTCCAACCCCTGTGGCAAGGTCTTTACGCGCGAGGAGCTCACCTTTATCGCTGACCTCTGCAAAAAGTACGACGCCTACTGCATTACCGACGAAGTCTATGAGCACATCGTCTATGCGCCCCACGAGCATGTCTATATGGCCACGCTGCCCGGCATGTTCGAGCGAACCATCAGCTGCAGCTCGTTGTCCAAGACCTACTCCATCACCGGTTGGCGCCTGGGCTACACCATCGCTCCCGCCGAAATCACCGAGCGCATTAAAAAGGTCCACGACTTCCTCACCGTGGGCGCCGCCGCTCCCCTGCAGGAAGCCGTTGTCACCGCCCTCAACTTCGACGACAGCTATTACGATGAGGTCCTCGACCTCTACACCGCCAAACGCGACTTGTTCTGCCAGGGGCTCGATAGCATCGGTCTTGAGCATAACGTGCCGCAGGGCGCCTACTACGTCATGATGGACATCTCTGAGTTTGGCTATGACAGCGACCTCGAATTCTGCGAGGACCTCGCATCCAAGGTGGGCGTGGGCGCCGTGCCCGGCTCGAGCTTCTTCCGCGAGCCCGTCAACCATCTGATTCGTTTCCACTTTGCCAAGCGGGATGAGACGCTTAACGCGGCACTGGAGAACCTCAAGTCGCTACGTGATAAAATCAAGCCGCGCGGGTAAGGACGGCCCGGCAACTAAAGCAACCAAAGAAGCCCCGCACCGCCCGCCACGTTGCGAGGCTTCTTCTTTTTATAGCGCTTTCTTAAATGGTTTAGAGCCCTATACTTTAGTCACGGAGCAACTCGTCCCAGAGAGAGGAATACTATGGCAGAACAGCAGCTTATCGGAGCGCTCGAGGCCGGCGGCACCAAGATGGTCTGCGCCACGGGCTATGCAGACGGTACGGTCCTGGAGCGTGAGCAGATCGCGACCACGACCCCGCAGGAGACCGTTGAGGCCGTCAATGCATGGTTTGCGAACAAGGGCATCGCCGCGCTGGGCATCGGCGCCTTTGGACCCACCGCAGTCAACCCTGCCTCGCCCCAATACGGCAAGATCCTGGAGACGCCCAAAACGGCATGGCGCTACTTCGACCTGCTGGGCACCATCCAAAACGAGCTCAATATCCCCTGCGGCTACGACACCGACGTCAACGTCGCCTGCCTGGGCGAGGTCACCTTTGGTTGCGCCCAGGGCCTCACTGACGTTGTGTATCTGACCATCGGCACCGGCGTGGGCGCCGGCGTGCTCTCGGGCGGTAAGCTCGTACACGGCATGATGCATCCCGAGGCCGGCCACATCCTGGTCACGCGCGACCCGCGCGACACCATTGGCGAGCACAGCACCTGCCCCTTCCACGACAATTGCCTCGAGGGTCTCATCGCCGGCCCCGGCGTTAAAAAGCGCTGGGATGGCAAGAGCGCCGGAGACATGGCCGATGACCCGGAGGCCATGGACCTGCTCGCAGGCTATCTGGCACAGGCGCTCATGACCTACACGCTGTGCTACGCGCCGCAAAAGATCATCATCGGTGGCGGCGTGGCCGACCACACCCCCATCGTGCCGCTCGCGCGCAAGAAGTGCGCCGAGATGCTCAACGGTTATATCGTCACGCCCGAGGTCAACGACATCGATACCTATATTGTCAACAACAGCCTTGAGGGCAAGCAGGGCATCATGGGCTGCCTGGCCCTGGGCGCGCAGGCGCTTCAGTAACAGACGCACCCACAGGGCGTGGCGCGCCCGGCAAATCCAACCTACGGAACGACGCCACCACGCCCTATATAAGCCCTCTAATAAAAAAGGCCGCCTAGCACCAAGCATACGTCCTAGGCGGCCTTTTTGGCACATATGAGCGATCGTAGTAGATATCGGAGCACAACGCCCGTTGCCGCTCCACAGCAGTCGATCATCACATCGGTGATCATGCCGGCGCGTCCCGGCACAAAGAGCTGAATCGTCTCGTCGATCGAAGGAATCAGCAGCAAGAACACCGCCGTGGGCAGCAGCACGTCAAAGGTGCGCCGGCCCTCAAAATCAAAGGCGTGCGTTGCCAAGATGCCGAGCACCATATACTCGGTAAAATGCGCGCACTTGCGAACAACAAAGTTGGTCACCCATTCATATGGAAGTCCCACGCCGTGCAGGAAACCGCGGATAGCTTCCATGACCGTTAGGCTCAGCGAGCCCGACCCCGAGCCGGGAACCAGCGAATTGCCCCAGATCAAGAGCGCCATCAGGCAGGTCACGACCGCCCATTTTCGATTGATCTTAACCATGCAGAAGTTATGCCTCCGCGCGGAGCGGCGCGAAGCTGGCGGTACCGCCCTCGATAACGCTCAGGTAGGCACGGCCCGTACGCTTGGCGGTAGAGGACTGCAGGCGCTCGATCTCCTCCTCGAGGATCTGATTGACGCGCTCGTGACGACGGTTTTCCATAATGCCGGCGGCAATAGCCTCGGCCCGCTCGATGCTCTCGCGCGAGATACGGGCAGTATCCTCGGGGAACACAGCGCTGTGACGGCCGACATAGGCGGGGGCAGCAGGCTGAGGGGCAGCGACGGGAGCGGGGGCTGCAACAGGAGCAGGCTCGTCAATCTCATCCAGAATCGCGGTGGCGGCGGCCCACATGTCCTCGTGGCCCGAGTAATCGGCCATGGGGACATCAACCTCGAGTGAGGCATCCGGAAGGTCGCCGGTGTCGATGCGATCTTGGGCATCAATCGATGCGGTGATGGCTGCAGGCTCATCGAGGTCATCGAAATCGATATCCGCGGCACCGGAGATGATAGGCATGCTGGCGAGGTTGACATTGTACGGCGCAGCCTCAGCCGCCTGCTGCTGGGCAGGAGCGCCCCACAGCGAGCTTTCGGCGGCACGGCGGGCGGCAACGGCCTCCTCGTCCGCAGTCATGGCTTCATCAACGTACGAATTGTCGGCAGAAGCGTTCGCGTCCGCCGAGGTAGCGCTGTAGGCGTTATTGGCTGCCGCGTTGGCGACGAGTGCCACGAAAGCCGCCGTGCTGCCCGCAGGGGCGGCCTGGGAGCCAGACACGGCGCGTGCCGCGGCGGCGATGTCGTCGCGATTGAAGGAGCCGGTCTGCCCGCCGTTGGTGAGCTCGTCGATGGCGACTTGATAGACGTCGCGCGAGTGTGCAGGGTCGCAGCTCACCGGCGAATCGTCGTCAAGCATACTGTCGATCATGGACCAAGCCTCGTCCTCGTCCATAGCATCTGCGGCTCGAGCGATGGTAGGGACACCATCATCGGCATGACGGCGCTGGAACGCACCAGTCAGGCCGGAAAGGAATGCCGAGGTAGACTGCTCCGCCTGAGCCTGAGAATCAGAAGCCGCAGCGTAAGGAGTCGCATCCTGCTGCTGAGCTGAAATCGAGGCGGTCTTGAACTCGCTTTGATGCTGATTGAGATTGGCGGCACCGCCCATGGCATCGGGCTGGAACAGACGCTCTTCACGCTGCGCACGATACTCGGAGATACCCAGCGAGGCGGCATAGATGCCCACGCCCGCCACCGCGCCCACGGCGAAGGGAACCGCACCCGCCGCGACCGTCTCGTTCACCGACGAAAACGGCAGCGTCGCGGCATACATAACCACGGGAGCGGCAAGGCCGATCCCGCACGAAAGTCCGGCAAGGACTGCTCGTTGTGTTGCATCAGAAGAAGCCATGAGCTCTCCCCATCTTCCAGCACCCAAATCGCATCATTCAGTTGGCTGCGCGAGAGAAGATGAAGCGGGGCTATGCCCCAAAGCAACGGTATATGGTTCGTTTCATCTGCGTTTTCCGTCGCGAAGCTTAAAAGCTATTATGCGAAACCGCCCTGTCGATTGCAAGCGACGATGTCGGATTGAAACGGGAAACCTGCTGCTTGCCAGTCTTATGGTCAAAAAAGCGCGGAGCGGCGATATAGAAAAGGGGCCGAGGCTCAAAGCCCCGACCCTTTATTGCATTGATGACTATCGCTGCGTGTAGATGACAACCTAGAACGTCTGCTCGTAGTCGCTGTGTTTTTTGGCCGAACGCACCAGGAACTCCTGGTTGGTGTTGGTGCCCTTAAGACCCTTGATAAACGATGCGGCCGCGCGCTCGGTATTGTTCATGCCGGCAAGAATGCGACGCAAGCCAAAGACAAACGGACGCATCTGCTCGTCAACCAACAGGTCCTCGTTACGCGTACCGGAGGCAACGGGGTCGATAGCCGGGAAGATGCGGCGGTCGGCCAGGTCGCGGTCGAGCTTGAGCTCCATGTTGCCGGTGCCCTTGAACTCCTCAAAGATGACCTCGTCCATCTTGGAACCGGTGTCGATGAGGGCAGAGGCCAGGATGGTGAGCGAGCCGCCGTTCTCGATATTGCGGGCTGCGCCCAGGAAGCGCTTGGGCGGATACAGTGCCGCCGAATCGACGCCGCCCGAAAGGATGCGGCCTGAGGCGGGCGCCGCCAAGTTGTAGGCGCGGGCAAGACGCGTGATGGAGTCGAGCACCACCACAACATCGCCGCCCAGCTCCACGATGCGTTTTGCGCGCTCGATGACGAGCTCTGCCACGCGAGTGTGGTTGTCGGCGGGCATATCGAAGGTCGACGCCACAACCTCGCCCTTGATGGAACGCTGCATATCGGTGACCTCTTCGGGGCGCTCGTCGACGAGCAGGCAGATGAGGTGCACCTCGGGGTTGTTAATCGAGATAGACTGGCAGATCTTCTTGAGGATCGTGGTCTTGCCGGCCTTGGGCGGGGACACGATCAGGCCACGCTGACCCTTGCCGATCGGCGACACGATGTCGATGGCGCGACCGGTAATGGAGTCCTTGCCGTGCTCCATGCGCAGCGGCTCGTTGGGATAGACCGGGGTGAGGTCACCAAACTTGGGGCGGTTGCGAATCTGCTCGGGGTCTAGACCGTTGACGGTCGTGATTTTGGCGAGGCCGGCGCGCTTGTCGCCGCCGCGCGAAGGACGCAGCGAGCCCTCGATGACGTCGCCCGTGCGCAGGCGCGCGGAGCGGATGAGGTAGGCGGGCACGAAGGCGTCGTCGTTGGACTTCATGTAACCGTGGGCATGGATGATACCGGAGCTGTCCGGACGAATCTGCAGGATGCCCTTGATGTCGCGGAAGCCCTCGGCCTTCGCGGCGGTGACGTAGATCTCCTCGACGAGCTCGGCTTTCTTCTTGCCGGTCGTCTCGATCTCGAACTCCTTGGCCTTCTCGCGCAGCTCGGCGACCTTCATGGCCGCGAGTTCCTCGCGCGAAAGCGTGGGCTCGGTGGGGGCGGCGTTGCGCTCCTTGTTGCGCTGTTTGCGATCGCGCTGGCGGTTGCGACGGTCGTTGTTGCGCTCGTCCTTGCGGTCGTTGCGCTCGTCGTTACGCTTGTGCTGGCGACGGTTGGAGCGAGCGCCGTCTTCGGCCTCGGCGGGCGCGGCACCATCAGTTGCGGCGGCATCGGCGTTAGCCGCAGTATCATCGCTGGCCTCGGCCTTGGAATCGCCCTGCAGCTCGGCCTCGGCCTGCTGCTCGGACGTCTTGGCCTTAGCGGACTTCTTACGACCGCGCTTGGGCTTCTCGGACGCAGGTAGTTCGACGTCCTGGGACTCGGCGGCATCAGCCGATGCATCGACGGTCGTCTCGGCGGAATCCTCGGACGCGCCCTTCTTGGCAGCCTTAGCCTTGGACGTGCGCTTAGCAGCAGTGCGACGGCTGCGACCGGGACGGAGGTCGGCGGGCTCGACATCGGCGGGAGCGGCCTCGGAAGTCGTAGCATCCTGGACGGGCGCGTCGGCGGCGGTTGCAGACTCGGCGGTCGCCGCAGCATCCCGAGCGGCTGCAGCTGCGGCTGCGGCCTTCTCTGCCTCGACGAAGGCCTTGGGCTTGCGACCGCGACGGTGCGGGCGCAAAGCCGGATCGACAACGGGAACTTCGCTGGCCTCGACAGGCGCAGCGAGCTCAACAGGCGATGTGCCCTCCCCTGCCGCGGAACGGACCGAAGCCTCAGTGAGCTCGGGGGTTACCTGATCGGCAACCTGCTCGGCCTTAGCAGCCGTGCGACGGCGTGTGCGCGGTACCGGCTTCTCGGTCGGCTGGTCGGCGACAGGGGTCTCGGTGGCGGCAGGCGTCTCGGGCACAGACGGAGCTGCAAGCTCGGTCAGAGCCGCGGCCTCGCGCTCGGCAGCACGACGGCGGGCGCGCACCACCTGAGCCTCGCTAATCTGCGCCAACGCACGTGCCTGCGCGACCTCATCGGAAATCGGCGCCGAGGAGTCAGCAGCAACGGTGCGCTTGGCGCGCGTCGTGCGCGTGGTACGGCGCTTGGGCTTGGTGACCTCCTCGCCGTCAGTGGCAGGCTTGGCCGTGCGGCGCGTACGCTTGGGCTTTGCCGGAGCAGCCTCCTCACCAGTTGCAGGCACGGCCTTCTCAGCCGTTGCAGCCTTAGGCGTCTCAGGAGCCGAGGTTTGCGCGGGCGCCGCGACTTGGTCCGACGCAACCGGTGCAGCGGGAGCGGCTTGCGTCGTCGTTATTTCGTTTTCTTGCTGTTGATCAGACACAGTGTTTGCTCAACTTTCTTTTCAAGCCCTGTGATCACATGCTCCCTGCATAAACCTTCAGGGCGGCTAAACAGTCTAGTTCCGTTCAAAACGACGGACATCATTGATCTGTATCGAGATGATTGCGCCATATACGCAGCGTTAGTGTAACACAACCGCCGCCACCTGCAACTTAGTCATTGGGAACGCTCTTAAACGACTAGTCAAAAGGGACACTTTTTGGTTTAACACCCACAAATCTGACTGCCTCCGCCAAAACCATGGCGGTTTACTACGATGAATCGCTCAACCGCGACCACTCCGAAACTTGTTGAACTAAAACCGCAGGTAGATGCCTTGCACTTTTTGCGAAAAGCCGGCGTGGTTGGAATTTCTCATTTCATCGTAGTAAACCGGCATAGTTTCGTATTTCCAGCAGTTCCAAATTCGTCAATACGTCGGCGTTTGCAAAAAGCCCGACCTCCGTGGGAGATCGGGCTTTCAAGGCTTAGTTAAACCAAGTCTGTACGGTCAAATGACTCGCAGATTACATCTGCTCGGGCGCGGAAACGCCAACAAGGGTGAGCACCAGGGCGAGCGTCACGCGGACGGCGTCGCAAGCGGCCAGACGGGCACGCGAAAGCTCGGGGTCGACGGGACGGCCCTCGCTCGGCAGAACCTGGCAGGCAGCGTAGAAGCTGTGGAAGTCGCCGGCGAGTTCCTCAGCAAAGTGCGTCAGACGGAACGGGGCGCGGTCGCGAGCGCAGCTGGCGATGAGGTCGGTGAGCTCGTTGAGCTTGCGCGAAAGGGCGAGCTCGGTCGGGTCGGTCAGCAGCGAGTAATCGACGTTCTCACCGATGGCCTTGGCGGCGACGGCCTTCATGCCCATCTCGCCAGCCTGCTCGGGCGTAACGTCAGCGGCACGGCGCAGGATGGAGCACACGCGGGCGTGAGCGTACTGCACGTAGTACACCGGGTTGGAGTTGTCGCGCTTCTTGACGGCCTCAATATCGAAGTCGACCATCTGGTTGGAGCTCTTGGAGATGAGGGTGTAACGGGCAGCGTCGGAGCCGACCTCGTCGACGAGCTCCTGCAGGGTCACCATGGTGCCCTTACGCTTGGACATACGGACGGGCTTGCCGTTGCGCAGCAGGTTGACGAGCTGGCCCAGCAGAACCTCAAACTTGCCGGGGTAACCCAAGGCATCGCAGACGCAGCGGACGCGCTCGATGTAGCCGTGGTGGTCGGCGCCCCAGATGTCGATGACGTGGTCGACGCGCTGGAACTTATCCCAGTGATAGGCAACGTCGGAGGCGAAGTAGGTGTACTCGCCGTCGGACTTGATCAGAACGCGGTCCTTGTCATCGCCCAGGTCGGTGGAGCGGAACCACAGGGCGCCGTCCTTGGTGTAGAGATAGCCCATCTTGTCGAGCTTCTCAAAAGCGCGGTCGACGGCGGAGGTGCCGGCGGTCTCGCCCTCGGTGTCCTTCACATACAGCGAGCGCTCGGAGAACCAACGATCGAAGTCGCAGTTAACGGCATGGCAAAGGTCGCGCATGTTGTCGACCATCTTTACATAGCCGCGCTCGCGGAAGCTCTCCATGCGCTCCTGCGGATCGGCGTTGACCCACTTATCGCCGTCGGTGCGCCAGAACTCGGCGGCCTCGTCGATGATGTAGTCGCCGCCGTAGGAGTCCTTGCCCAGGGTCTCGGCAAAGTTGTCCTGATACGGATGGGTCTCGGGATGCTCGTCGTTCTCGTCGGCAACAAAGGCGTCGCGGTCGGCGATCAGCAGCTTGTGAGCCTCGTCGATATCCACGCCCTGCTTGGCGATGATGTCGGCAAGCTGCATATAGCGCGTGCTGATGGAGTTGCCGAAGGTGTTCATCTGAGAGCCGTGGTCGTTGATGTAGAACTCACGCTGGATGTCGTAACCGGCGTGATCCATAACGCGGCAGAGCGAGTCGCCCAGCGCGGCCCAGCGGCCGTGGCCGATGTGCATGGGGCCGACGGGGTTGGCGGAAACGAACTCGACCTGGGTCTTCAGGCCACCACCGACGTTGGACTTAGCGAAGTCCATACCCTTCTCGCGAGCCTCGCCAAAGATGGCATTCTTGACGGCAACGGAGAGGTAGAAGTTGATGAAGCCGGGGCCTGCGATCTCGACCTTCTCGATCGCGGGGTCCTCGGGCATATGGGCAACGATGGCCTCGGCGATCTTGCGCGGGGCGCAGTGGGCCAGCTTGGCGGACTTCAGGGCCATGGTAGAGGTCCACTCGCCATGAGAAGTGTCAGCCGGTCGCTCGATAGCGCAATCGTCAAGTTCAAATGCGGAAAGGTCGCCGGCCTCCTGGGCCGCAGCAAGCGCAGCGCGTACCAGCTCTTCAATCTTCTCGGGCATAGATCCTCCTTGTGTTAAAGCCCCCGAGCTCTTGGTCACTCGTAGGGCAAAAGCCAGAGTTTGTAGCACTCTATCACAAGCGACGGGCACTGTCGCAGGGTAAAGCTAATAGATATTGCATATGCACAAAAATGACTACAGCTTGTATGGAGTCACTCAAAGATGCCGGTCTGCCTGCAGATTATGCAGGCGTTGAAAATGCATAAAGGTGTGAATGAGCTGCGTCTGTTATCGAATACTCTTACCTATCAGAGTTGTGTGCTTTTCCTGCATAAAGTACGGGTTTGCGCACGTCAGCGTGTTATTCTAGACATACGTAAATTCGTATAAGTTGGAGGTAGCATGTTCTCAATCGGTCAACACGTCATTCATCCGGGCCAGGGAGTCTGCACCGTCGTCGGTTTTAGGGACGACACACCGCAGCCCATGCTGCTGCTCGAGACCAAGCAGGGACATGCGCAGACGATCCTCATGTACCCCGTGGCGCAGGCCGACCGTCTGCACGCCGCCATCTCTCAGCAAGATGCCGAGCACCTGCTGAGCCACTATGACGAGCTGGAGTGCGACACCTTTACCGAGCGCAACAGCTCGCTTGAGGAGACACACTTTAAGCAGCAGCTCAAGCTGGGCGCGCCCGAGACGGTCCGCGTGGCAAAGACCATGATGCACCGCATTCGCCAGGCCGAGGAAGCTGATAAAAAACCCAGCTCCTACTACATGCGCGTACTCAAGGAGGCCAAACGCCGCTCCATCGAGGAGTTCGCCGTGGCCCTTGGCGTCACCGAGGAGGCCGCCGAAGCCCGCCTAGCCCAAGCCGCCCTCAACTAACCCATCCGCGCCAAAAACCACCACAAAGGGAACAGGCACCTTTGTGGTGGTTTTCTTGTTCTAGTAGTATTCATTCTTATCGATACCCACGAGCACAAGGAGTCTCTTATGGCAGAGCCGCTTACCGCCGGAATCACCCGCGACCGCGCGTTCGAACTGCTCAATGAGCACAACAAGGACCCGTTCCATATCACCCATGGCGAGACGGTCGAGGGCACTATGCGCTACTTTGCGCGCGAGTTCGACCCCGAGAACGAGGAGTTTTGGGGCATCGTCGGTCTGCTGCACGACCTGGATTGGGAGGAGCATGAGGACGACCCCATGAACCACACCATCTATGCTGCCGAGATTCTTAAGGGCGAAGGTGCGTCTCCCGAGCTCATTCGCGCCATCCAGACGCACACGTCGGACTTCAATACCTCGCTGCCCAAACCCGAGCTGCAGATGGAAAAGATCCTGTTTGCCTGCGATGAGCTCACCGGCCTGATCGGCGCTGCAGTCATCATGCGCCCGAGCAAGAGCGTTATGGACTTTACGACCAAGTCGCTCAAGAAGAAGTTCAAGGACAAGCGCTTTGCCGCCGGCTGCTCGCGCGACGTGATTTCGCAGGGCGCCGAGATGTTGGGCTGGGAGCTCCCCGAGCTCTTTGACCGCACCATCGCGGCCATGCAGTCCTTCGCCCC
Source organism: Collinsella aerofaciens (assembly GCA_905213325.1). GTDB lineage: Bacteria > Actinomycetota > Coriobacteriia > Coriobacteriales > Coriobacteriaceae > Collinsella > Collinsella aerofaciens_AG. Next base: position 11,090 of record CAJMHW010000032.1, read on the forward strand.
CGACCGCGATACCTTCCAGGCCTAACCGCCCACGCCACCTAAAACCACCACGAAGGGGACAGGCACCTTTGTGGTGGTTTTCGTTTACGAGGGGTTTAGGGGCGGACCTGGCCGGTGCCGCGGAGCTTGTATTTGTAGGTGGTGAGGGCCTCGGCGGCAAAGGGGCCACGGGCGTGGAGTTTTTGGGTCGAGATGCCGATCTCGGCGCCCAGGCCAAACTCGCCGCCGTCGGTGAAGCGCGTGCTGGCGTTGGCGTACACGGCCGAGGCATCGACCGCATCCAGGAAGCGCTCGCAAGCATCCGTGTCCTCGGCAACGATGGCCTCGGAGTGCATCGTGCCGTAGCGGTTGATGTGTGCGATGGCCTCGTCCTCGTTTGCCACGACCTTCACGCTCATCTCGAGCGCCAGGTACTCGCGACCCCAGTCCTCCTCAGTCGCGGCGACGTAGTCATCGCCCTCCACAAAGCCGGCGTCGGCGCACGCGGCGCACGTGGCCTCGTCGCCGTGAATGAGCACGCCGTGGTCGTGCAGCACGGCAACGACCGCAGGCAAAAACGCGTCGGCCACAGCACGGTCGACCAGCAGCGACTCGGCGGCATTGCACACGCCTACGCGCTGGGTCTTGGCATTAACGATAATGTTGAGTGCCTTATCAAAGTCGGCGGATTCATGCACATAGATGTGGCAGTTGCCCGTACCCGTCTCGATCACCGGCACGAGCGACTCGCGCACACAGCGCTGGATCAGGCCTGCACCGCCGCGCGGAATGAGCACGTCGACAATACCGCGGAGCTTCATGAGCTCGCCAGTAGCCTCGCGGTCGGTGGACTCGATCATCGACACGGCCTCGCGCGGGAAGCCCTTGGCCTCGAGCGCATCGGCCAGCAGCTCGGCGATCATGGCACACGAGTGATAGGCCAGCGAGCCGCCGCGCAGAATGCAGGCGTTGCCGGTACGGATGCAGATGCCTGCGGCGTCGGCCGTCACGTTGGGACGCGCCTCGTAGACCATAGCGACCAGGCCCAGCGGCACACTCACACGGGTCAGGTCCACGCCACTTGCAAGCACGCGGTGGTCGAGCACGCGGCCCACGGGATCGGGCAGCTCGGCGAGCTTTTCCAGACCGGCGGCCATGCCCTCGACGCGCTCGGGCGTCAGCAGCAGGCGATCGAGCAGTCCGGCCGAGGTGCCCGCATCGCGCGCGGCGGACATATCGAGCTCGTTGGCGGCGACGATGGAGTCGACACCGTTGCGCAGTGCTGCGGCCATGGCGCGCACGGCCTCCTGGCGCTGCTCATCGCTCGCCGTGGCAAGCGAGGCCGACGCTGCCTTGGCGGCAACGGCAAGATCGTGGACATACGTGGCTATATCGACCGACATGGGCGGCCCTTTCTCCTAGAAGTTTGCAACCATGGTAGCCGATTTGCGCATGGCCTCGCCCGCGGCGGTAGAATTGGTCAACCCGAAACACCGCAACGAACGGAAGACTCACATGGCCCTCATCACTTCGTACCACGTCCCCGGCCTTTATGTCGAGGACCACAGCATCGACGTCCCCCTTGACTGGCGCGGCCTGGAGCCGATGCTCCTGGCCGTCGGCAGCACCATGCGCCGCGGCGCTATGCCGGCACCAATCGCCGGCGCGCCCGAGAGCATCAAGCTCTTCTACCGCGTGGTTTGCGCGCCCGGCCGCATCAACGACGATCTGCCGCTGCTCCTGTTTTTGCAGGGCGGCCCCGGCGGCGAGAGCTCGCGTCCGCTGTCGCCCACAAGCGACGGCTGGATCGAGGAGGCCGTCAAGCACTTCCGCGTCGTCCTGCCCGACCAGCGCGGCACCGGGCGCAGCAGCTGTGTAGACGGGCGCACGATTGCCGCACTGGGCGAGCGCGCGACGGCGGCCGACTCCGATGCCGCACGCTCGCAGGCTGACTTCCTCAAGCGCCACCTTGCCAGCTCCATCGTGCGCGATTTTGAGTACCTGCGTCTGGTGGGCTTTGGCGGCAAGCCCTGGGTCACGCTCGGCCAGAGCTACGGCGGCTTTTTGACGTTGAGTTATCTGTCGCTCTTCCCCGAGGGCGTGGCGGCGAGCTTTACCTGCGGCGGCATCCCCCACGTGCCGGCGAGCGCCAGCGAGGTCTACGCGCACACCTTCCCGCGCATGGCCGCCAAGACGCAGCAGTATTACGACCGCTACCCCGCCGACATCGAGCGCGTGGCAGCCCTGGCCGATGCGCTCGAGGCACAGAAGCCCGTGCTGCCCGACGGCTCGCCGATGACGGTCGAGCGCCTACAGCTCATGGGCAGCGACTTTGGCATGAAGCCGAGCTTTGAGCGTATGCATTGGATTATCGATCACGCTTTTGTTGACGGCGACGGCACGCTGACCTGCGGCGCCTCGGTATCTGACAGCTTTTTGATGCGCGCCTTCGAGCGCACCAACACGCGCACGAATCCGCTGTACTGGACGCTGCAGGAGTTCATATACGCCGACGGCGACACTATGCCCATTGGTTGGGCCGCGGCCGAAGAGAAGGCACACCGCGCCGAGTTCGACACCCTCGCGCGCCCGCTCATGTTTACCGGCGAGGCCATGTTCCCGTGGATGTTCGAGCAGATGCCCGAGCTTAAGCCGTTTAAGCCCGCCATGGACCTGCTGATGGAAGACACCAGCTGGGACAAGATCTACGACCCGCAGCGACTGGCGTGCAACGAGGTGCCCCTGCAGGCCGCGGTGTATTTCGACGACATGTACGTGGATTCGGGCCTGCAGCTTGATACGCTCAGCCGCGTGGGCAAATCGCATGCCTGGGTGACCAACGAGTTCGAGCACGACGGCCTGCACGGCAGCGTGGTATTCAAGCACCTCTTCGACGAGGCCCTCAACCGCGGAGACCTGCGCCGAATCTTCTAGCAAAGGAGTGTCCCCCACCTGCCGGCACAAAAGAAACGTCCCCAAGTGCCGGCACGAGAAAGACAGCGCTGCGGGAAACGATCCGCAGCGCTGTCTTTCTTTATGCAAATACGATCAAGTTATCCCTGTGTATCGCCGGCTTCTCGGCCAGGTTAGCGAGCAGGCGGTTGCTGGCAATCTGGTCTTGGCGGCGACCGGCAGCAAGTTCCAGCACGTCCGAATCGGCCTCGGCGATACCGCGGGCGACGACCATACCGCTCGGATCGCACACATCGAGCACATCGCCCTCGGCAAACTGGCCATCGACCTCGCGAATACCCACCGCAAGCAAGGAAGAGCCACGGCTAACCAGCGCCTTCACAGCACCATCATCAACCGTCACCGACCCATGTGCCTTGTCGCCCAGCGCGATCCACAGCTTGCGGGGCGCGATGTCCAGACGCTCCGCCGGCGGATCGAACAGTGTGCCCACGCTCTCGCCGCGGGCGAGGCGCACGAGCGCATCGGGCTCCTCGCCCGAGCAAATCACGCTCTGAATGCCCGCCGTCATCAGGATGCGACTCGCGCGGATCTTGGTAATCATGCCGCCCGTGCCCACCGATGTGGAAGAATCGCCCGCCGAGGCAATAATCTTGGCATCGATCTTATGCACGACAGGAACAAACTCGGCCGTGGGGTCCTCATGCGGATTGGCAGTATAGAGACCATCGATGTCCGAGAGCGTCACGCACAGATCGGCAGATACCAGGCAGCTCACGAGCGCCGCCAGTGTGTCGTTGTCGCCAAACTTGATCTCGTCGACGGTAACGGTGTCGTTCTCGTTGACGACCGGCACCACGCCCAGCTCCACCAGACGCAGCAGGGCGTCGCGCGCGTGCAGGTAGGACGTGCGACGCGCCGTGTCGTGACGCGTGAGCAGCACGAGCGAGGTGAGTAGGTCGCGCGCATGGAACTCCTCGTCGTAGGCCGACGAGATGATGCACTGGCCGGCCGAGGCGCAGGCCTGCAGGCTCGGCAGATCGCCAACCGGTTTGCGGTCGAAACCCAGAACGGGATAGCCACAGGCAATGGCGCCGGAGCTCACCACGACCAAGCGCCAGCCGAGCTTGCGCAGGGCCGCGGCCTGATCGGCCAGGCCACCGATAAACGCGCGGTTGACCTTACCGTCGGCACCCACCACCGTGGACGAGCCGATCTTTACCACCATCGTTTTATAAGAAGTCGTCATACGTCAAACCAATCGAATGCTGAGCAAGCGAGCGAACGGGTGAGCGAGAATATAATCCGCTTACCTCCGTCGCATGCGGATCATTTTGCCCAGGGGAAAGCCGATGCCGCGGCCATGTTCTTGCGCACGAGCTCGTCGCGCACCTGGGCCAGGCCCTGTTCCATACCCACCACGTAGGTCTGCGGATACAGGAAGCGCTTAAAAGCCGCGTCCAGATGGTCGAGTGCCCAAGCACAGCGCTCGCGCGCATCCTCGATGCTCTCACGCGGAGCCACCGCACTGCCATCGCGCACGATCGGCACCAGCAGCTCGCGATACTCAAGCTCCGACACATCGGTTACCAGGGCAGCATCGTTCACGGCCACGAGGGTATTGCCGCGCGCGGCGCCCTCCCCCGCCAGATGGTCCTCGTCATAGATCATGTCACAGACCGGGCCGCCAAAGCCATCGTAATAGCGGCGCACACGCTGCACGCCCGGAATCGTGCGCTTGTAGGGCTGCTCGGAGAGCTTCACCACCGGCGTCCACGGGTCCGCATCGCTCGCACGACGGGCGGAAAGCTTGTACACGCCGCCCAGCGCCGGCTGATCGTAGCAGGTCGCGAGCTTGGTGCCCACGCCAAAGCTGTCGATGGGTGCGCCCTGGTCGAGCAGCGACTGAATCGTGTACTCGTCCAGGTCGTTGGACACCGAGATCCCCACATAAGGCAGGCCCTCGGCATCGAAACGACCGCGGACATACTTGGAGAGCTTGGCAAGGTCGCCCGAGTCAATGCGAATGGCCGACAGACGCTCGCCCGCCGCCTCCATCTCCTTGGCAACCGTAATGGCGTGCTCGCAGCCCTCGCGCACATCATAGGTGTCGATGAGCAGCGTGCAATTCTTGGGGCTCGACTTGGCAAAGGCGCGGAAGGCCTCGAGCTCGGAGTCAAAGCTCATCACCCAGCTGTGCGCGTGGGTGCCAAAGACGGGGATGCCGTAACGGCGCCCGGCAAGCACGTTAGACGTGGACGAGCAGCCGGCAACATAGCTCGCGCGGGCGACGGCCAGACCGCCATCGGGACCCTGGGCGCGGCGCAGGCCAAACTCGGCGACGGGACGGCCGTCCGCCGCCAACACCACACGTGCCGTCTTGGTGGCGACGAGCGTCTGGAAGCCGACGATGTTGAGCAGCGCCGTCTCGAGCAGCTGGCACTCCAGAGCCGGACCGGTGACGCGCACCATGGGCTCGCGCGGAAAAACAAGCTCGCCCTCGGGCACGGCGTCAATGTTCACGTGCGCGCGGAAGTTGCGCAGGTAGTCGAGGAATGCGGGCTTAAACATCGCACCGCCGGCGGGAGCCTGAAGCGAGGCTAGGTACTCGATATCCTCGGACGTAAAACGTAGATTCTCGACGAGCTCGGGAAGCTCGGCGGTGCCGCACATGACGGCGTACGCGCTGCCAAACGGATGGTCGCGGTAAAACGCCGTAAAACAACCTTGCTCATTGGCTTTGCCGCTCTCCCACAGGCCCTGGGCCATAGTGAGCTCGTACAGATCGGTGAGCATTGCGATGTCGGTGGGATGCGAGATGTCGGTCAAAGCCATGGGGCGACCTTTCGAATATGCTGTACAGAGGTTGAGGGTTGGGCGGGGCGGAATACGCGAGCGGGGCGCCGGGTGCGGCTCGGTTAGTGCAGCCCCATGCTGCCCGTGATCGTGTAGCCCATAAAGACGATAAACCCAATCAGGGCGAGCGCGATGATGAGCTTTTGAGCCGGCGGCATGCCGGGGATATCGTCCTCGTCCACAGGCTCTTTAGAGGTGACCATGCGCTGGGCAAACGTCATCTCGTCACGGCTCGGCTTGGAATCGACGGGCTTGGGACGAGCGGCTTTTTTAGGCTGAGGTTTGGGCGCGGCGGGCGCCGGCTCGGATGCGGCCTTGGTGGCGTCCTCCTCGGCCTTCGCACGCTCGGCGCGCAGGGCGGCCAGCTCCTCACGCTCGCGACGAGCCTTTTCCTGCTCCTCGCGGCGGGCCTTCTCGGCGCGGAGCTCTTCCAACTCGGCGCGCTCCTCGTCAGACAATGGTTGGGACTCAAGCTCGGCCATAGTTCAGCCCTTTCTTTTAAAAAAAGCCGCCGACACAATGTCAGCGGCTTATCAAATCCAAGGGTGGAGACGAAGGGAGTCGAACCCTCGGCCTCTGCCATGCGACGGCAGCGCTCTCCCAACTGAGCTACGTCCCCAGGACAAGTTGATATTTTACCTACGGCTCGCCAACTGTCAACGCCCATTACCCAGTCTTTTTGGGACGGGGCTATTTTGACTGCCTTTCGAGCAGGCAATCCTCTCGATGATTATTTAATCCCCGTCCCAGAAAAATCATCGGCAAACGCATTACTTTGCGCTGGTGAGGACGCCGGTGTTATCGAAGGCCGGGGTGAAGCTCTCGTCTACCGCACCGCCCTCTTGCCAGAACATCGTTGTAAAGCCCAGGTCGTCGGCATGGTCGAGCACCTGCTCGTACTCATCGCGCGTCACGGCTCGTGCCAGGTCGCCGCCCTGCTTGCGCATGAGCGCATTGGGCGTGTACTGGTTCATGACCGAGATCGGCACATCGCCCACCGTCTGCCACACCAGGTCCAGCACGCGACACGAATCGTCCGCATGTCCCGGCAGCACCAGGTGGCGCACGATCATGCCACGCTTCATGAGCCCGTCCTCGTCCACCAGCTCTCCCCCGCGGCGCTCGATCTCGCGCGCCATCTGCGCCAGGCCCGACACGGCCACGCGCGGGTAGTCCTTAATATGAGAAAGCGACTGCGCAAGCCCGGCATCGGCATATTTAAAGTCGGTGAGCCACACATCGACCAGGTCGCCCAGCGCCGCCACGGCACTCGCACGCTCGTAACCACTCGTGTTGTAGACGATCGGGATGACCAGCCCGCGCGCCCGTGCCGCGGCAATCGCGGCAGGCAACAGGTGCGCATAGTGCGTCGCCGTCACCAAATTGATGTTGTTGGCACCCTGGTCCTGCAGTTCCAGCATAATCTCGACCAGACGCTCAGACGAAATCTCAAGGCCAAAATTGCCGGTCGAGATCTCGTGGTTCTGGCAGTAGATACATTTAAGCGAGCAACCGCTAAAGAAGATCGTGCCCGAACCGGCCTCGCCCGAGATAGGCGGCTCCTCCCACATATGAAGCGCCGCGCGGGCCACCCTGAGCGTGTCGTTAGCACCGCATACGCCGCGCGCGCCCTCATCGCGCGCCGCACCGCAACGGCGCGGACACAAATGGCAGGCGGGCGAAAAAAGTTCGGTCAACGACGTCGGCATAAAAACATGCTCCAAAACAACGATTCAGCAGCTCAAACGTAAAGGGCCAGACCGCGTAGACGGCTCCGTCCCTAAGGCGCCGTAATCGTCCGACACGATTTTTGTAATGTCAAGACTGGAATCGATAAAGTGCCGCTTTATGATGTAGGTATTCCGCCCCCCGCGGAGCAACTGGGTGAACCGTCGCGTTTATTTAGGGAGCCCACACAGTCGTACCTAGTACAGGTATCCTTCGTTGTTAAGGACGCTGGAACAGTCGATGAGGGCACCCACCTGTTTTAGGTGGGTTCATTTTCGTAACGTGGGGGGTGGTTTTCTTTTGCCGAAAATCACCATACAGTCCATATGGATCCCCGCCGGCATCCCGACAAGCCATCGACAACATCCCAATATCTGGTAAGCGCGTGATTATCGCTGCGTGCAATTACATGCACCCCCCTTGGTCGAGTATTATGGTTCGGCTATGCCCTTTGCGCATGGCGTTCTTCTGACCTTTTCCTTCGACGCTTGGCGGTTTTTAGATTCATGGCTTCATCCCCGAGCTACATACCGTACCTATGCGTGGCAGCGGCGGCCTTTATCACGACCTTCCTTGCGGTGCCCCTGGTCAAGCGCCTGGCAATCAAGCTCGACGCCGTCGACTATCCTTCCAAGCGCCGCATCAACACTAAACCCATCCCGCGCATGGGCGGCACGGCGGTCTTTTTGGGCCTCGTCGTCGCCTGCATTGTGCAGATCCTAGGCACCTGGTACCTGGGCTGGCCGCCCGTTTTGGTGCCTCATCCCCTCTTGCACATCAGCTACCCCATACTGGCGCTTTCTTTTACCGTCATCTTTGCGACCGGCGCAATCGATGACGTCTACCAGCTCAAGCCCAAGCAAAAGCTGACAGGTCAGGTCCTCGCCGCGCTCATCGCCTGCGTGGGCGGCCTGCGCATCAGCGTCATCGTCAACCCGTTTGCCCCTGGCGAGATCATGCTTGGCTGGCTCGCCTACCCCATCACCGTGATCTACCTGGTGGCGTTCACCAACATCATCAACCTCATCGACGGCCTCGACGGCCTGGCCACGGGCATTTGCGGCATCGCATCGTTCACCATGTTCACGATGGCCATGCTTTCGGGCCGTATCGACGCCGCCGCGCTCTCCATCGCGCTCTTTGGCTCGTGCGTGGCTTTTCTGCATTACAACTTCAACCCTGCGAGCATCTTCTTGGGAGACTCGGGGTCGCTGCTGTTGGGCTTCGCTTTGGGCTCCATCTCGCTGCTCAACGTGAGCCGCACCGCCGCGCTCACCTCACTCATCATCCCGCTCATCGTGGCAGGCGTGCCCATCATCGACACGTTCAGCGCCATCGTGCGCCGCAAGCGCGCCCACATTAGCATCGGACAGGCCGACAAGGGCCACATCCACCACCGCCTCATTCAGGAGGGTTACAACCAAAAGCAGGCCGTGCTGCTCATCTACGCCTGGTGCATCATGCTTTCGGCCGGCGCCGCCGCCATCAATCAGGTCGAGGTGCCCATGCGCGTGCTCATTTTTACCGTGCTCGCCATTGGCTCGGCTGCCTTCGCCAAGCACCTACACCTGTTTGAACCCGTGCTACGCCACCATTACAACAAGCGCACGCACGAGGACGAGCTGGTCACCCCCGACGACCCCGCTTTTAAGCAGGAGGAGCAGGCAGCCGAGGAGCGCAAAGAAGAGCGTCACCACAAGCTCTAGGGCAAGCTGCCGAGGATGTGCTAAGGCACCGTTGGTCAAGCGCGGCCGCGCCGCACCCATCGCACAAGCCACCCCTCTCCCGCCCCTCGCCTCCTTACGCCCCACCCCTCCAATAAACGCGTTATCATCTTGACCCATGAACATACGTTAGGAGCAATCATGCCAAACGAGAACAGCTACGAAGTCGCGCTGCAAAAGAGCAACGCCATTCGCGAGGGCCTGGCCAATACGCCCGAGAAGTTCACCATGCTCACCGGTGATCGCCCCACCGGCCGTCTGCACCTGGGCCACTACTTCGGTACCCTCAAGGGCCGTGTTGAACTGCAGAACATGGGCGCCAAGACCAACGTGCTCATCGCCGACTACCAGGTCATCACTGACCGCGACACGACCGAACACATCCAGGACAACGTGTACAACATGGTCATGGACTACCTTGCCTGCGGTATCGACCCCGACAAGACCATGATCTACGCGCACTCCGCCGTGCCCGCCGCAAACCAGCTCATGCTGCCGTTCCTGTCGCTGGTGTCCGAGGCCGAGCTGGCGCGCAACCCAACGGTAAAGGCCGAGATGGAGGCCTCGGGCCACGAGCTCACCGGTCTTCTGCTCACCTACCCGGTGCACCAGGCCTGCGACATTCTGTTCTGCAAGGGCAACGTCGTGCCCGTCGGTCGCGACCAGCTGCCGCACATCGAGCTCACCCGCACCATCGCCCGCCGCTTTAACAACCGCTACGGCAAGGTATTTCCCGAGGTCGACGCATTGCTGTCCGAGACCCCGCTGCTTCCCGGCCTTGACGGTCGCAAGATGAGCAAGAGCTATGGCAACGCCATCAATATCTCGATGACCGCCGAGGAGACGGCCAAACGTATCAAGAAGAGCCAGACCGACTCCGAGCGCATGATCACGTTCGATCCCGAGAACCGCCCTGGCGTGTCTGGCCTGCTTTCGACAGCCGCCATCTGCACCGGCCGTTCCGAAGTCGAGATTGCCGAGGAGATTGGCATGGGCGGCTCCGGCCAGCTCAAGAAGTACGTGACCGAGGCCGTCAACGAGTACTTCGCACCTATCCGCGAGCGTCGCCAGCGCTACGAGAACGATCTGGATTACGTGAAGGACGTGCTGCACGAGGGCAACCGTCGCGCCAACGAGATCGCCGAGCAGACCCTGGCAGAGGTTCAGGACGCCATGGGTATGGTGTACTAGACCGATCTGCTAGCTTGAGCTTTCGATTGCTATAGGGCGGGCGCTACGGCGTCCGCCTTTTTTTGGAGCCGGACCGCTTCGGCTCCGTCCATCACACTCTCCCGACAAACAGGAACAGGCCGGCTTATAGGACAAAATGTGTGTCCACGTTGGGGGCATCGGCGCAGGTCGATGCC
>CAJMHW010000033.1 GCA_905213325.1 Collinsella aerofaciens
AGAGCGCTTGACTGGCAGTCAAGAGGTCAGGGGTTCGATCCCCCTCGTCTCCACCCGAGCATTGAATGAGGCTCCAACGCAAGTTGGGGCCTTTTTTCATATAGGAACACAAGTTCAAAGGCGGCACCATGATCCTCCTGGTCGACAAGATCGAAAAAAGCTTCGGCGCGCGCGTCCTCTTTAGTGGCGCGTCCTTCCAGATCAACCCCGGCGAGCGTTTTGCGCTCGTGGGACCCAACGGCGCCGGCAAAACCACCATGCTCAAGATCATCATGGGCATCGACAGCCCCGACGCCGGCCAGATCCAGTACGCAAAGGGCTGCCAGGTAGGCTACCTAGAGCAGGAAACCAACCTGGAGCACAAGGACACCACCATCCTTGCCGAGGTCATGGCGGCCGCCAAGGAAATTCGCCGCATGGGCGAGCGCGCCAACGAGCTGCAGGCCCAGATCACCGAGCTCTCCGAACAGGGGAAGGAAGTCGACGCGCTCCTCAACGAGTACGGACAGGTCCAGGACCGCTTTGAGCACCTGGGCGGCTACGAGCTCGAGAGCAACGCCCGCAAGATCCTATCTGGCCTGGGCTTTAAGGTCACCGACTTTGAGCGCCCGTGCTCCGAGTTCTCGGGCGGCTGGCAGATGCGCATCGCGCTCGCCAAGCTCTTCCTGCGCCACCCCGACCTGCTGCTGCTGGACGAGCCCACTAACCACCTGGACCTCGAGAGCGTCCAGTGGCTACGCGGCTTTATCGCCAACTACGACGGCGCCGTACTCATCGTCAGCCACGACCGCGCCTTCATGGACGCCTGCGTCGACCACGTGGCCGCGCTCGAGAACCGCCGCGTGACCACCTACACCGGCAACTACAGCAGCTACCTCAAGCAGCGCGAGGACAACCTGGAGCAGATGCGCGCCAAGCGCGCCGCCCAGGAGCGCGACATCGCCCACATGCAGGTCTTCGTCGATAAGTTCCGCTACAAGCCCACCAAGGCCGCCCAGGCGCAGGAACGCATCCGCAAGATCGAGCAGATCAAAAAGGAGCTCGTCATCCTGCCCGAGGGCCACAAGCACATCGACTTTAAGTTCCCTGACCCGCCGCGCTCCGGCGACATGGTCGTGGGCCTGGAGGGCGTCTCCAAGTCCTACGGCAAAAAGCACATCTACAGCGACATCGACTTCAAGCTCTACCGCGGCGAGCATGTGGCGCTCGTCGGCCCCAACGGCGCCGGCAAGTCCACGCTCATGAAGATTCTCGCCGGCCTGGAGCCGCCCACCACCGGCACCCGCGATCTGGGCACCAACGTCGGCATCGCCTATTATGCCCAGCACGCGCTCGAGGGCATGACCGAGTCCAATACCGTCCTGCAAGAGATCGACACCGTCACGCCCAAATGGACCGTGCCGCAGCAGCGCAGCCTGCTGGGCGCCTTCCTGTTTAGCGACAACGACTCCATCGAGAAGCAGGTCCGCGTCCTCTCCGGTGGCGAAAAGGCGCGGCTAGCGCTCGCCAAGATGCTCGTGGCCCCCGAGGCGCTCCTGTGCCTGGACGAGCCCACTAACCACCTGGACATCGACTCGGTGGACATGCTCGAGAATGCCCTGCAAAACTTCCCTGGTACCATCGTGCTGATCAGCCACGACGAGCACCTGGTACGCGCCGTTGCCAACCGCGTGATCGACATACGCGATGGCAAGGTCACGGTCTACGACGGCGACTACGACTACTACCTCTACAAGCGCGAAGACCTCGCAGCCCGCGCCGCCGCCGAGGCGGCAGGGGAGAGTGCACCGGCCGCGACCAAGTCCGCTAAGGTCACCGCGGCCCAGCCCGACGCCCCCGCCACCGCTTCCAAGCCGGCCGAGGGCAAAAAGACCAAGGAGCAAAAGCGCGCTGAGGCACAGGCCCGTGCCGCGCTCAACAAAAAGCTCAAGGGCGTGCGCAACCAGCTCAAGAAGATCGAGACGGAGCTCGATAAAAAGCGCGCCCGCTATGACGAGCTTATGGAATTGATGGCAAGCGAAGAGCTTTATGCCGATCAAGACAAGTTCAACGCCGCGCTGGGGGAATATAACGGCCTAAAGCAAGAGCTGCCCAAGCTCGAGGACGAATGGCTGGAGCTTTCCACCCAGATCGAAGAGGAGACCGCGCGTGAACTCTCGTAAGGCCACCGCCGTGGCGATGAGCATCATCGCCATCGCCTGTCGCATCTGCGGCATCTTTATGAGCGCGATGACCGTGCTGCTGTGTTTTAGCGGCCTCACCGCCAAGCTGCAGATCGTGGGCTTTGTCGTTGAGCTTTCACGCGCACTGCCGAGCGCCATTGCAGGCTACGGCGTCATCACCTCGCCCTTTGGCGGCGTGTTCCGCCTGGATTACGCCATCGTCGCCGTCATTCTGTTTGTGGCCGACTACCTGCTCACGCGCGCCTCGCGCCGCGTCCGCTAGGGGAGCGCCATGTCCAGCAGCTACTTCATGAACCTGCTCGCCAGCGCGGTCGCCGTCATCGTTGGCATCGTTATCCACGAGAGCGCGCACGCTGCCGCGGCCTGGGCGCTCGGCGACAAAACGGCGCGTTCGCGCGGCCGTGTCTCGCTCAACCCGCTCAACCATATCGACCCATTCGGTACCATTCTCCTGCCGCTGCTTATGCTTGCCGCCGGCGGCCCGGTGTTCGCCTTCGCCAAGCCCGTACCCGTCTACCTCAACAACCTCAAGCATCCCAAGCGCGACGAGGTCCTGGTGAGCGTAGCAGGCCCCGCATCGAACATCGCACTCGCGTGTCTTGCCGCGGTCCTCATGCGCGCAACGTACGGCAGCCTCTACACCAGCATGTCCTTTGCCCTGGCGTCACAGATTATGAACTTCGGCGCCACGTTTATCGTGGTCAACTTATCACTCGCGTTCTTCAACCTCATCCCGATTCCGCCGCTCGATGGCTCGTCGATCATTGTGCCGTTCCTTAAAGGCAAGGCTCTCAACAACTATTATCGTCTGCAGCAATACGCTATGCCCATCCTCATCCTAGTGCTGTACCTGCTGCCCATGTGGACCGGCATCGACGTGATCGGCCGCTATTTCGACGTTACCGTGTATCCGCTGGCTGAGCAGCTGCTCACCTTCGCAATCGCCGGCATCTAGGGTAAACTTACAGGTCGACCGTGCAAAACGGTCGCAACATGCACCCAAACCGCGCCGCGAAGGCGCCGTCAAAGGAGGTCGAAGATGTCGTATCGCGTGTCGACGCAGGTCTACAGCGGACCGTTCGACCTGCTGCTGCAGCTGGTAACCCGCCAAAAAGTAGATATCGGCGCTATCTCGATCAGCGAGGTGGCCGAGCAGTACCTTGCCGAGGCCGAACGCATCGAGGCGCTGGACCTGGACGTGGCAAGCGACTTCTTGCTGGTCGCGGCAACCCTTTTGGACATCAAGGCTGCCTCTCTGGTGCCGCAGGAGGCCCCACGCAAAGCCGATGAAGACGATGACGAGTTCGACGAAGACCTCGAGGAACTCAGCGCGCTCGACGGCGACGCCTTGCGCGAGGTCCTGATCCAGCGTCTGATTGCCTACAAGCAGTTTAAGGGCGCGGCTGCGGCCCTCGGTGCCCGCATGCAGGCCGAAAGCCGCATGCACCCGCGTGTAGCCGGCCCCGACCCCGAGTTCTTGGGCCTTATGCCCGACTACCTTGCCGGCATCACGCTGCGCGGTCTCGCCGTCATCTGTGCCGACCTGGACGGCAAGCGCCAGACCTTCCTGCTGGAGGCCGAGCATGTGGCGCCGCATCGCGTGCCGCTCGACCTGACCGTGGCCTCAGTCGACCGCTTTACCATGACGCACCAAACCTGCACCTTCCGCGAGCTACTGGACGGCGACGCTACCACCGAGCAGCTCGTCGTCACCTTCCTGGCCATGCTTGAGCTTGCCAAGCGCGGCTCGCTCACGCTGAGCCAGGACGAGATCTTCGGAACCATCAGCATCAACCGAGTCGAGGGGGCCGAGGCCTACGTGCCCGGCGAGGGCCCCGAGCTCACCGAATAGGAGCCGCAACCATGTCAACCCTTTCCACGCTGGAGGCAAACAGCCTCAAAGGCGCCCTCGAGGCGCTGCTGCTGGTGTCGAGCGACCCGGTGAGTGCGCCCGCGCTGGCCGGCGCACTGGATATCGCCCCCGGCGAGTGCGCATCGCTGCTCGCCGAGCTCAAGGTTGAGTACGAGGAGGCCAACCGCGGCTTTCAGCTGCGCGAGGTCGCCGGCGGCTGGCGCCTGTTCACGCACCCCGCTTACCACGACGTGGTCGAGGCCTACGTGCTGAGCTGGGACACGCAAAAACTGTCGCAGGCAGCGCTCGAGACCCTGGCCGTCATCGCCTACCACCAGCCCGTCACGCGCGAGGTGGTCAAGGGCATCCGCGGCGTCAATTCCGACGGCGTCATTGCGTCGCTCGTGGACAAGGGTCTGGTGCGCGAGCTCGGCCGCGATCCTCAGCGCGGTCAAGCCATCATCTACGGCACGACCAACGCCTTCTTGGAAAAGTTCGGTCTGCGCTCCACCCGCGACCTGCCCGATCTGGAGCAGTTTGCCCCCGACGAGCAGTCGCGCCAGTTTATCCGTGAGCGCCTGAGCGGCCGCAGCATTCAGTCTACGCTCGAAGAGCAGGCCGAGGACCTAGACGAAGAGCGCGAACTGCTCGATACCGATGTTGAAGATGTTGAGGCAGCCAAGGACTTGGAGACCCTGGTCGTCGACGAGACCTCGGAGGATTTGCATGACGAGGACTAACGAAGTGGGGGAGACGCGCGCCATGGGCAACGCAGTACCCGCAACCGACGCCCAGACCGTCTATCCGCACACCATGCGCCTGCAGCGCTTTTTGGCGCGCGCGGGCGTGGCGAGCCGCCGCGGGTCGGAGGACCTGATGACCGCCGGCCGCGTGACGGTTAACGGCGAGGTCGCGACCGAGCTGGGCACCAAGGTCGATGTCGACCGCGATCACATCGAGGTCAACGGCATGCCCGTCAAGCTCAACCAGGGTGCCGTGTACTTGATGCTC
Source organism: Collinsella aerofaciens (assembly GCA_905213325.1). Taxonomy (GTDB): domain Bacteria; phylum Actinomycetota; class Coriobacteriia; order Coriobacteriales; family Coriobacteriaceae; genus Collinsella; species Collinsella aerofaciens_AG. Next base: position 5,047 of record CAJMHW010000033.1, read on the forward strand.
TACAAGCCGACCGGCTACCTCACCACCATGAGCGACCCGCAGGAGCGCCCTTGCGTGGCCGACCTGGTCCCCCGCGACCGCTTTCCGGGACTTTTCCCGGTGGGCCGCCTGGACCGCGACACCACGGGCCTTTTGCTCTTTACCACCGACGGCGACCTATCGCAGGACCTGCTGCACCCCAGCAAGCATGTCTACAAGACCTACCAGGCACTCGTGGACGGACAGCTGACCGACCGCGATCTAGAACCGCTCCGCCGTGGCATCGAGCTCGACGACGGCCTATGCCAGCCGGCAATCTGCCGTGTCATCAACGCGCGCGAGGCAGAGGCCGTGGCTCCCCAGGGCGTCAAGCCCGGTACCACCGCCGTGGAGGTCATCATCCGCGAGGGCCGCAAGAACCAGGTCAAGCGCATGCTGAGCAAGATCCACCACCCGGTGATTCGCCTACATCGCTGTAACTTTGCCGGCCTGGAGCTCAAGGACGTGGCCAAGGGCTCGTGGCGCGAGCTCACCGACCGCGAGGTGCAGATTCTCAAGGACGGCGGTATCCCGCCCAAGCAGGCCAGCTCCAAACGCGGCACCGCGCCGGCGACTAACACCGCCAGCCGCACGCGTCACCACGGCAGCCACGGCTCCGCACCCAAGCGCAACACCTACCGCGAGCGCTACACGGGCTAGGCAACCCGCCGCACCCCAACGCCCGCGAACCATACCAGCACGTCAACCACCGAAAGGAAGCATTACATGATCGTCGCCATCGACGGCCCCGCCGGTTCCGGCAAGTCCACCATCGCCAAGGAGATTGCCCGCCAGCTGGGCTTTAACAAGCTCGACACGGGCGCTATGTATCGCGCCGTCACCTTCGCCGCGCTCGACCGCGGCATCGACCTGGATAACGAGGCGGCCATCGACGCCCTCGCCGAGCAAATCGAAATCCGCTTTACCAATGGCACTGGCGAGGATACGCGCCTGACCATCGACGGTAAGGACGCCTCGGCCGCCATCCGCACCCCGCAGGTCGACGCCAACGTGTCCAAGGTCTCGGCCTACCCGGGCGTACGCGACGCCATGCTCATCCACCAGCGCCGCGCCGCCGAGGACCGCGACATCGTCGCCGAGGGTCGCGACATCGGCACCGTCGTCTTCCCCAACGCGCAGGTCAAGGTCTTTCTGACCGCCGACCCGCGCGAGCGCGCCCGTCGCCGCGTTCTGCAGCGCCACCAAAACGACGCCCAACCGCTCACCGAAGAGCAGCTCGAGGCCGAGGTCGACGAGACCCTCGACGCCCTCAAGCAGCGCGATAAGCTCGACAGCAGCCGCGAGGTCGCACCGCTCGTTCCCGCCGAGGACGCGGTGCACGTCGACTCCACCACCCACACCATCGACGAGGTCGTCTCGATAATCGAGGACCTCATCAACCAAAGGAGGTAGCCCATGCGCCTGTTTAAGCAGACGCCCGATGATTACTACAACGCCCCCTACGCCGAGTTCCCGGCGCTCATCCGCGGCACCGTCGTCGTTGTCATGGCCATCCTTTGGGCCTTCTCCAAGCTCATGTGGCGTTGGAAGGTCGAGGACGCCGACCTGCTGTTTGAGCGCCAAGAAGGCCGCGGCAGCGTGGTCATCTGCAACCACACCTCGATGGCCGAGCTCTTGGCTGTGGAGACGGCGCTGTTTTTTGGGGGCCGCCGCATTCGCCCTATTTTTAAATCCGAGTTCGCCAAGAGCAAGATTGTGCGCTGGGCCTTTAGCCGCGTAGGCGGCATCCCCGTGGAGCGTGGTACTGCCGATATGAAGTGCTTACGCGCCGCTCAGCATGCGCTGCAGCGCGGCGAGGACGTCCTGATCTTCCCCGAGGGCACGCGCATCCGCTCGCGCGAGATCAAGCCCGAGGTCCACGGCGGTTTTGCGCTCATCGCTCAGATGGGCAAGGCACCTGTGAACCCGCTCGCCATCTGCGGCTGGTCCGACATCACGCCCGCGGGCAAAAAGATCATGCGTCCCAAGAAGTGCTGGATCCGCGCCGGCAAGGCCGTCTCGCTTTCCGACGCACCGGCCGGGCTTAAGCGCACGGAGCGCCTAGAATGGTTTGAGTCCGAGGCCATGAACCGCGTCTACGCCATGCGAGACGAGCTGTGCGCCGAGCATCCGGGCAGGTTCTAGCCATGAGCGAGAACGTGACGAACACTGCCGCGACCGCGTCCGACCAGGCAACAGCGCCTACCATCGAGATCGCCGCCCACGCCGGCACTTGCTACGGCGTACAGCGTGCGCTCGATATGGCGCTGGCCGCCGCGCCGCAGGCAGGGGAGTGCACTCAGGTCCATACCTTGGGTCCGCTCATCCATAACCCCATCGTGGTGCGCGAGCTCGCTGAGGCAGGCATTGGCCTGGCCGAGAACCTGGACGACGCCGCAACCGGCACCGTAATCATCCGCGCCCACGGCGTGGTGCCGCAGGTGATTGATGCTGCCCGCACGCGCGGCCTCAACGTGGTCGACGCCACCTGCCCCTACGTGAAGAAGGTCCATATGGCAGCCGAGCGCCTGGTGCGCGAGGGCTACCGCGTGGTGGTCGTAGGCGAGCCAGGCCATCCCGAGGTGGAGGGCATCCTGGGCCACGCCGGCAATGATGCGCAGGTCGTGAGCTGTGCCGCCGACGCCAACGCTTTGTCGCTCAAGGGCAAGGTGGGCCTAGTTGTGCAGACCACCCAGACTGCGCAGAACCTCGCCGAGGTCGTGGCTGCTATCACCCCGCGCGTGCAGGAGCTGCGTGTGATCAACACCATCTGCGCCGCCACGAGTGAGCGTCAACAGGCAGCAGCCACACTTGCCAACCGCTGCGACTGCATGGTCGTCGTGGGCGGCAAGAACTCGGGCAACACCCGCCGCCTGGCGCAGATTTGCGCAGACGCCTGCGAGCGCACGCATCACATCGAGGAAGCTTCCGAGCTCCAGGCCGCGTGGTTTGCTGACGCTCACCACATCGGCATCACCGCCGGAGCCTCCACCCCGCAAGAACACATCGAACGAGCCGTCGCTCGCATCAAGGAGCTTTGCCGCTAATCATGGACCAGACCGTACCCTCATACGCCGCCGAGGTGGCCGATTACGGGCGCAGCCGCGACCCCGAGCCGGGTGAGGGCGCGCTCGTAAAGAACGTGCGTCCCGAATCGCCCGCGTGGGATGTGGGTATTGAGCCGGGCATGCGCGTGCTCACGGTCAATGGCGAGCAGCTCACCGACATGATTGTGTGGCTCTGGGAGGCCGACGACGACACCGTCGAGTTGGAGGTTTTCGACCCGCGCGACAACACCATCACCTCCGTCGAGCTCGACCGCTTCCCGGGCGAGGACTGGGGCCTTGAGTTCGACGGCCCCATCTTCGACGGCATGCGTACCTGCGTCAACGCCTGCGTGTTCTGCTTTATGACCATGCTCCCCAAGGGCGGTCGCTCCACGCTCTACATCCGCGACGACGACTATCGTCTGAGCTTTTTGCAGGGCAACTTTGTCACGCTCACGAACCTCTCCGACGAGGACGTGCAAAACGTCATCGACCGCAATATGAGCCCCATGAACGTGTCGGTCCATGCTGTGAGCCCCGACGTCCGCCGCCGCATGATGGGCCGCAACGCCCAGCGAGGCATGGACGTACTCGAAGCCATCATGGCCGCCGGCATCGAGATTCACGCGCAGATCGTGTTGTGCCCCGGCATGAACGACGGCGAGGAGCTGGAAAAGACTCTGCGCTTTTGTGAGGAGCACGAGCAAATCACCAGCCTGGGCATTGTGCCGCTCGGTTTTACCAAGCATCAGAACCGTTTTAGCTGGTCCTACAGCGACAAACCCGAGCTGGCACGCGAGACCATCGCCATGATCCGACCGTTCCAGGACCGCGCCTATGAGCGCTTTGGCCGCCACACCTTCCAGATGAGCGACGAGTTCTATCTGGACGCCGGCATCGATCCTCCCGAGGCAGACTTTTACGACGGCTATCCGCAGTACTACGACGGCATCGGCATGATCCGCTCGTATCTGGATGAGACCGACGACGTGTTGACTACCGATGCCGAGCGACTGGCCCGCGTCCGCGAGGCCATCGCCGCCCGCAACCATGGTCTCCTGTGCCTCTCCGGCGCCAGCGCGCGCGACACCGTGGCGCGCTTTGTGGAGTCGCCCCAGGGACTCGCCGGCACCGTCACAGCCATCAAGAACTGCTACTTTGGCGGCAACGTGGACGTGACCGGCCTCATCGTTGCGTGTGACATTCTGGAGCAGCTGCCCCAAGACCTGTCGGGGGTTATGCTCTTTGTGCCTAAGCTCATGTTCAACGCTGACGGCATGACGCTTGACGAGTATCATCGTGACGATTTACTCGCAAGCCTTACCAGTCGCGGCGCCGAGGTTCATGTGGTGTCGACCATGCCGCATGAGCTGCTCGATACCCTGGAGCGCATCCTTGGCATTGTGCCCGCAGACTCTAACACTTCCACTGACCCTACCCATTAAAGGAGTGCAGATGAAACCTATCGTCGCCGTCGTCGGACGCCCCAACGTGGGCAAGTCCACGCTCGTTAACCGCCTGGCCCAGACCTCGGACGCCATCGTCCACGAGTCTCGCGGCGTCACGCGCGACCGCTCGTATCACACGGCCGATTGGAACGGCCGCGAGTTCACCATCGTCGACACGGGCGGTATCGAGCCGCTCAAGAGCGACGACGTCTTTGCCACGTCCATCCGCGACCAGGCGCTCGCCGCCGCCGAGGAAGCCGCAGTCATCCTGTTTGTGGTCGATGGCCGCACCGGCGTCACCGAGGAGGACGAGTCGGTCGCCCGCATGCTCAAGCGCTGCGACAAGCCGGTCTTTCTGCTGGTGAACAAGCTCGACAACCCCGATCGCGAAAACGACAGCATCTGGGAGTTCTATTCGCTCGGCATCGGTGAGCCCACGCCGCTCTCGGCCCTGCATGGCCACGGCACGGGCGACCTGCTCGATGATATCGTGGCCCTGCTTCCGGAGGAAGAGGACGAGGTCGCCGATGAGTTCCCCGACGCGCTGAACGTCGCCATCATCGGCCGCCCCAACGCCGGTAAGTCGTCGCTGTTCAACCGCATCTTGGGCGCCGACCGCTCCATCGTCTCGAACATCGCCGGCACCACGCGCGACGCCATCGACACCGTCGTGGAGCGCAACGGCAAGCATTACCGCATGGTCGACACCGCGGGCATTCGCAAGAAGAGCGCCGTGTACGAGAACATCGAGTACTACTCGATGGTCCGCGGCCTGCGCGCCATCGACCGCGCCGACGTGGCGCTGCTCGTCGTTGACGCCTCCGTGGGCGTTACCGAGCAGGACCAGAAGGTCATGGGCCTTGCCATCGAGCGCGGTTGCGCCATCGTGGTGCTGCTCAACAAGTGGGACTTGCTCGACGACGACCGTAAGCGCGAGGCCTGCATGGAGACCATCGACCGCCGTCTGGGCGTCATGGCTCCCTGGGCCCAGTACCTGCGCATCTCTGCCCTCACTGGCCGCAGCGTCGAGAAGATCTGGGCAATGGTAGACGCTGCCGAGAAGACGCGCTCGCAGAAGATTAGCACGTCACGCCTCAACACGTTCCTCACCGACCTGCGCGAGTTCGGTCATACCGTGGTGGACGGCAAGCGCCGCCTGCGTATGCACTACGTGACCCAGACGGGCGTCAACCCGCCGACGTTCACATTCTTCGTCAACCACAGCGATCTGGTCAACGACACCTACCAGCGCTACGTGGAGAACCGCATGCGCTCGACCTTCGACTTTGCCGGCACACCCATTCGACTCTTCTTTAGGAAGAAGGAGCAAAAGGATGCATAATCCGATTCTGCTGACCGCCATCTGCGCCGTGGTATCGTTCTTTATCGGAGCGATTCCGTTTGGCCTGATCCTGGGCCGCGTGTTCAACCATACGGATATTCGCAAGGCGGGCTCCGGCAACATCGGCACCACCAACGCACTGCGTGTGGCCGGTCCCAAGGTCGCCGCGCTCACCCTGCTGCTCGACTGCCTTAAGGGCGCCATCTGCGTCCTTATCGCGCGTCCGCTCATCGCGAGCGTGGGCTATGGTTTTCCGCCGAGCATTATGGCTCCGGGTGCCGCCGGCGATTGGATGCTCGGCGTCATTTGCCTGGCTGCCGTGTGGGGACACATCTTCTCGCCCTACCTCAACTTCCACGGCGGCAAGGGTATCGCCGTTGGTCTGGGTGTCATCCTCGCCTGGTACTGGCCTATTGGCCTGTCGCTGCTGGGCATGTTTATCGTGGCCGTCGCCATCACCAAGTTTGTGTCGGTGGGCTCACTCGCCGCTGCCATCGGACTTCCCATCGCTGCTTGCGCGGTCTTTCCGTACAGCAGCCTGGGGCTCAAGTTCTGCATGGCGATGATCGGCATCACCGTGGTATGGGCCCATCGCGCGAACATCAAAAAGCTCATGACCGGTAAGGAGTCCAAGCTCTCGTTTACCAAGCGCGTCACCGAGCCCGACGATAAGTAGGAGAGAGTCATGAATGTTGCGCTGATTGGCTCCGGCTCCTGGGGAACCGCCGTCGCCGGCCTTGCCGCCGCTCGAGCCGAGCGCGTGACCATGTGGGCCCATAGCGAGCAGACGGCCGCCGGCATCAATTGCGAGCATCGCAACCCCCGGTATCTGGTGGGCTACGAGCTGCCCAGCAACGTTGTCGCCACGACGGACTTGGCCCAGGCGCTCGAAGGCGCCGAGGCCATCATCTTTGCCGTTCCTTCGACGCACCTTCGCAGCGTGTGCCACCAGGCCGCGCCCTATATCGCCGCCGATATCCCGGTGCTCTGCCTCACCAAGGGAATTGAGCCCGAGTCCGGCCTGCTCATGAGCGAGGTCATCGCCAGCGAGATCGGCAACGAGGCACGTGTTGCGGCGCTCTCGGGCCCCAACCATGCCGAGGAGATTTGCCGCGGCGGGCTTTCTGCCGCCGTCATCGCCAGCAAAGATCCACAGGTAGGGGAGACCTTTAAGGACCTGCTCCTATCCACGGCATTCCGCATCTACCTGTCGCAGGACATGACCGGCGTCGAAGTTTGCGGCGCCATGAAAAACGTCATCGCTATCGTATGCGGCATCTCCGCCGGCTCGGGCGCAGGTGACAACACGCTTGCCCTCATCATGACGCGCGGCTTGGCCGAGATCAGCCGTCTGGTGCACGCCCGCGGCGGTCAAGCCATGACCTGCATGGGTCTTGCCGGCATGGGTGACCTCATTGCCACCTGCACCTCCGAGCATTCGCGCAACCGCACCTTTGGCTACGAGTTTGCCCACGGCGTGTCGCTCGACGAGTATCAGACGCGCACGCATATGGTGGTCGAGGGCGCCGTCGCGGCGCGCAGCGTCAGCGAACTCGCCCGTTCACTGGGCGTAGACATTCCGCTCACCTTTGCCGTGGAGCAAACGCTCTACAACGGTGTTACTTTGGATAGGGCGCTCGAAATTCTCACCGACCGCGTCCCTTCTCAAGAGTTCTACGGACTCACCGACTAGCGCAGAAAGGCTTCTACCATGGGTTCCATTAAAATCGCTCCGTCCGTCCTTTCGGCCGACATGGCCAACCTCAAGGGCGAGCTCGACAAGATCGCCGGCGCCGACTACGTGCACTTCGACGTTATGGATGGTCACTTTACCGGCAACCTGACCTTTGGCGTTGACATCCTTAAGGCCGTCAAGCGCTCCACCGACGTGCCGGTCGACGCGCACCTGATGGTGTCGAACCCCGACGAGACGGTCGATTGGTACGCCGACGCCGGTGCCGACATGATCACCGTGCACTACGAGGCCTCCACGCACCTGCACCGCACGCTCACCCATCTGCAGCAGCGCGGCGTCAAGGCCGGCGTGGTGCTCAACCCCGCCACCCCCGTGTGCGTACTCGAGAGCATCATCGACGTCGTCGACATGGTGCTGCTGATGAGCGTGAACCCGGGCTTTGGTGGCCAGAGCTTTATCCCGGGCACCATCGCTAAGCTCCACGAGCTCAAGGCCATGTGCGAGCGCCACGGCGTGTCGCCCATGATCGAGGTCGACGGCGGCATCTCTTCCAAAAACATCGCCGAGGTCGTCAAGGCCGGCGCAAATGTTCTGGTGGCCGGTTCCGCCGTATTTAAGTCCGAAGATCCCGCCGCCGAGGTTGCGCTGCTGCAAAAGCTGGGCAACGAGGCTGCACAGGAGGCATAAACCCTTATGACCGCAGGTCAAAACCGCATACCCGTGAATCTTGACTACGCCGCCTCGACGCCTATGCGCGCCGAGGCTCTCCTTGCGCAGCGTGAGTACGACGATAGCGAGCTTGCAGGCGTCAACCCCAACTCGCTGCATTCGCTCGGCCGCAAGGCCGCTGCGCGCCTTGAAGTCGCGCGTCGCGAGATTGCCCGCAGCTTTGGCGCGCGCGTCCGTCCGTCCGAGATCATCTTGACCAACGGCGGTACCGAGGCAAACCAGCTTGCGCTCCTCGGACTTGCCGAGGGCGCCCGTCAGCGCGATCGCAAGCGCGACCGCGTGATCGTGTCGGCGATCGAGCACGATTCAATTCTGGACAACCTGCCGCTGCTGCGTGCTGCCGGCTTTACCGTCGACCTGGTGCAGCCCTGCCGCGCGGGCTACATTGAGCCTGCCACGCTTGTCGAGCTGCTCGGCGAAGACGTGGCGCTCGTGAGCATTATGGTTGCTAACAACGAGACCGGCGTGTTGCAGCCCATCCGCGAGCTGGCCGCGGCCGCACATGCTGCCGGCGCCCTGTTTCATACCGATGCCATCCAAGGCTACTTGCATATTCCGCTCGATGTCACCGAGCTGGGCGTCGATGCTATGACCGTTGCCGCGCACAAGATCGGCGGCCCCGTAGCATCCGGCGCACTCTACCTTAAGAACCGCACGCCGCTGCGTCCGCGCATCTTTGGCGGTGGACAGGAAGCCGGACGTCGTGCCGGCACGCAGGACCTGCGCACGCAGCTGGCCTTTGCCGCTGCCGCCCGCACGCTGGCGCCCCGCGTAGCCCAGGAGCGTACGACGCTGCAAGCTCTTTCCGACAAGCTCTACGCCACGCTTGCGGCTCATCCGCGTATTCATGCCACCATGGGCGACTACGCACAGGCCGATCGTCTGCCGGGCATGGTTTCCATCTACGTCGACGGCATGGACTCCGAGGAGCTCATCATCAAGCTCGACGCCGCTGGCTTTGAGGTATCGGCAGGCTCGGCGTGCTCAAGCGGCAGTATGGACCCCAGCCACGTTTTGAGCGCGATGGGCATCGGTCGCGAGCAGGCATTGGGCGCACTGCGCATTTCCTTTGATGACCGCGTGAATCCGGGCGATCTGGACGAGTTTGCCCAGACGCTGCTCTCGATCGTAGGCGCCGCATGATCGTCGCCGAGCTTGAGCGCGCGCTGCTGGCACGCTATCCCAAAACCGATGCCGAGAGTTGGGACCATGTAGGACTCTCCGTCGGCGACCCTGCCGCGGAGATTACCGGTGTTGCCTGCGCACTCGATGCGACCGAAGCCAATGTGCACCGCGCCCAGGAGGCCGGCGCCAACGTGCTGCTGACGCATCACCCCATCTATATCAAGGCACCCGAGGCGTTTTGTCCGGCGGATGCCACGCGTCCCCAGTGCAGCGCGGCGCTCTATGAGGCGGTCCGATGCGGCGTGAGCATTATCTCGCTCCACACCAACTTGGACCGCTCGCACGAAGCCCGTGTCTGTCTGAGCAAGCTGCTGCGTTCCGCACCCGTGAGCTCACTGGAGCACATGGGCGACCCCGAGGCAACCGGCCTGGGCGCACTTGCAACGCTCAACGACCCGTGCACGTTGCGCGATCTTGCCACCCGTGCTGCCACGGCCTTCGGCAGCGACCCGCGCGTATGGGGCGAAGTTGATCGCCCGTGCCACACCGTCGCCATTTTGGGCGGCTCCCTGGGCGACTTTGGAGAGCTCGCCATCGCCGCGGGCGCAGATGTTGTCGTGACGGGCGAGGCGGGCTACCACGCGGCGCAAGACCTCGCCTTGCGCGGGCTGCCGGTGATCTTGCTCGGCCACGACCGCTCCGAGGAGCCGTTCGTTGATATATTGATGAACTCTGCAGTTGACGCCGGGGTCGACCCCCGTCATGCGATTAAAATACTGAACCCTTGCCAATGGTGGACTGTGACAAAAGGAGAGAACTTATGAGCGCCGGCGCTACGCTACTCAAGCTGCAACAGATCGATTTGGAGCTCGCCCGCAACAAGAGCGAACTTGCCAATATGCCGGAGCTCAAGGAGCTCGCTTCCAAGCGCAAGACCTATGTGAAGCTCAAGTCCGAGATGACCAAGCTCTACGCCCAGCGCAAGGATCTGGACATTGAGCTCGACGATCTCAACACCACCGAGATTCAGACCAACAACGCCATCGAAGCCGCCAAGAAGCGCCACGTCGACGGTTCTGATTACCGTGAGGTGCAGGACCTGGAGAATGAGCTTGCCACCCTGGCAAAGCGTCTGGACAAGATTGAGCACACCCGCAAGGACGTCGTCATCGCCCATAAGGAGGCGCTCGACCGCGAGGCCCGCGCGCAGGCAATCATCGCCAAGTTCGAGGAGGGTGTGAAGGCCGATACCAAGGCCGCGCGCGCTAAGGCCGCCGACCTACAGGCTCAGATTGACGCCGCCACGAAGGAGCGCACCGCGCTTGCCGCTACGCTGCCGGCCGACGTGCTCACCGACTACGAGCGTCTGCTCAAGCAGTTCCGCGGCCTGGCCGTCGAGACCATCCAGGGCAACATCCCCACGGTCTGCCACACCGCGCTGCAGGCATCGTCCATGAGCGACCTCAACCACGACGGTAGCGAGATTACGCACTGCCCGTACTGCCACCGCCTCCTGGTACTCCCGAGCAAGGAAGCGTAGCGATGACGGCGGCATCCAACAATTCAATGCAACTTGAGGGAAAAACGATCCTGCTGGGCGTTACCGGCGGGATCGCCGCCTATAAGTCGTGCAATATCGTGCGCCTGCTGCAAAAGCGCGGTGCGCGCGTCAAGGTTGTTATGAGCGAGCATGCCACGGAGTTTGTGGGCCCGCTCACCTTCCGTGCGCTCACCAACGAGCCCGTTGCCGTGGGCCTATTCGACGATCCCTCCGACCCCATCCACCACATTTCGCTGGCGCAGGAGCCCGATCTGGTGGTCGTGGCGCCCGCGACGGCCAATATCATCGCCAAGATGGCCAACGGCATCGCCGACGACCTCATCTCCACCACGCTGCTTGCGACGCCGCGACCCATCGTGATCGCACCCGCTATGAACAACGGCATGTGGAAGGCGCCGGCGACGCAGGCCAACATGGCCACGCTGCGCGACCGCGGCGTGCATGTGGTGGGACCCGGCAGCGGCTACCTTGCCTGTGGCGACGTGGACACGGGCCGCATGAGCGAGCCCGAGGACATCGTCGAGACTGTCTGTGAGGTGCTCAACCCCGTGCCTCAGGACCTGGCAGGTAGGCGCATCGTGATTACCGCCGGCCCCACGCACGAGCCGATCGACCCGGTGCGATTCATTGGCAACCGCTCTTCGGGCAAGATGGGCATCGCCCTAGCGGGGGAGGCGGCTCGCCGTGGCGCCGCGGTCACGCTCGTGCTGGGCCCAACATCGCTCGACGTTCCCCGCGGTGTGGAGTGCACGCGCGTGCAGACCGCCGCAGAAATGCTCCAGGCCGCGCTGAGCGCCTTTCAGACGGCCGACGCGGCCATTTGCGCCGCTGCCGTCGCCGACTATACACCGGCGGCCCCTGCGGACCATAAGCTCAAAAAGTCCAACGAACGCTTGGATCGCATCGAGCTTGTCGAAACGGTCGATATTTTGGCCGAGCTCTCGCGCCAAAAGGGCGAGCGTTGTGTAATCGGCTTTGCGGCCGAGACCGAAAACGTCGTGGAGTACGCCGAACGCAAATTGGCCCGCAAGGGTTGCGACGCGATCATCGCCAACGATGTCTCGCGTGCGGATTCGGGCTTTGGAACGGATACCAACAAGGCCTGGATTGTGAGCACAACGGGCACGCAAGAACTTCCCGTGCTAACAAAACCCCAGCTCGCAGATACAATTTTGGACTTGCTTCAAAAATTGTAAAAAAGTTCTTGCACAAGTCTAAAGTTTCGGGTTAATATACTCCCTGTTGCGAGCGAGAGCAGAGCAACAAACAAAAGCTTCGGGACGTGGCGCAGCTTGGTAGCGCACTTGACTGGGGGTCAAGGGGTCGCTGGTTCGAATCCAGTCGTCCCGACCAGAAGTTTGCAGGTCAGGCACCTAGTGCCTGACCTTTTTTGTTTTAAGCAATTGCTTAATTTTGATTAAGCAACAGGGTGCCAAAAATCTATCTGCGCGATAATCGCTTTTTGCGGTTACTTGCGCGTTTTGCACGCGCTTGAGCCGATTTATTAACGCGATATGAATCTACATACGCGTAGCTGGTATACAGCCGAATACAGGCTGTATTTATCGCGGCGATTTACGTAGATATAGCGACTGTAACGAACAAGCGTGTCGCTGTATTTATTCCAGCAGTTCACTTGATCTGTGGACAAGTGGACTGTTGCAACGAAACGCCAAGCAGGATGGGCTCTATACGAGGACGCCGCAGAGGCAATGGCGGGGGAGTGCGGCAGGCGCTCTGAGAGCCGCTGTATGACCCCATTTCTCCTCAACCCGAATACCTGTGCCGCGAACCTAAACCATTCGTACACTTGCCAAAAGATAGGCCCGCGCGGAGTCGCGCGGGCCTTGCACTAGAAAATCTAGAAGCACCAAGCGGGAAACACGTTGCCGGCACTGTTGGCACTACCGCTGCTCCAGCGACCGAAAGGGTCAACATAGATAAAGTCCGTTGAGTCACTCGGAGACACGGAACGAGTGCTGAAATAGCACACAATCTCAGGTCCAGAATACCTCGACGTCGCATAGTACTCGTACTGGGCGCCGTCAGACTGGAGGTCTCCGTAAATCTCGGTCGTCGAGAGGATGAAGACCTTGTCATTCGTTGCCGTCGGAGTGCCGGCGCTACCGCCGCCCTCGTTGTCCGTCATCTTCGTGACGGCCTTCGCCTTGGACTGGAGCTCGGCCGGCAGGAGCGCCCAGAGGTCACCTGAGTTCAGGCGGGTGCGGAGCTTAGAGGACCTCCAACCGCCGACATTGGTCTTTGTGTCGTTCCAGATGTGTTTGTATAGGACATCGTTGGTCGTCTCAAACGTCAGCCCCGCCTTGCCGCTACCGTCGGCGAGGTCGTCATGGTTGATACCGATGATGCGGTATCTGGGCATCGTGGTGTCAGCACTGCGAATCTCTCATAGAAGATATGCAACAACTTGATAATTTCGCAGCCTTAAGGAAGAACCTTTTCACTGTTTCCGAGGACAACACAATTGAAGAAGCCTCGGTCCATGAAGGAGACTTTCCCATATACATTGATTAAGATAAGACCGTGTATGACCAATATGAACTTGAGCATATTCCGTCCGTATTCATACTGGATGGTCAAGGAAACATCATCGGCTTATCCGAAGGAGAGGAAGAACCTCTTGCCTTATTAAGGAAATACACCAAATACAACGGATATAAAGCGGAAGGAGGCGACATCAAGTAACTATCAAAGGCCAGATTAAGGAGCCAGCCATGAAGAAATGCCTGCCCTCCATCGTCTCAGCAGCTCTTTGCCTCTCCCTTGTCATGACACCATTTGTGCCCGTTGCGGCAGCCTATGCCGACGAGGGATCTCCCGCCGAGAGCAGCGAGATTTACGTCGGAGACAACTACGACGAAAATTACGATATATCCCTTTTTGAGCGCGGACGCTGCACGGATTCATATTCCAAGGCGTGGTGCGATTCTCACGGATTTGCAAATAACCGCACCGTCCCTCACAAGGTCAAGCTGAACGCGAAGGAGGAGGCTTGCCTGCGCGATCCCTAGCTTGCTGGCACCGCTGAAGTTATCGCCGGTCTCGTGACAACCGGTCCTGCGGCGGCTTTTTTGCAACCGCAATGACATCGTACCGACTTTTCACTTGCATGTTCTGAAAGGCAG
>CAJMHW010000034.1 GCA_905213325.1 Collinsella aerofaciens
CGTGCCCGCGCTGATCGAGGCGCTCGACCGCCCCGAGGCTCAGACCCGCTGGGAGGCTCTCGATGCCCTGGCGGCGCTCGCCACCACCTGCCCCGAGCAGCTGGGCGATGCCTTTGAGGGCGCCGAGACCGCGCTGTTCGATGAGATTTCGTCCACGCTGCGCTATGCCGCCTTCCGCCTGCTGTGCGTGTGGGGCGCCACGAGCGTCGAGCGTTCGCGCGAGGCTTGGCCCATCCTGGACGAGGCCATCCAGTGCTACCACGGCGACCTCGAGTATCGCGACATGCTCGGTTGCCTGTACGAGTTTGGCCGGGGCGAGATTGACGCCGAGGTCGCCGAGAAGCTCGCGCTGCGCCTTAAGTTCGATGCCGAGAACGGCAAGGGTAGCTATCTCAAGGCCCGTTCGAGCGAGATTTGCGAAATGCTTGTTAAACGTTTTGGCCTGGATCTCTCCAAAAAGAAGAAGCGTGCTAGCGTAAAAAAATCTGACGACGCCGAAGACGAGGAGTAACAGATTATGGCGCACGATGTAGTCCTGATTCCTGGTGACGGTATCGGTCCCGAGATTACGCAGGCTATGCGCCGCGTGGTCGAGGCCACTGGTGTCCAGATCAACTGGAACGTCCAGGAGGCCGGTGCCGGCGTCATGGACGAGTTTGGCACGCCGCTGCCCCAACATGTGCTCGATGCGGTCGCCGAGACCAAGGTTGCTATCAAGGGCCCCATCACCACGCCGGTCGGCACGGGTTTCCGCAGCGTTAACGTCGCCCTGCGCAAGCATTTTGACCTGTACGCCTGCGTGCGCCCCTGCCTGTCGCAGCCGGGCGACGGCTCGCGCTTCCGCGACGTCGACCTGGTTATCGTGCGCGAGAACACCGAGGACCTCTATGCCGGCATCGAGTTCGATGAGGGCGCTGCCGAGGTCGAGGAGCTCTCGCAGCTCGTCGAGCGCTCGGGCCAGAAGACCTTCGCCGCGGATTCCGCCATCTCAATTAAGCCGATTTCCATCGCCAAGAGCCGCCGCATTGTGGAGTACGCTTTTGAGTACGCCCGCCGCTGCGGCCGCAAAAAGGTGACGGCCGTGCATAAGGCCAACATCATGAAGGCGACCGATGGCCTGTTCCTGCGCGTTGCGCGCGAGGTGGCCGCCAACTATCCCGATATCGAGTTCAACGACAAGATTGTCGACGCCACCTGCATGGGCCTGGTCCAGAACCCCAACGACTTCGATGTCCTGGTGCTGCCCAACCTGTACGGTGACATTGTGAGCGACCTGTGCGCCGGTCTGGTAGGTGGACTGGGTATGGCTCCGGGTTCCAACATCGGTGCCGACTGCGCCATCTTCGAGGCGACGCACGGCTCCGCGCCCGATATCGCTGGCCAGGATATCGCTAACCCCACGGCCGAGATTCTGTCCGCGGCTATGATGCTCGATCACCTGGGCGAGAACGACGCGGCCAATCGCATTCGCGCCGCCGTTTCTGCCACGCTCGACGAGGGTGAGCAGGTTACCGGCGACGTTCGTCGTGCCCAGACCGGCTCCGTTGAGGGCGCTGTGGGCACGCAGGCCTTTGCCGATGCCGTTATCGCGCATCTGGCCTAAGGCATGCAGACTGCAAACGCCTAAATAGTACTTAAGTGTTTGCGTATAACCTGAGAATCAATACGCCCGGCGCTTTGTCGGGCGTATTCTATTGCGGACTATGTTTCCTAACAAGGAGTAACTGATATGGGTCTGATTCAAAAGAAGGACGAGAAGGACGAGATCGACGGCATCCAGATCATCGAGCGCGGCGAAGGCCCCGATGGTGATGAGGAGGAGAAGATCGATCTGGTCGCCGGCACGTCTGCCGAGCACATTGCTGCCGGTACGACGGCCGAGGAGGAGGACGCCCGTCTGGAGGCTCAGATTGCCGCGGATGCCGCTGACGAGAATCTGATGCCCGAGGAGCAGGACGAGGACGATGACTCCGACGTGGATGACCACGCTTGCAAGCACAAGAAGACGATGATTGCCGCCTTTGTGGTTGCAGTCGTGATTGCTGCCGTGATTGGCTTCTTTATTGGCAATGGTGGTTTTGGCGGCAAGGGCGTCGGCTCGGCGACCCTGACCGAGGACCAGCTCGATTCGACTGTGGCAAGCTACAGCTACAACGGCAAGAAGAGTGACATCACCGCGCGCGAGGCCATCGAGAGCCAGTACAGCCTCGACACCGTCAAGGACGACGACGGCAACTATACCGCTCCGTCTGCCGACGTCATCCTGTCCTACGTGCGCAACAAGATTCTGCTCGATGCTGCCGAGGACGAGGGCATTACCGTCTCCTCTAAGGAGATGAAGAAATACGCCGAGGATTCCATCGGCACTTCGGACTACAAGACCATGGCCACGCAGTATGGCGTGTCCAAGGACCAGGCCAAGCAGATCGTCCGCCAGTCCGCGACGCTGCAGAAGCTCTACAAGAAGAAGGTGGGCGATAGCTCCGCAAGCATGCCGACCGCTCCGACCGAGCCTGCTGACGGCAACGAGGAGACCGCGAGCAAGGACTACGCCGACTACATCATCAACCTTGCCGGTGACGAGTGGGATAGCGAGAAGGGCACTTGGAAGGACGCCGACAGCACCTATGCCAAGGCCTTTGCCGACGATGCCTTTACGGCCGATAGTGCGACCTATAAGCAGGCCATGACCGCCTATTACACCGCCTACCAGCAGTATTCTTCGCAGGCCTCGAGCGCCAGCTCCAAGTGGACCGAGTACGCTAACGGCCTGTACGCCAAGGCCAACATCAGCATCTACGGCCTGTTTGCGTAAGGTTTGCCTGAGCCGCCGAGCGCGTAGCTGAAATATCTGAATAGCCCGCTAGAACGGATGTTGTTCTAGCGGGCTATTTGCGTTTAGGCGCTGGTGGCTAAATTATGCCTATGAATCTTTAAGTCCAAAAAGATTATCGGCTTCATCGTCAGGCATATATTCCAGCACATCGCCCGGTTGGCAGTCGAGTGCCCGGCATATCGCGTCAAGAGTTGAAAAGCGCACGGCAGAAACCTTGCCCGTCTTGATGCGCGACATATTGACCTGGGAGATGCCCACGCGTTCCGCAAGCTCTTTGGATGAGATCTTGCGTTCGGCAAGCATGCGGTCGAGCCGCAGAATAATCATGGATTCCCCCTAGAGCAACTCGTCATCTTGTTTTTGCAGGATATACCCGTAGCGGAAGATGCTGGCAATCAGGCTAAAAATCAGGCCCGCAAAGAGCATGGAGAGGTCGAGATGCTGGCCGCCAAGCGCATCCGTAAAGCTACCGCCAAATCCTGAGAGTATCAGCCCTGTGACTATGGCACCAAAAAGTTTCACGGCGGCGCCGCCGATAAGGAACAAATGTCCTATTTGACGTAGTATGCGGATGCATTCGAGGTCAAAGGGCCTGCCCGCCTTTTCAATGGCGGAGAAAAACCTGTATGCGCTTAGCGCGATGGCAAGCGCGAGGCATGCCATCATGCCGCTCCCTATGGCAGTATGACCGTCGTGCGCGACAAGCATAAGAGGGGTCTGTTCGTTGGCGCCGACGAGAGCGAGAATTGGCCCTTCGCCAGCCGTAAGATCTACGGATTGGAGACAGAACCCTTGGGAGAGGCTAGGCAATATGAATAGAAGTTCGATTGCAATGACTGCGAGGAGTGCCAGAGCGAGCGCCACGATGGTGCAGATTGTGCCCCATTTGCAGTAGCGAGTGAGCTTCCTCAGTTTGACTATTGCCTGTTCACGGTCGATGGCTTCATTCGATTTGGATACGTTCCAGCGGATCATAGCTCCTCCAACCAATGTCTTGGATGATACTTGTATCTTATATCATACTTAATGATAAACGATAAACAATTACAGAATAGAGTAAGTAATGTTTGTGAGACGAATAGCGAGAGCTATGGCTCATTTTGGATGCTGGAGTTTGGCGCGCGCGGGGATGAGGACAAATGCCCAAACTTCCCGTGATCGCACAAGTGCTTCATCGGGTTTCCCCGATTCATATGGGAAAACAACTGCAAACGATTACAAGTAACCGGTGAACGGTCGAAAACTACCGTTCACCGATAATCTCAAAACTGGTTCTAACTGGTATTAAGTCAAAAAGACCAATTCACATATCTTCACAATGACCTGCAATTTTTCTACACGCTATTTTTAGCCACCCTGCGTTGTTTAGGGACAGGAAAAGTTCCGATCTTTTGCCAAAGCATTTCGAAACGGTTTCAAAACCGCAGGTAGAAGTGTTAACGACCGGTAAACGGTCGAAATATCACCGTGAGCGGTGCAAAAACGTTTTACCGTATGAATCAACGAAAGCGACCTCTTCTGGGGTGATATAGTGACAACAACACGTCACGTGGTTACTACCAGTTTAGAAACCACTGGTCTTCAAAGAACGCTTTCTAAGAAGCTTTAAGGGCGAGCGCCCGCTGGCTTCCGAAAATCATCGGACTCAGATTGTACACACCTTCGGAAGGGAAATTTGAATGGTTGGCTTTATTCTTACCGGTCATGGACAGTTCGCACCCGGCCTCGCAAGCGCTATCGCTATGGTTGCTGGCGACCAGCCCGCTTTTACCGTCGTTCCTTTTGAGGGCGACCAGGCTGCTTCCTACGGTGAGGATCTCCGCGCCGCTATTACCGCCATGCGCGAGGAGTGCGATGGCGTGCTCGTCTTTACCGACCTGCTTGGTGGCACCCCGTTCAACCAGGCGATGATGATTGCCCAGGATGTCGACAACGTCGAGGTTCTGACCGGCACCAACCTTCCCATGGTTATTGAGCTTCTGTTCCTCCGCGGCAACGCCACGCTCGCCGAGCTTGGCGAGCAGGCCGTGACCGTTGGCCAGACGGGCATCACCGCCCAGACGGTCGCATCCGTTGCCGGCTCCGACGAAGAGGATATCTTCGGCGACGAGGACGGCATCTAATGGCCGATTTCGGAGCCAACGTCCTGAGCTCCTCGGTCGCCCTTTTAGGCCTGCTTGTCATCATGGGCTTGATTTACACCATCTGGTCGCAAATCAACATGAAGAAGAAGCAGAAGTACTTCAAGGAGCTGCACACCGAGCTCAAGCCGGGTCAAGAGGTTCTTTTCGCCGGCGGTATCTACGGAACCGTCAAAGGCATCGAAGGCGAGAAGGTCCAGATCAAAGTCCGATCCGGAGCCGTCGTAGATGTTTCGCGTTACGCGATTCAGGAGATCAAGTAACTGTCGTCAGCAAATAACGAAAGGAAGCTGATCAACATGGCAGAACCCAACATTCTTCTTACCCGCATCGATAACCGACTGGTTCATGGTCAGGTTGCCACCCAGTGGAACTCCACCCTGGGCTCCAACCTCATCCTCGTCGCCAACGACGACGTGGCGTCCAACACCATGCGCCAGAACCTCATGAAGATGGCCGCTCCCGCCGGCGTCGCTACGCGTTTCTTCTCTCTGCAGAAGACCATCGACGTCATTGGCAAGGCGAGCCCGCGCCAGAAGATCTTCATCGTGGCCGAAACACCGGAAGACGTGCTTACGCTCGTCAAGGGCGGTGTGCCTATAAAGAAGGTAAACATCGGCAACATGCACATGTCGGAAGGAAAGCGCCAAGTCGCCACCTCCGTCGCAGTTAACGACGAGGATGTCGCTGCGTTTAAAGAGCTGCAGGAATTGGGGGTGGAGTTGGAGATCAGGCGCGTTCCGAGCACGCCTGTTGAGGACACGAGCAAGCTCTTCTCGTAATCCTCGTGATCCACGTTGTCAGGAGTGAAACCCTGACGTTCTGTACGTGAAATCCAAAGTGCGTACATACATTTTGAAAGGAGGAGCAAGATGGAATACTCGATCATCCAGATCGCTCTGGTCTTCGTCGTCACGTTCATCGCGGCAATCGACCAGTTTGACTTCCTCGAGTCTCTCTATCAGCCCATCGTCACCGGCGCCGTCATCGGTCTTATCCTTGGCGACCTCAACACCGGTCTTCTCGTGGGTGGTACCTATCAGCTCATGACGATCGGCAACATGCCGATCGGAGGCGCTCAGCCGCCTAACGCCGTCATCGGCGGCATCATGGCAGCCATTCTCGCTATCGCCACGGGCCTCGAGCCCAACGCGGCAGTCGGTCTCGCCATTCCGTTCGCTCTGCTTGGCCAGCTCGGCGTTACCCTGGTCTTCACGCTTATGTCCCCGCTTATGTCCACGGCCGATAACATGGCTCACAACGCGGACACCAAGGGCATCGAGCGCCTGAACTACTTCGCCATGGCTCTGCTCGGCCTGATCTTCGCTGTCGTCGTCACCCTGTTCTTCATCGCTGGCGCTACCATTGGTCAGACCATCGCTTCCGCCATCCCGACTTGGCTGCAGACCGGTCTGTCCGCTGCAGGCGGCATGATGCGCTTCGTCGGCTTCGCCGTCCTGCTCAAGGTTATGATGAACCGCGATATGTGGGGCTTCTTCCTCATGGGCTTTGGCCTCGCGCTCATCACCGTTGCCAACGATTCGCTGGCAACCCCTGCTCTGCTCATCCTCGCTCTCATCGGCTTCGGCATCGCTTTCTGGGACTTCCAGCAGCAGACCGAGCTGAAGGGTGCAGCTGTTTCTGACGGAGGTGACTTCGAAGATGGCATCTAATGAGTATGTGATCCCGGAGCACTACGAGGATCTCACTCCTGCTCCGCAGCTCGACCAGAAGACCCTCAACAAGATGGCTTGGCGCTCCTGCTTCCTGCAGGCATCGTTCAACTACGAGCGCATGCAGGCCGCTGGCTGGCTCTACTCCATCATCCCCGGTCTGGAGAAGATCCACACCAACAAGAACGACCTCGCGGCTTCCATGAGCCACAACCTGGAGTTCTTCAACACCCACCCGTTCCTTGTCACCTTTGTTATGGGCATCGTGCTTTCGCTCGAGCAGAACAAGGTTGACATCCCCACGATCCGCGCCGTCCGCGTCGCCGCAATGGGCCCGCTCGGTGGTATCGGTGACGCCCTGTTCTGGCTGACGCTCGTGCCTATCACGGCCGGCATCACCTCCAACATGGCCATCAACGGCAACGCCGCTGCACCGATCATCTTCCTGGTGATCTTCAACGTCGTCCAGTTCGCTCTGCGCTTCTGGCTCATGAACTGGTCCTACAAGCTTGGCACCAGCGCTATTGACGCTCTGACCGCCAACATGCAGGCCTTCACGCGTGCCGCTTCCATCATGGGCGTCTTCGTCGTCGGTTGCCTGGTCGTCACCATGGGTGGCACCCAGATCAACCTCCAGATCCCCAACGGCACCACCCGTGGTCTCTCCGCTACTACCGTGATCGTCTCCGAGAAGGAGGCCGAAAACTTCACCGGTATGGAGGGCATCGATACCGAGACCGCTGAGGCCGGTACCATCGCCATGACCGATAAGGACGGCAACGCCCTTACCGCTTCCGATGCCGACGGCAACGCTGTCGAGTGCGGCGTCACCGATCTGGGCAACGGCATGGAGTCCGTGACCTACGGCACCGTTACCGAGGATCCGGTCAACTTCTCTGTTGCCGACACCCTCAACACCATCGTCCCGAAGCTCGTCCCGCTTATGCTTACGCTGCTGCTTTACTACATGTTCGCTAAGCACAGCTGGACCCCGACCAAGGGCATTCTCCTGCTCTTCGTCCTTGGCATCCTGGGCGCTGGCCCGCTTGGTCTCTGGCCGAGCATCTGGTAAGGCTCTAGCTTGAGGGGTGTGTCCCTACGCGGCTCACACCCCGACCCCTTAAGCCATGTGTATGTTAAAAGCCGCGTGCTCGAAAGAGCGCGCGGCTTTTGTTTTCTTAATGATTCGGGTGTGGCAGACAGATAATGCATAACACCCTAGGTAGTTAGTCGAATTCGAGCAAAAGGGAGGATAGGATGGCGATCGGAGCGCGTAAGCAACCGCTGTACGATCAGCTGGTCGATATTCTGACCGAAAAGATTAACCATGAATATCGCGCCGGTGACATGATTCCTTCCGAGCGCGAACTTTCGGAGCGCTATGGTCTCTCGCGCACTACGGTACGCCTGGCTCTGCAGGAACTGGAGCGTTTAGGACTGGTGGTTCGGCAGCACGGTCGCGGTACCTTTGTGACCGACCGTTCGGCAAAGGCAACCAATCTTATGCAGTCCTACAGCTTTACCGAGCAGATGCGCGCGATGGGTCGAGAACCCGAGACCACGATTCTCGAGTTTTGCGAGATGGAGGCCGATAAGAATCTGGCCGAGCATATGGGATTGCGCATCGGTGATCGCATTTTTAAGCTCAAGCGCCTTCGCTCTGCCGACAACATGCCCATGATGGTCGAACGCAGCTATCTACCGGTTCGTCAATTTCTGTCCCTAAAGCGACCGCTGCTGGAGCGTAAGCCGCTTTACGATGTGATTGAGCAGGACTTTCAGCAAAAGATTCGCGTGGCCGAAGAGGAGTTCTATGCGAGCATAGCCCGTCCCACCGATGCCCACCTTTTGGGAATTGTCGAGGGCTCGCCTGTGCTCGATTTGGTCAGGACTACGTATAACGAGTCAAACGAGGTAGTGGAGTACACACTCTCGGTTGCTCGTGCCGATCAGTTTAAATACAAGGTTTACCACCAGCGCAGTAACTAGTGCTCGCATCGTTTCCATATGGTGATTCTTTGCATTTAACTGGTTACTACCAGATAACCAACCGAAGTGTATAATTGCACGTCAGAGGATTACTTCTAGAGAGAGGTATTAGAAATGTTCGAGAAGAGTGTCGAGGAGCTCACCGAGCTCGGCGCCCAGATCACCACGGCCGAGATTGCTCAGCAGCCCGAGCTTTGGCGTGATACGCTCAACATCTATCGCGAGAACAAGGAGGCCATCGAGGCCTTCCTGGCCGAGGCTCGCGCTATGGGCGAGGGTCGTCTGTCCGTTGTCTTCACCGGTGCCGGTACGTCCGACTACGTTGGCGATACCTGCGCCCCGTACCTGCGTCACGCTGGCAACACTGATCTCTACGACTTTAAGCCCATCGCCACGACCGACATCGTGAGCGCCCCGCGCGACTTCCTGCGCGCCGAGGATCCCACGCTCGTGGTTTCCTTTGCCCGCTCTGGCAACAGCCCCGAGAGCCTTGCCGCCGTTGCCGTTGCCAAGGAGCTCGTCCACAACGTCAAGTTCCTCAACATCACCTGCGCTCCCGAGGGCAAGCTCGCCGTCGAGTCCGCCGATGATCCCAATGCGCTGACGCTGCTCATCCCGCGCGCCAACGACAAGGGCTTCGCCATGACCGGTTCCTACACCTGCATGACCCTGCTCTCCACCCTTATTTTCGACACTGCCTCTGACGAGCAGAAGGCCGAGTGGGTCGAGACGATTGCCAAGATGGGCGAGGAGGTCATCTCCCGTGAGCCTGAGATCGCCGATTACCTGGCTGGCGACTTCAACCGCGTGACCTACTTGGGTTCTGGCTCCTTTGGTGGCCTTGCCCAGGAGAGCCAGCTCAAGATCCTCGAGCTCGCTCACGGTCTGGTTGCTACTTCCTACGACACCTCCATGGGCTATCGTCACGGACCTAAGTCCTTCGTCGACGATAAGACGCTCGTCTTCGTGTTCGTCAACAACGACGCCTACACCCGTCAGTACGACATCGACATCCTCAACGAGATCGGTGGCGACAAGATCGCTCAGCACACCGTTGCCGTTCAGCAGGATGGCGCTACCGTCTACGAGGGCGAGTCCTTCACCTTTAAGGGCTACGAGGCGCTTCCCGAGGGCTATCTTGCCCTGCCGTTCGTGATGTTTGCCCAGGCTATCAGCCTGCTCAACTCCGTGCGCGTGGGCAACACGCCCGATACGCCGAGCCCCACCGGCACGGTCAACCGCGTGGTTAAGGGCGTGACGATTCACCCCTTCACCGCTTAATCGCGTCCCCCTGTAAGGGCGCCCGTCCGCTCATAACGGCGGGCGGGCGCTTTTTGTTTTTACATGGACCGGGTATAAGCATTACCACAGTCAACTGCTTTAGAAGCAAGGAGTGCATATGAGCACGTACGCAATTAAGGCTGACAAGTTCTTCTTGCCGGCAGGCCCGCAACTGGGCGGCTATCTTATGGTCGAGGATGGCGTTTTTGGCGCCTGGCAGGCCGACGAGCCCTCTTGCGAGATCAAGGACTACACGGGATCGTGGATCGCACCGGGTATGGTCGATACTCACATCCATGGCTTCTATAACCACTCGACTACCGATAACGATCCCGAGGGCATTGATATCAGCTCGACCGAGCTCGCCCGTCGCGGTACCACCAGCTGGCTGCCCACGACGTTCACCGATGGCGTCGAGCAGATCAAGGATGCCTGCGCCGCCATCGCCCAGGCGGACGAGGGTCGCGGCCCCGACTTCTGCGGTGCTCGCATTCAGGGCATCTATCTGGAGGGCCCCTTCTTTACCATGAAGCACGTGGGCGCGCAGAACCCCGCTTATCTTATCGATCCCTCCGAGGAGGTCTTCGATCAGTGGCAGGAGGCTGCGGGCGGTCGCATCGTTAAGAGCGCCATGGCGGCCGAGCGCGACGGTGCCGCTGCTTATGCGGCTGCTCTGAACGCCAAGGGTGTGGTGACCAGCATCGGTCACTCCGACGCCACCTACGATGAGTGCATCGCCGCCATCAACGCCGGTGCCAGCTGCTTTACGCATACCTATAACGGCCAGCGCGGGCTGCATCACCGTGAGCCCGGTGTCGTGGGCGCTGCCATGTCCACGCCCGAGACCTACGCCGAGATCATCTGTGACGGCAAGCACGTAAACCCTGCCGCCATCAAGGCGCTGCTGCAGGCAAAGGGCTGGCAGCACACGGTGCTCATCACCGACTGCCTTGGCTGCGGCGGCATGCCCGAGGGCAGCTACACCAGCGGCGGCATGGACGTCATCATGAAGGACAACCTGTGCTGGCTCGCCGACGGCAAGAGCATTGCCGGCTCGGTGCTCACGCTTGCCCAGGGCGTCAAGAACATTGTCGATTGGGGCATCGCCAGCGCTGATATCGCCATTCGCATGGCAACCGAGGTGCCGGCTCGCTCTGCGCACATCGAGGATAAGTGCGGCAGCATCATGCCGGGTCGCGACGCCGACTTTGTCGTGTTCGACCATGAGCTCACCCTCGTCGAGACGTATGTTGGCGGCCAGAGCGTCGGCAACGCCTTTACCGATTAACGATAGAAAAAGACGGCGGGCCCGAATCTGCTCGGACCCGCCGTATGGGTTAAACGCTCAAAAGCACCTTTACAGTTACAGCTTGTTAGCGATCTTCTTTGCCGTGCGCTTGACGCCGGCCACCAGACCTCCTGCAGGATGCTCCTTCTCGTAGGCTAGACGCTTCTCGCGCTTGGCATACTCTTCGACGATGATGTCGCCGTACTCGTCTTCGATTTTGTCGAAGAAGTCGACGGCTCCCTTAATCTCTTCGGCAGTTGGGTGCCCCTTCTGGACGCCGCCGGCGAGCTTGAACGGCCCCCACGTATCAAAGCCGGGGCAGCCGTAGACACCCATAAAGATGGCCTGTCTCATGCGGCAGATGCCATCGATATCCTTGCCGTACCACTTGTTTTTGCCACCGTAGGTCATAAGGCCAAACACCTTGTCCTGCGGCTGCAGTACGTTCGTGAGCACGCGTGCCATGTCCTTGTCGATCTCGGAGTAATAGATGCCCGTGGCGACGCCGATCAGATGATATTCGTGCAGGTCGGGGTACTCGTTTTTACCGAGTGACCTCACGTCGAGGGTATCGATTTCGGGGTGCGCCTCGACGATGGCGTCCACGAGCTTTTTCGTATTGCCGTGGTGGCGTGAGGCATAAAGGATGATGGTTCGCATAAGAAGGCCTTTCAGCTGTAATTGCATCAATGTCTGTATGGTACCCCGTTGCATGGCTGGGAAACCGGACGCATCGATGAACGTGCGGGTTTGTCCTTTGGTCAGGGCCGAGACGGGTTCTTGCGAGCAAAAAGCAGTTGTTCGAAAGGATGGACAATGGAATACGCTCTCTCCAACGATTCGATTTCTATCAAGGTCTCCACGGCCGGCGGCTCGTTTACCTCGATTGAGGCTGGAGGTCGCGAGTACTTGTGGCAGGGCGATCCCGCCGTGTGGTCCGGCCAGGCACCGATTTGCTTCCCGATTTGCGGAGGTTTGCGCGATAACAGCGCCATGACGTTTGCCGGACATCATGTGAAGCTCGCCCGCCACGGCTTTGCGCGCAAGCAGGAGTGGAAGCTGTTGAGCCAAAGCACAAACGAGCTGGCTATGTGCCTGGCATCCGAGGATAACGCCGCGCTGCTGAGCGATTATCCGTATCCGTTTAAACTTGTCGCCCGCTATACGCTCGAGGACGCCGGTGTGCGCGTCGCCTATGAGGCTACCAACGAGGGCACCGAGGACATGCCGTTCTTTATCGGTGGACATCCCGGCTTTAGGTGTCCGCTCGATGAGGGCGAGGCCTATACGGACTACGAGTTGCGTTTTGAGAAAGACGAGGCTGTGGAGCTCTGCACCGCCGTTCCCTCGACCGGATTGATTGACGTGACCAACCGCTCCAAGAACCCCATGGTGGGAAAGACGCTGCCTCTGTCACATGAGCTCTTCGATTTTGCGGAGACCATCTTTGACGTGCTCGAGAGCCGTCAGGTCACGCTTTCCAAAAAGGGCGAGGACAAGGGCGTTCGCTTGAGCTTTGAGGGCTTCCCGTATCTCATTGTGTGGAGTAAGCCCGAGGGCGATTTTGTGGCAGTTGAGCCCTGGGGCGGCCTTTCGACCTGTTCCGATGAAGACGACGTGCTTGAGCATAAGCGCGGCTGCCTTGTCGCCAAGCCCAAGGAGACCGTCGTCCGCTCGTTCACGATTGAGATTCTGTAGTCGCATGTAGCCAATTCGTTTTGCAAGGCATAAGGAGCCTGCGAGATAAGGAGCTAGAAATGATCCTCACCGTTACGATGAACCCGTCCGTCGATACGCGCTATCAGCTTGATGAGCTCATTATCGACGACGTCAACCGCGTGACGCCCGAAAAGACCGCCGGCGGTAAGGGCCTCAACGTGGCCCGCGTCCTGGGCCAGCTGGGCGACGATGTCGTGGCAACCGGCCTGCTTGGTGGTCATATGGGCGCCTATATGGCCGAGCTCATGGATGCCAACGGCATTAAGAATGATTTTGTGCCCATCAAGGGCGAGACCCGCATCTGCCTCAATATCCTTCATGCCGGCAACCAGACCGAGCTGCTCGAGAGCGGCCCGACGATTGCCCCCGAGGAGCTCGATGCCTTTACCGCCAAGTTCGCCGAGCTTGCGAGCAAGGCCGATGTCGTTACCATCTCGGGTTCGCTGCCCCGCGGCGTCGAGGCGGACTACTATGCCAAGATCACGGGCATTGCCGAGAACGCCGGCGCCAAGGTGCTGCTCGATACCTCGGGTGCCTCGCTTGAGGCTGCGCTCAAGTCCGAGGTCAAGCCTGAGCTGGTTAAGCCTAACCTGACCGAAATTAACGGCCTTCTGGGCATGAGCTTTACCACCGACGATGTGGACGAGCTCCGCGCCGCGCTCGCCTCTGATGCCCGCTTCTCCGATATCCCCTGGGTCGTCGTGTCCATGGGTGCTGCCGGCTCCGTTGGCTTCCACAATGGCCGTGCGTTCCGCGCAAAGACGCCCGATATCCCTGCCGTTAACGCCACGGGCTCTGGTGACTCCACTATCGCAGGCTTCGCGCATGCCATCGCTGCCGGCGCAGACGACGAGACGGTGCTGCGTACCGCCAACACCTGCGGCAAGCTCAACGCCATGGATCCCATGACCGGCCATCTGGTCATGGACCGTTGGGACGAGGTCTACAACGGCGTTGTCGTGACCGAGCTGTAAGAGTTTGGGTGACGGCCCCGGCATCGCTTGCTAGCCCCTGTCGACGATAAGTGCAGTAGCATTATGCCGGGGCGCGACGCTGACACAGTCGTGTTCAATCCCGACCTTACCCTGGTCGAGACGTATGTGGGCGGCAACAGCTTTGGTAATGCGTTCGCCGAGTAAGCTGCTTGCCGACGCTTACTGGGAGGAGTAACGAGCTGCTCGGTTGAGCTGTTCGTCTGATGGCGTGATTCCCCTAGGGGAATCACGCTACGACCCCGCCAAGCGTGTTTCCCTAAGGGAAATCACGTTTGGTGGGGTTTTCTGTTTTTGAGTAGGAAGCGATCGACGTGGCGATGCGTGGATTGGCGCGCGCCCATAATCGACAACAAAAAAGCCGCCCAAAGGCGGCTATCTTGTGCAATGGAGCCAGCGACCGGGCTCGAACCGGTGACCCCCGCTTTACGAGAGCGGTGCTCTACCAACTGAGCTACGCTGGCGGCCATATGATGACGCAACTGAGGCGTCAACGGCTGTCTATGATACGGGACATCGCACATCCGCGCAAGTGTTCTGACGGCTTTTCTCACTTTAAATGCACTAATATTGGAGACGCGATGTCTTGCTCTTACGGGTCTCAAACAGAATGGGGTGGCGATGGCTCAACCCAAGATTCTTCTCACACGCATCGACGACCGGTTTATTTGCGGGCAAGACATTGAGCTGTGGAACGAGGCGACTGGTTCCAACCTTGTCCTAATCGTCAACGATGAGATCGCGGCGGATTCGCGCCAATGGGCACCCATGAGGGTGGCGGCGCCAGAAGGCGTTTGGACACGGTTTTTCTCGGTGCAAAGGACCATCGATATCATTCATACCGCAACGCCGCGTCAATGGATTCTGGTCATGGTGGCCTCACCCGCAGATGCGCTCGCGCTGGTTAAGGGTGGTGTGCCAATAACCAAGATCAGCATTGGCCATATGCAGACAGGGGAGGGCAAACGCTCTGCAACGCCTGCCGTTGCCGTAGACGATATGGACATCGCCGCCTTCAAAGAGCTGCAAGAACTCGGCATAGAGCTAGAAATCCGCTATCTCCCCAGTTCCGCCCCCGATCCCATCGACAATCTGTTCAACTGATCCCTTGGGGACGGAGGAAAACGGATCATTTTGCCCTTGCGAGGGACGCGCGCGATGCCGCCTGTCAAAAACTATGCCCATTTACTACGTTTGATCGGTTATCGCCGAGCATGTCGAATTTGAGAAAAACAAAACCGCAGGTAGACGGCTCGCGCATTTAACAAAAACCGGTGCATGGTCGAGCATCCCGGGCTAAACGTAGTAAATGGGCATAGTTTTGATATGTCACTCATACAGTCACAGCGAAAAAGAGCCCAAAAGATGAAAAACGCCCGTCGGCGGTGTGCCGGCGGGCGTTGCTGTGCGATATGTCGCGTTGTGGGCCTAGTGCCTCATAAAGTGGTATTCGATCACATTGCTGTAGGGATGACCGGGGCCCACGATGCCCTGGGGGAACAGCGCATGGTGCGGCGTGTCAGGATACATTTCGGCCTCGAGGGCAAAGCCGGCGCCCCAACCGTAGTTGGCATCGTCTTTGGCGTGTTCGTCGCCCAGCCAGTTGCCGGTGTAGAGCTGCACGCCCGGGGCAGTGGTGTAATAGTCCAGCTCACGGCCGGTCCACATCTCCTCGACGTGCATCGCGCGGCGCAGATTACGGCCGTACTGATAGCCATCGATGCACAGGCAGTGGTCGTAGCCACGGGCCTGCTTAATCTGCGGGTCGTCGGCTTCCATGCCGGGCGCGACGGGGCGCAGCTCACGGAAGTCAAACGGCGTGCCCTCGACCGGAGCGATCTCTCCGGTGGGGATATTCTGCTCGTTGATGGGCAGGTAGTGGGCAGCGTTAGCAACAAAGAAGTGCTCACAGTCCATGCCGGCGTTGTGACCGGCAAGGTTAAAGTACGTGTGGTTGGTCATGGACACGTACGTGGCGCGGTCGCTCTCACAGCCATATTCGATACGGAAGCAGCCGGTGCGCGTCACGGTAAACACGGCCGTAAAGGTGCGGTTGCCGGGAAGGCCCAGCTCACCGTCCTCAAGCGAGGTGGTCATGCGCACGGCATTGTGGACCTCGTCGAGCTCAACGTCCCATACGCGCTTGTGCAGACCATGCTCAAGATCGCTGTGCAGGTTGTTGGTGCCCTCGTTGGCGGGCATATGCCAGTCCGTGCCGGCGATGGTGATCGTGGCACCTGCAGTGCGGTTGGCCACAGGTCCGATGGTCGCGCCAAAGCAGGCGGGGTTGTCAAAGTAATCCTCGAGCTTATCGAAGCCCAGCACCACATCGCGCGCGTTGCCGGGGATGTCGGGCACGTCGATGCCCAACACGGTGGCGCCATAGTCCATAATGCGAACGCAGATCTCGGGCCCGTTGAGGGTGTAACAATGAACGGGGGTACCGCACGGCGCGGTGCCGAAAAGCTCGGAAGTGATCATTTGGTTCCTAACATCGAGGTATTTCGGACAAACTGTAGCGCGAACAGGCGAGATTATCACTACACCCCACTAAAGCAGGGGGTATTTTTCTCAAAAAAGTGATGATTGGAGCTGTGCGGGCGTTCATTTCTGACGCGCGCGAGTCTGATACAATTTGTTCGTTATTGTTTGAATTGACGTGAGCGTGGAACGGCGAGGACTCATCGTGATTAAAGCGGAGCGACAGGATAAGGTTCGGCAGCTGCTCGAGGAACAGGGAACGGTCTCGGTCAAGGAGATTTCGGATGCGTTAGGTGTCTCGGATATGACGATCCGCCGTGACCTTGAGGAGCTTGCGAGCCTGGGCGAGATCGAGCGCGTGCACGGCGGAGCTCGCAGTGCGCAGGGCCGTCCACACGCTATGCTGCGCCATGAGTATTCGCACAGCGAAAAGCGCACGAAGCATGCCGAGGAAAAGTTGCAGATTGCGCGCCGTTCTGTGGAGCTTATCGAGGAAGGCTCGACCATCTTTTTGGGCACGGGCACCACGGTTGAGCAGATGGCCTCGATGCTGCCGGCGTTTCGCCTGCGCATTGTGACCAATTCGCTTTCGGTGTTTAACCTGCTCGAGGCGCGCGAAGACTGCGACCTGTGCCTGGTGGGCGGCATGTACCGTCGCCGCACCGCCGCTTTTGTGGGACCAACGGCCGAGGATACCCTGCGTGCACTGGGTATCGACGCTGCGTTTATCGGCGCCAACGGCATTCTGGATGGCGACGTATCTACGTCCAACATGGACGAGGGCCGTATCCAGCAGCTCGCCTTTAGCAAGGCAGACTCGCGCTATCTGATCGCCGACTCCAGCAAGATTGGCAAGCGCGACTTCTACACCTTCTGTCGCTTGGACAGCCTGGATGCCGTGGTGTGCGAACCGGGTATCGCCGCTGAGAATCGTGCCGCCATCGAGGAACACACGCAGGTCATCTGCTAGCTAACGCTGCAGGCGATACTTCTGCCCCCTGCCGGCGCGGGGATTATCGCTTCACAATGACGCGTAAATAATTTTGGGCAACAAGGATGAGACTATTCTGGGATATGACTAGACTCCGTATTTCGTCTTTATGTCCCTTGAGAATGAATCGTAGTCTTCATAGAGCCCCTCTCTGCTTTCATCCTCGGCGCGGTTTACACGTTCAAGAAGCTTATCCTTTGGAGCCTCTTTTGTTATTGCGGCCTCGCTGTCGGGTATTGTGGATTGCAAGAATAGTTCTAGAGCATGGACGTCTTTGAGTATGTAGCCCGTCGAACGACCCGCTCCTGTTTTTTCGATTGCGCTGCAGCTAACAAGCTGACCGAGGGTTCGTTTAACGGTAACCTCGCTGATATCGGGGCAGTTTGATCGGATGTCGGATTTCTTAATGACGCCGGGTCTCTGTTGAAATAGAACAGCGATGCGCGCTTGCTTCGACATGGGACGAGTGCTTGATTCAATTAAGGTACGCTGCTCGAGCTTTCGGTAGGCGGCCAGGGTTGTTCCGAGCATGAAACGGATAAAGGGTACTTCGGTGTTTTGATTTTCATTCCATCCAGTGGAGCTTGCAGCGAGGGCGTTGTAGTAAAGCGCTTTGTTGTCTTCAATAAGTCGTTCGATGCTGATGTAACGCGCAACGTCGTATCCAGTCTTTTCGAGCAGCAGCGTTGTAAGGAGCCGGCTCATCCTGCCATTGCCATCGTTGAAGGGATGAATGCTAACAAAATCGAAGATAAAGCGGAGCGATATAAGGAGGGGGTCGCAAACTTGGCGAGATAAAGCATCGTTGAGGGATTGGCAGGCTTCTTTAATAAGTCCCGGGGTTGCTAGAGCCGAAGGGGGCCTAAAGCGCACAAATCGATTACCTTGATCGTCAATGGAGACGATTTCGTTATCGCTATCTTTCCAATGGCCTCCATACGAGATTGCCGTGTGCGCCATGAGGTCACGATGCAACTGCAAAATGACCGATGGCGTTACGGGAATGGAATCGTGTTGCTCGTGAATAAGCGACAGCACATCTCGGTATCCAGCGATTTCTTCCTCTGCGCGGGAGCTTGGCTTGGCGGAATACGCCATGATCGCTTTGAGTCTTTTTTGGGTGGTAATAATTCCTTCAAGTCCGTTGGAGGATTGGGTGCTTTGGATCTTAGCTTCCTCCATAAGGGACGATAGAAGTTCGGGTTTGACTTGACTCAGAGCAAGCTGACGGCCTTTATGCTCGCGTATCGAGAGGAGGAGGTTGGTGATTGGAGTTGCTTCGAGTTCCGCTGGGACTGTGGCGTAATCGAACTGGCGCATGCGGCTCCTTTCGGTATCACGAACATACTTTCGATATCATAATACCATTAAATGATACCGAAAGTATGTTCGTTATACCGAAAACTAGAAACCATGTTTCATAACTGCTTGGAAAGTTTGGGTTTGACTATCTTATTGTCTTGATCTGTAACAGGTAGACGGTCAAAAGTGGTCTACATGTTGCAGATTGAGATATTTGGCTCTTCGGTGGTTTCTGTGGGAGAGATTCCGGCATAGGCCCAGCTCAG
>CAJMHW010000035.1 GCA_905213325.1 Collinsella aerofaciens
GAACAGGTCATCGCCGACGTCCTCCCCGCCGACAAGGAACGCCACGTGCGCGAGCTGCAGGATGCGGGCGGCAAGGTCGCCATGGTGGGCGACGGCATCAACGACTCCCCCGCCCTGGCGCGCGCCGACGTGGGCCTTGCCATCGGCACCGGCGCCGACATCGCCAAGGAGGGCGCCGACGTGGTACTCATGCGCAGCGACCTCATGGACGTCGCCCGCGCCATCGAGCTGTCGCGCGCCACGATCCGCAACATCAAGCAGGACCTGTTCTGGGCGCTGTTCTACAACGGCATCGGCATTCCGCTGGCGGCGGGCGTGTTCTTCCCCCTCACCGGTTGGCAACTCTCGCCGATGTTTGGCGCCGCGGCCATGAGCCTGTCGAGTGTCTGCGTCGTAAGCAATGCTCTGCGCCTGCGAACCTTTAAGCCTAAAGTGGCAAAATAGGCTCACCATTACGTCCATTTAGAACGGGTTTTCCAGGTGCCCGAGATCGACCTGAAAGAGGAGCGACGCGTACTTTGGTACGCGAGCGACGGCTTGAAGGTCAAGGTCGGGTGCCTGGGAAAGCCGACACAACAGAGAGGAATACCCATGCGTTACACAATCAAGACTACCGGCCTCATGTGCGGCCACTGCGACGCCACCGTCGAGACGGCGTTGCTCAACATAGCCGGCGTGACCGACGCCGACGCCGATCATGAGACTCAGACCGTACAGGTGGAGTGCGCCGACACCGTGACCGCTGAGCAGCTCGCTGCCGCCGTCGAGGACGCCGGCGAGAAGTTCCACGCCCTATCCGTGACCGCCGCGTAGCAGACGCCACCTGCCCCCCCCTCAGAAGTTGCGGTGAAATACGGACTGTTGAGCCGCCCTAGGCCCTTAAACAGTCCGTATTTCACCGCAACTGACAGGGGGGGCATCCGGAAGATCGACCAGAAACGAGGACCCGCCATGATGGCAGACCATAAATCGGTGACCCGTATGCTCAAGACGGCACGCGGACAGATCGACGGCATCCTGCGAATGGTCAAGGAGGACCGTTACTGCGTCGACATCTCCACGCAGCTCATGGCAACACAGGCGCTCCTCGCGCGCATTAACGCCGACGTGCTCAAGGCGCATATCGAGGGCTGCGTGACTTCGGCAATCGAATCGGGCGACGAAGACCTCAAAGCCGCCAAGCTCGCCGAAATCGAACGCGTCGTCGACAAACTCTCCAAGTAATTGGGGCATTGGGGACAGACTTCTTTGCACCGTCTTGGTATTCCGGGGACAGGTACGTTTGCACCACATTGGTGCAGATTAACCTGTCCCCCTTGCTCTAAATCGGGTATAAAGGCGTGCGGCATATCGAATGAAAGGCAATTTGCATGAATGACTTTATGAAGGGCCGCAATGGCGCTGACGAACTCACCATCGTGATGGGTTTTGCCGGCATCGTCATCGCGATGATTGGATCGGTAGCCCGTATCCAGTGGCTCAGCTGGATCGCCATCGCCGTTATCGTGATTGGCGTGCTGCGTGGCCTGTCCAAAAACATCGACGCCCGCCGCAAGGAAAATGATTCCTTCGTTGCCGCGACTGCCAACGTCCCCTGCCTGGGCAAATTCGTCGCCAGCTTGGGCGGCGGGACTGCGGCCGCAAACGCTTCGCATGCCGCTGGTACCAGCAAGGAAGACTTTGAGCGTGCCAAGCGTACGGCCAAGAAGATGTGGAAGGGCCGCAAGACCACGGCATATCTCAAGTGCCCCAACTGCGGCCAGATGCTCTCCGTCCCCAAGGGCAAGGGCAAGATCCGCGTCACCTGCCCCAAGTGCCACGCCAAGATGGAGACGCGCTCATAGCCGCCATACCATGGGACAAATAAAAGCCGAGGCCTCGCACTGGGACCTCGGCTTTTTCTGATTATGACAAAAGGATTGTCCCTTTGTCGCATCGCCATATCGCGCGCTTACGCCACGCCGTCGCGGGCGAGCTCCTCGGCCAGCGCCTCGGACGGCATGGCCATAATCGTGTCGAGCTCGGCGTCCACCTCGGGAATATGCTTCACCTTGAGCTTGCGCATCAGATTGCCACGACACATCACGTGCATCGGCTCTCGCAGGGCGCGCAGGTCATCGAGCGGGTTCTTGCGCGTCACCAGGATATCGGCGGCCTTACCGCACTCGATTGTGCCGGTCTCGCCGCCCAGCCCCAGCAGCTCGGCATTGACCTGCGTGGCCGTATGCAGCGCGAAGGCGTTGCTCACGCCGACATACTTGGCAAAATAGGCCACCTCACGCCACATGTCGTACTGCGTCACGAACGGGCAGCTCGAGTCCGTGCCCAGGCCCACCTTAACGCCAGCTTCCAGTGCGGCACGAGCGCTCTCGATAATACCCGAGCACACGATATCGCCGTTCTTCTTTTGCGTATCGGTCGAATGGGTCTTTTTCGGGTCGAGCAATACAAACGGCAGCGCCGGGCTGATAGTGCAGGTAACACTGGGCGCACGCCCCTCGAGTTGCGTGCCCGCGGCGCCACGGTACAGCTCCAGAATCTCGGGCGTCAACGGAGCGCCGTGCTCAATCGTGTCAACGCCGGCCTCAAGCGCGGCCTTCACGCCCTCGGTGCTCTCGACATGGGCCATAACCGGCAGGCTCACCTCGTGCGCAGCCTTGCACGCCGCCGCGGCAACCTCGACCGGCATGCGCAGCACGCCCGGCTCGCCCACCTCGGTGGCGTCGAACACGCCGCCCGTTACGAACAGCTTAATGACGTCGGCACCGCGCGCATACAGGTCGCGCACCTGTTCGGCTGCCTCGGCGGGACTGTTGGCCACCTGGGCGAACAAGCCCGCACCATGGCCGCCCGGCACCGTGACGCCCGTTCCCGGCGCCACCAGGCGAGGACCTTGATACTTGCCAGCGTCGATGGCATTACGAACGGCGATGTCGGCAAACAGCGGATCGCCCGCGCCGCGCACCGCGGTCACGCCACTTGCCAGTTGTTGTTGGGCGCTGCCCTTAAGAATATGGCGCACGATGGCGCGCCCCACGGGATTATCGAGCTTCTTCATCAGCGCGCCCGCATCGCCGGCCGAGACAGGCTTGCCCGAGCCGCACAGGTGCACGTGCATATTGATGAGACCGGGCATGAGATACGCGCCGGCCAGGTCGATAACCTCGGCACCTGCAGGTGCTTGCGCCACGGCGCTCGGACCAATCCAGGTGATGACACCGCGTTCAACGGCCACGGCCATATCGGGCTGTGGCTCCATATGCTCCGAGCCATCCAGAACGGTCGCATTGATAAACAACGTGGGACGATCGGCAGTCGCCATATCGAGCTCCTCCCTCACGATTAACTTGAACATTTGTCCATTATCACCTAATGCAGCAAACTAAAGCCGGACATATCGGCTAACGGAGAGACGAGAGAGATGTGAGGGCAAACGGAGACAGCACGGCAATGCTCCGGCCGTTCCAGCAAAACGTCTCAATCTGTAACAGGTAGACCGTCTTTAACCTTCCAAATGTTACAGATCGAGATCTTTCGGCACTGCGCCTAGCCTTTGTCTCAATCTGTAACAGTTGGATTGAATTTTGGCCGTTAGATGTTACAGATCGAGATATTCTCCAGCCCCGTTGTCAAACGTCTAGATCTGTAACAAGTAGACAGGTTTTCGGCCTCTAGATGTTACAGATTGAGACCTTTCAGCTGGCGCCAACCTTCCGTCTCAATCTGTAACAGTTACGAGGCCAAACGGCCCCTTGCTGTTACAGATCGAGACAAACTCGGCAGGAACAACCACATCCGCGTCAGTTGCACCCCTCAGCACCCATACCACTGCCGTCTCCATTCCTCAGCCAAATCGGCCCGTCGCGGAATACCCGCCAGCCTCATCTTCTCAACCAGCTTCCCCGGATTCTTGAGCTCATCAAACGTAAACCGAAGCACCTTGTGTCCGAGCATTGTCAGATGGGACTCCCGCTGACGTTCTGCCACGAATGGGTCGATCGACTCCCGACCCTCGTCGTTCTGCAAGGCATACTTCCCCTTTCCGTCCAGCTCGCCAATCACACACGTTCCGTCCTCGAGCCTCCAAAAATAATCAACGCGAAACACTTGGCTCGGATCGAGCGGATCACGAAACTCCACCTGCAGCTCCGGAACCGGAAAGCCGTACGCAATAAAGAACGCCCGAAAACGAGACTCGCCGCCGTTTTCGGACAGCCCGTCCGCATACGACGCGATCACCCGTGCCCTGCGATACCCGCGCTTGCCTTCACAATCCATACGAAGCCGCTCACAAAAGTCATCGCGCGATACGCCCTTTGCTCGCAATGCAGAATCGGCAATCGCCAGGCCATACGAAAACGGCGCGCGCAGCAGGCAATCCTCTACCGTGCGCCAAAACGGCGTCACCCGCACGCCGGCGACTTGTTCAAGCGCACCCGCCGCCTGCGGACGCAACAGTCGGCATCCTGCACTCAGCGGCACCGAGCAACCTGTCTTAACAAGAAATCGCGGCCCGAGCAGATCATTCGGCACCTCCAGACCCCACAAAAGCGCCGCGTCATAACCCCAAAACGCCCAATCGGGATGAAACTCCGCAAGCCCTCTGATGGTACGTAGTGCTCGCTCCGTCGGCGTCAACGCATCCCAATCATGTTGAAAGCAGAACAGATACGGCTCGGGCTCCGCGATATCATCGGTTTCCACATGACGCCGCAACCACATGAGCTCGGCATTGTCGTGTGTCACAAGCAGCACGCCTTGTTCAGCCGCCTTCGTGAGCCTGGCAAGCATCCTATTCCGCGCCAAGGTGTTACGTGTTGCATGCTTGTGTTTGAAAACGGTATTAGACACTTCCATCACCACCACATCGGACAAATGGACCATCGCCGCCATTGCCGCCGCCGGCAAACGTCTCGTTCTGTAACAGGAAGACAGTCTTTAAGCCTCTAGTTGTTACAGAACGAGATTTTCGGTCGTGCGGCCGACATTTGTCTCAATCTGTAACAGTTAGACCGATTTTTGGCCCCTTCCCGTTACAGATCGAGACATAAAGGCAGAAGGCAAGGCAGGCGACAACCGCCCACCCCCTACTCCCATTCCTGTTCGTAAATATTGAGCGACTTCACGTACCGCCCCTGGGCGCCCATGATGTCGCGGACCAGACGCAAGAAGAAACTGATGCACGAGGTGTCAAAGCCATCCTGCAGGTCCTCCGGATGCACCGCACCAGGCCCATCGACCGCCGTGTCACTCAGGCGTGCGATGTCATACAGATAGAGTTGTCCTGCCGTCAGCCAGACATCGTCGACGCAGGCGAGGCGCACCGCAATCGCTCCGTCGCTCCAATGCTCCTTTTGCACGATATGCGGGTCGTAGACATCAAAGCGACGGTCGGCGCGCGTATCCTTCAGCGCAACCATGCCGTTCGCAGGATCCTTGTCCAAAATGCCAAAGCGCGAGAAATACTGCGTGTCGCGTACCTGCTCGAGCCGCTTGAGCGAGGCAGGCGAAAGCGATGCCGGCGGCTCGTCAACATACAGCTCGAGCAGCGTCTTGTCATGGCGATGGGGGCGCTCGAAGAGCAGCCAATCGGTAAACGCCATGTTGTAGGCCATGATTTCGTTTTGCGAAGGCTCGGTGCAATAGCTGAGCCACGGGTCGACAATGATCTCGAACTGTTCGCGCGCCGGCTCCAAAAACTGAAACTTCCGCAGCATCCAAAAATGGGCCATGTCGGCAATATCGTTGCCAACGGCTTCGGCCAGATGCGCTCGGTCTAAAACGTGGTCAGTCACGGCATCCTCCTCAAACTGATGAACCTCAATTTGAGCTTACGAGGAGGGTGGGCAGCCACTGTCAGCACGGACAAAATAGGCCTCCGGCTGCAAACCAACTGCTGACCAAACACTTGACGGGATGCTTGACCGAAAATGCGCACCGCAACAAAACCGCAGGTAAACATAGACGGCCAACCCGCCCTTTTGAGCCAGATACCCACAGCCACCACAGAAACAACAGGTGACCACAGCCCAAGAAGTCGACAAATGAACACCCGTACGTCGACAAACGAGCAAATCGCTCGCAAAGAGTGTCCCCAACGACTAGACAAAAAAATGACTAGTCATTGGGGACACTCTTAAATGACTACTTTACAGCTCCAGCGCGTCGGCGACCTCGGCCACGCAGGCCAGGGCGTCGGCCATAGCGTTCACCACGAGCGAGCTGCCGTTGTGAGCGTCACCGGCAACATACACCGGCACGGCATCCGCGGAGACGCCGTCGACACGTGCCGCGAGGTGCGAGCCCTCGGCAGCCATCACAGGCAGCGGACGACCAGCAGCGGCAACGGGCACGCCAACGGCGTCGAACACACCGTGCTCCGGGCCCGTAAAGCCGCAGGCGATGAGCACCAACTGCGCCGGCACCTCGTGCTCGGAGCCCGCGATGCGCTCCGGCTTACCGGCCGACCAGTCCAGATTGACCACACGCAGACCCGCGGCCGCGCCTTTCTTGTCCAGCAGCACCTCGAGGGTATCCACGCCCCAGGCGCGCATCTCGCCACCCATGGCAGCGATAGCCTCCTGCTGGCCGTAGTCGGTCTTCTTCACATTGGGCCACTGCGGCCAGGGGTTGCTCGCCGCGCGCTTATCGGGCGCCGCCGGCAAGAACTCAAACTGACGCACGCTGCGCGCACCCTGGCGCACCGCGGTACCCACGCAGTCGTTGCCGGTATCGCCGCCGCCAATGACCACGACGTCCAGGCCGCACGCGTTCACCACGGGCTCTCCGCCATCGAGCACCGAGACGGTCGAAGCCGTCAGGTAGTCCACGGCGTACACCACGCCCGGGGCATCAATGTTCGCAGCCGAAAGCCCACGCGGAGCACGAGCGCCGGCAGCCACCACGGCGGCGTCAAAGTCGTCGAGCTTGGCGGTAACCTTGGGATCGCTCACGTCAGCACCCAGCTCGAACACAATGCCCAGCTCGCGCATGAGCGCCACGCGACGCTCGACCACGGACTTCTCGAGCTTCATGTTGGGAATGCCGTACATGAGCAGACCGCCCGGGCGGTCGTCGCGCTCAAACACCGTCACGCGGGCCCCACGACGCGCAAGCTCCCATGCTGCCACCAGACCAGCGGGACCGGAGCCCACCACGGCAACCGTGGGTGCACCCTCCCCTGCCGGCTCAAAGCGGTGCGGACCGCCATTTGCCCACTCATGGTCGCTAATCGCGCGCTCGTTGTCATGGATCGTCGTGGGCTGGCCATCGACCGAGCCCAGGTTGCATGCGGCCTCGCACAGCGCCGGGCACACGCGACTCGTGAACTCGGGCATGGGCGAGGTGAGTGACAGGCGCTCGGCAGCCTCGTCCCAACGGCCGCGGTACACCAGCTCGTTCCACTCGGGAATCAGGTTGTGCAGCGGACAGCCGCTCGGACGTGCCTTGCCAAAGCTCGCGCCCATCTGACAAAACGCCACACCGCACATCATGCAGCGACTCGCCTGGGCACGGCGCGCGTCGTCGTCGAGCTCCACGTACAGCGGATCGAAATCGCGGCTGCGCTCCTCCACGGGGCGCAGCTCATGGGTCACGCGATCGATATCAAGAAAAGCACCGGGCTTACCCATGGCACTTACGCCTCCTTCTTGGTCGAAGCAACAGAGCTGGCGGTGGCGGGCGCAGCGCCAGCGACACCACCCGCCACATCAAAGCGAGCGACATCCGCGGCACTCGCGCGGCCGGTCACAATGTCAAACGCCAGCTCCTCGGCCTGCGCATGCGTCTTGCCCACGGCCTCGGCGGCGGCGACAATCGCCAGCACGCGCTCGTACTCGGTTGGAATGACCTTCACAAAGTGCTTGCTCATCGTCTCAAAGCTGTAGAGCAGCTTAATACCGCGCGGGCTCTGCGTCGCGTCCACGTGCTCCTGGATGAGCGCACGAATCTGCGCAAGCTCGCCGGCCGTCGGGGCTTTAAGCTCAACGCTCTCGTGGTTCACACGGGCATCGAGCGTGCCGTACTGGTCAAAGACGTAAGCCACGCCGCCCGTCATGCCGGCGGCGAAGTTCTGCCCGACCTCGCCCAGGATGAGCGCCAGACCTCCCGTCATGTACTCGCAGCCATGGTTGCCGCAGCCCTCGACCACCACCGTGGCACCGGAGTTGCGTACGCCAAAGCGCTGGCCGGCCAGGCCGTTAATGAAGCCGCGGCCACTCGTAGCGCCAAAGAACGCAACGTTGCCCACGATGATGTTCTCGTCGAACTTGTAGGTCGCATGCGGGTTGGGGCGCACCGACACCTCGCCGCCCGAAAGGCCCTTGCCAAAGTAGTCGTTGGCGTCGCCGCACACGTTGAGCGTAATGCCGCGCGGCAGAAAGGCGCCAAAGCTCTGACCGGCCGAACCATCGCAATCGATGGTGATGGAGCCGGCGGGCAGACCCTCGGGATGCGCCTTGGTCACCGCGTTGCCCAAGATGGTGCCCACGCAACGGTTGACGTTGGCGATATCGGCGCGGAAGCGAATCGGACGCAGGTGCGCACGGGCATCGGCCGTATAGGGCACAAACAACGTGGAGTCGAGCGTCTTGTCGAGCTCACTGTCCGCAGCCATCTGCGGCAGGAAGTGACGACCGTCGGCACCCGGGATGTGGGCACCGAACTCGCAGGTCGCGCTCGCCAGCACGGGCGACAGATCGAGCAGGTTGGCCTTGCGGTTGCCCGGGACCTCAATCTGGCGCAAGCACTCGGGATGGCCGACCATCTCGTCGACGGTGCGGAAGCCCAGGCTCGCCATGACCTCGCGCAGCTGCTCGGCAACAAAGAGCATAAAGTGTTCGACGTGCTCGGGCTTGCCGCGGAAGCCGCGACGCAGGCGGCAGTTTTGCGTGGCGATGCCGGCCGGGCAGGTATCCTGCTGGCAGTCGCGCTGCATAAGGCAGCCCATGGAGATGAGCGGCATGGTCGCAAAGCCAAACTCCTCGGCACCCAGCAGGCAGGCGACGGCGACGTCGGTGCCGTCCATGAGCTTGCCGTCGGCCTCGAGTACCACGCGCGAGCGCAGACCGTTTTGCAGCAACGTCTGTTGAGCCTCGGCAAGGCCAAGCTCCAGCGGCAGACCGGCGTGCCAGATCGAATCGCGCGCCGCAGCACCGGAGCCGCCGTTGTGGCCGCTGATCAAGATCTTGTCGGCGGCACCCTTGGCCACACCGGTGGCGATGGTGCCAACGCCGGCCTCGCTGACCAGCTTGACCGACACGCGTGCGCCGGGGTTGGCGTTCTTAAGATCGAAGATAAGCTCCGCCAGGTCCTCGATGGAGTAGATGTCGTGGTGCGGCGGAGGCGAGATCAGGCCGATACCGGGTGTGGACTGACGGACCTCGGCAATCCAAGGGTAGACCTTCTTGCCGGGCAGGTGACCGCCCTCGCCGGGCTTGGCGCCCTGGGCCATCTTGATCTGAATCTCGAAGGCGCTGCACAGGTAGCGGCTCGTCACGCCAAAGCGCGCGCTTGCCACCTGCTTGATGGCGGAGTTCTTGGAGTCACCGTTAGCCAGCGGGGTCTCGCGACGCGGGTCCTCGCCGCCCTCGCCCGAGTTGGAACGGCCGTGCAGGCGGTTCATGGCGATGGCCATGCACTCGTGTGCCTCTTTGCTGATGGAGCCATACGACATGGCGCCGGTGTTAAAGCGGCGGACGATGTTGAGCGCGGGCTCCACCTCGTCGAGCGAAACCGGCGTACGGCCGCTGGCATTAAAGTCGAGCAGGTCGCGTAGGCGCACGGCACGACCGGTGCAGTGCAGGCGGGCGCTGTACTCCTTAAAGGTATCGTAGCTGTCCTCGCGGCAGGCGGTCTGCAGTAGGTAGACGGTCTGGGGGTCAATCAGGTGATCCTCGCCGCCGAGCGGGCGCCACTTGGTCAGGCCCAGCGTGGGCAGCTGATCGGGAGCCGGGCTCTTAAGGATGGCGAGCGCGGCGTCATAGCGCTCATTCTGCTCGCGCTCGACGTCCTCGACACCCATACCGCCCACACGGCTCACCGTGCCGGCGAAATACGCGTTGACGAACTCCGGCGTAAAGCCAACGGCCTCGAAGATCTGCGCGGAGTGGTAGCTCTGCACCGTGGAGATGCCCATCTTGGACATGATGGAAACGATGCCGGCGGTCGCAGCCTTGTTGTAGTTGGCGATGCCCTGCCCGGCTGTCACGTCCAAATCGCCGTGCACCGCCAAGTCGCGAATGCACGCGTGCGCGTTGTACGGATAGATGCCGCTCGCGGAGTAGCCCACCAGTGCCGCAAAGTCGTGCGGGGACACAGCGTCGCCGCACTCCACCACGATGTCGGCAAAGGTACGCACGCCGGCGCGGATCAGGTGG
The DNA here is from genome assembly GCA_905213325.1 of Collinsella aerofaciens. Taxonomy (GTDB): domain Bacteria; phylum Actinomycetota; class Coriobacteriia; order Coriobacteriales; family Coriobacteriaceae; genus Collinsella; species Collinsella aerofaciens_AG. The sequence continues at coordinate 10,377 of CAJMHW010000035.1, forward strand.
TTGTGCACGCAGCCCACGGCGAGCAGCGACGGCACGGGCACCTCGCCCGCAGCGGCACGATCGCTCAACACCACGATGTTCACGCCGTCGCGGACCGCAGCCTCAACGTCCTCTGCAAGCTGCTTGAGCGCAGCCTGCAGCGCGCCCTCGCCGGCATCGCGGTGGTAGACGGCACGGAAGCGACGGGTCTTAAAGCCCACGCGGTCGATGGCGCAGATACGGTCGAACTCCTCCTCGCTCAGCAGCGGACGCTCCAGGCGCACCAGCTGGCAGGCCGTGCGGGAGTCCTCGAGCAGGTTGCCGTGGTTGCCCAGGTAGAGCGTGGTCGAGGTGACCATATGCTCGCGCAGGGCATCGATCGGCGGATTCGTGACCTGAGCGAACAGCTGGTAGAAGTAGTCAAAGAACGAGCGCGTCTTCTTGGACAGGCAAGCCAGCGGCGCGTCGATGCCCATCGAGGCGAGCGGGGCCTTACCCTGCTGGGCCATGGGACGCACGACCTCGTCGACGTCATCCCAGTGGTAGCCGAGCTTGACCATTCGCACGGCGGCGGACACCTCGGCGTCCTCGGCGGGCGTTGCCGCAACGGGCTCATCGAGCGCGTCAACGGTCAGCGTCTCCTCGGCAATCCAGTCGCGGTAGGGCTTTTCCTTGGCATAACGGGCGCGCAGCTCGTCGTTGTAGATGACGCGGCCGCGGGCAAAATCGACCTCGAGCATCTGGCCCGGTCCCAGACAGCCGCTCGTCAGGATGTTCTCGGGGCTCACCTCGATGGTGCCCACCTCGCTCGCCAGCATAAAGCGGCCGTCGCGCGTCACGTAGTAGCGGGCGGGGCGCAGGCCGTTGCGGTCGAGGGCGGCACCCAGCGTGCGACCGTCGGTAAAGGCGATGGCGGCCGGGCCGTCCCAGGGCTCCATGAGCATGGACTGGTAGGCGTCGTAGGCGCGACGCTCCTCACTCAGACTATCGTTGTGGTCCCACGGCTCGGGCAACAGCATGGATGCGGCGCGCGTGAGCGGGCGACCGTTCATGACCAAAAACTCAAGCACGTTGTCCAGAATCGCGGAGTCGGAACCCTCGCGGTTGATGATGGGCATCACGCGCTCAAGATCGTGCTGCAACACGGGGCTGTACAGGTTGGGTTCGCGGGCGCGAATCCAGTTGACGTTGCCCTTGAGGGTGTTGATCTCGCCGTTGTGGATGATAAAACGGTTGGGGTGCGCACGCTCCCAGCTGGGCGTGGTGTTGGTGGAGTAGCGCGAGTGGACGAGCGCCACGGCCGTTTTGACGGCGGCGTCGTTGAGGTCGATGAAGAAGCGGCGCATCTGCGTGGCGACCAGCATGCCCTTGTACACGATGGTGCGCGAACTCATGGAACAGACGTAGAAAATCTTGTCGCGCAAGGCGAACTCAGCGTCGGCCTTCTTCTCGATGGTGCGACGGCACACGTACAGGCGACGCTCAAAGGCATCGCCGGCGGGCGTGTCGTCCGGACGGCCCAGGAAGGCCTGCAGGATGGTAGGCATGCAGGCGCGGGCCGTCTCGCCCAGGTCGTGCGGGTCGACGGGCACCTCGCGCCAAAAGAGCAGCGGCACGCCAGCCTCGGCGCAGCCCTCCTCAAACACGCGACGGGCATCCTCTACGCCCTTGTCGTCCTGCGGGAAGAACAGCATGGCCACGCCATAGTCGCCCTCTGCCGGCAGAATCTGGCCGCACTTTTGAGCCTCTTTACGGAAAAAGTGATGCGGAACCTGGAACAGGATGCCAGCGCCATCGCCGGTGTTCTTCTCGAGCCCCGTGCCGCCGCGGTGCTCCAAGTTGACCAGAATGGACAGTGCGTCGTCCAGAATCTGGTGATGGCGCTCACCGTTGATATCGGCAAGCGCGCCGATGCCACATGCATCGTGGTCGAATTCGGGGCGATAAAGGCCCTGCTGCTGAGCGGAATCTGCCTGCATCGCGATCCTCCCCTAGATATTTAGACAGTCAATTGAATAGGCATACTAGGAGCATCGCCGGCCCGTTGTGTTTCCCACCCGTTTCGAAACAATCGCGTAACGCGCGCCCTACGAGTGGACACCGCCGACCTCAAGGGCGACAACATAGGCCCCAAGTTCGGCCTGCAAACTCACCTCTTCAAACGTCTCAATCTGTAACACCTAGACCCAATTTCCATCCCTAGTTGTTACAGATCAAGACATTTCGGTAACCCCCCTTTCACCATCCTATTCAAATACAATAATTTTGTTAGTCTTGGTTAACTTTTGAGCCTAAAACGGGTATCCTTTGCGGCGTCAAACAAACGGCACGCATGCCGTGCCACATTAAGGAGGCCCCTATGGCAAACCAGACAGACCGGCAGACGATCCAACTCGTCCTTATCCGCCACGGAGAGTCGGAGTGGAACAAACTCAACCTGTTCACCGGCTGGACCGACGTAGAGCTCACCGACACGGGCCGCGAAGAAGCCGCCGCAGGCGGTCGAGCCCTCAAAGAAGCCGGTTTCGACTTTGACGTCTGCTACACTTCGCGCCTCAAGCGCGCGATCCACACCCTCAACATCGTGCTCGGCCAAATGGATCGCGAGTGGCTGCCCGTCATCAAATCCTGGAAGCTCAACGAGCGCCACTACGGCGCGTTGCAGGGTCTCAACAAGGCCGATGCCGCGACGGAGCACGGCGACGAACAGGTGCTCATCTGGCGCCGCTCCTTCGATATCTGCCCGCCGGCACTCGAGCCGAACGACGCGCGCGATCCCCACACCCAGGAGCAATACCGTGATGTCGCACCCGACCAGCTGCCCTACACCGAGTGCCTCAAGGACACGATAGCCCGTGCCTGGCCTTATTTCGAAGACGAGATTCGCCCCCAGATGCTCGCCGGCAAGCGCGTACTCATCGCCGCACACGGCAACTCCCTGCGCTCTCTCGTCATGAAGTTCGAGCACCTCACGCCCGAGGAGATCCTCAAGGTCAACATCCCCACCGGCGTGCCGCTCGTCTACACCTTCGATGCCGATTTCAACGTCCTCGACAAGCGCTACATCGGCGACCCGGCGACCATCGCCGCCAAGATCGACGCCGTGGCCAACCAAGGCAAGGCGCGCAGGTAACCCCAACCCAAACCCGACGCGTGGCGCCGCACGACCCAGATGCGACGCCACGCCGCCCATACACAGGAGCGCACCATGCTCAACCATCTCAAACAACACTTTGGCTCCCGACGCACCGGTGGTCACGGAGGCCTAGACATCGCACGGCATATCGGCCCCGGATTGCTCGTGACCGTCGGCTTTATCGACCCGGGCAACTGGGCCTCCAATATGGCCGCGGGCTCGCAGTTTGGCTACGCGCTGCTGTGGATCGTCACGCTGTCCACGATTATGCTGATCGTCTTGCAGCACAACGCGGCGCACCTGGGCATCGCCACGGGCACCTGTCTTGCCGAGGCCACGACACGCTACCTCCCCCGCATCGTGGGACGCGCAGTACTCGCCAGCGCCTATCTCGCGACCATCGCCACCGCCATGGCCGAAGTCCTGGGTGGCGCGATTGCCCTTCAAATGCTCTTTGGGCTGCCCGTGCGCGCGGGCTGCGTCATCGTGGCGGCAGTATCGATGGCGATGCTCATGACGAGCTCCTACAAGCGCGCCGAGCGATGGATCATCGCCTTCGTAGGCGTGGTAGGACTCTCGCTTTTGGCTGAGTTTACGCTGGTCAAGGTCGACTGGCCGCAGGCCGCCGCAAGCTGGATCACACCCAGTATGCCCACCGGCTCGGCCGCGATTATCGTAAGTGTCCTAGGCGCGGTCGTTATGCCCCACAACCTCTTCCTGCACTCCGAGGTCATCCAATCCATGCACTTCGAAGGCCAAGGCGAGCAGGTTATCGAGGAACGTCTGCGCTACGAGCTCTTCGACACGCTCTTTTCGATGGGCGTGGGCTGGGCGATCAACTCGGCCATGGTCATCCTGGCCGCAGCGACCTTCTTTGCGCATGGCATTGTCGTAGACGACCTCGCCGTCGCAGCGGACACGCTCTCCCCCATTCTGGGCCCGGCAAGCTCGACCATCTTTGCGGTGGCACTGCTGTTTGCGGGCATATCGAGTAGTGTGACGGTGGGCATGGCGGCAGGCACCATCACCGCGGGCATGTTCGACGAGGAATACGACATCCACGACCGACATTCCTCGATCGGGGTGGCGGCCTGTTTCGTCGGCGCAGTGACGGCGTGTTTGGTCGTCCCGAATCCTTTTGAGGGTCTCATCTGGAGTCAGGCGCTGCTGTCTCTTCAGCTGCCGATTACGGTCTTTGTGCTCATACGGCTCACCAGCTCACGCCGCGTCATGGGCAAATACGCCAACTCGCGCCCGCTCAACGCGCTGCTCGTAGGGATCGGCGTCATCGTGACGATTCTCGACATCGTGCTGCTAACGGGAATGTAATTGGGATGGCGTGGCTGTCCAGATATAACGTCTCAATCTGTAACACGTGAGACCGTTTTAAACCGTCAGATAAATCAAAAGGGTCCCGGCCGAGAATTCGACCGGGACCCTTGGACAGAGCTATGTTCGGCTTTCGCCGTGTGCCTGCGAGTTACTCCTCGACGAGCTCAAACTGATCGGGACCGACGCCGCACACCGGGCACACGTAGTCCTCGGGCAGCTCGGGCGTGTCGACCTCAACCTCGTAACCGCAAACGGTGCACACAAACTTATACGTCTCCTTCTCCTCAGCCATGATGTTCTCCTCTCGAACGTGACTGCTGGTGTACTTACTTATTAGTATATATTCTCAATAACATAATGCAAGTATTTTTAGAACATTTCTAGCCTTGATACGACGAAGCTTTGGGCGGCGTCTTGCCCTTTAGCACCTTGTGATAGTAGTCGTACGTCAGCGGCGTCTCGTCGCTCAGGCGCTCGGCATCCTCGACCTCGCCAATAAACAGCAGATGCGTGCCCACATCCACAGTGTCGATCAAACGGCAGCTAAACAGGGCCGCCGCGTGCTCGGGCACATAGGGCATGCCCAGAGCCGTCTCGCGGGTCTCGTATTTGGCAAACTTGTCATAATCGCTGCTGGTGCGGAACCCAAAGTTACCGATGTAGAGCATGTCGGCGGTCTGACCGATCACGGTCAGCGCGAACGCTTTAGCCGATGCGATAACGCCCGAGGTGACATTGTCCTTGTTCACGGCAACCGAAATACGCGGCGGCATGGACGTCACCTGCACCGCAGTGTTGATGACGCAGCCGGCGCGCAGCCCGTCTGCCGCGGCGCTCACCACGTACAGGCCACTCGGCATGGTAAAGAACGCAGTTTTGTCCATAACGATCACTCCCCTAGCTCGGGTTGGAACCTCATGAATGTATGTACCCACAAAAAAGGCGGCACCCATAACGGACGCCGCCTTTGAGACATATGTGTCAGAACAGTAAGAAAGATGAGACGCCCGCAGTTGCGGTGAAATAGGGACTGAATAGCCCCTCAAACAGGAAAACAGTCCGTATTCCACCGCAACTTATACAGAGTGCCTAGCGGTTGCGTTCCTTAAGGGCGCGGTCGATCTCGCGTTGGACATCACGCTTGGCCATGTCCTCGCGCTTGTCGTAGAGCTTCTTGCCTTTGGCCAACCCCACCTCCAACTTGACCCTGGGACCGCGGAAGTAGAGAGACAGAGGCACCAGCGCGTATCCATCCTGCTTTACCTTGGCGAAGAGGCGGAGGATCTCCCGCTTGTGCATCAGAAGGCGGCGGGGGCGGCGGGGTCCCCGGTTGAAAATATTGCCCTTTTCGTAGGGGCTCACATGCATCCCATTGAGAGTCATTTGCCCATCCTTGATGGTGCAAAAGGCATCCTTCAGGTTGACATTCCCCATCCGAATGGATTTGACTTCTGTCCCCGCCAACTCGATGCCCGCCTCATATTTATCCTCCACAAAATAATCATGGAAAGCTTTCCGGTTCCCAGCAATCTGCTTTCTGCCCTCTCCAGCCAAAACGGGCACCTCCTCTCCGCCCCACAAAACAGCGGGGATGGTAGATGTTTATTATCCTTCATTCTCCCCTGTCTGTCAAGTGCCCAGACGGATCTTCCCCTTTGTTCAAACATTGTTTACAGAATGAAATTTGACAAGGCCGGCCAGATGTGTTACAATTTGGTTACATTTGTATTGGGAAGCGTCTGTCCATCCCCCGGTCCGCCTGGGAATCGACAGGGCGGTTTCCCCCATTCTATGCGATGACGGAGGTTTTTATGGCAAACGAAAAGATCCCCCTGATGTATAAAGGTCATCCCCTGCGCCGGAAGGACAATCTGATCTATTACGGCGACATGGCAGACTCCCACATCATTCTGCTCCAGATCATGGACACCAAGCCCGTGGGAGACATGAACGTAGCCACCAAGGTCAGCATCCAGCTGCAGCTCACCGCCCCCGACCTGAAGGGCCGGGACCGGGTCGTCAAACGCAGCGAGAAAGACAGTTTGTACGCCGCCATTGACATCGCCTCCGTCTGGCTGGAACGGGCGCTGGCCGCTCGCTGACCACCCCCTCAGAATGGAGGTAGATACCAATGAACCACGTAAAATTTGCCCCCCGGGTTCTCGCCATGGGCCTGCTGGCCGCTTCGGCCCTGTCCATCCCCGCCTTTGCCGCGCCGGCAGACGGCAGCTCCACCGCCATCCGGGTGGACCGGGACCCCGCCCCCAACTCCGCCAGCCAGTCGGTCTCCGCCAATGACAGCCCTGTTCCGGTGGACCCCAGTCAGGCAACGGGGGAGATTGAGGTCGTCTATCAGGATGCCAACGGCAAGGAGCACAGCGCCACCATCTCCGCTGTGGCCGCTCAGGCGGAGAACTACGCCTGCATCAATGCCGGCGGCGACCCGCTGCGGGTCCGTCAGGGCCCGGGTACCAACTACGGCATTCTCTGTTCCGTCTATGACGGAGACCGGTTCCCCATCACCGGCAAGACCAACGGCTGGTACCAGATTCTCTGCAATGGGCGCACCGGCTATGTTTCGGCCGAGTTTGTGGTTGTCCAGGACAACGACACGGTTACCAAGCCCGATGGCGACGGGAGCGACATCTCTCCCAACCCGCTGGGACAGGAAATCGCAGAGTATGCCCTTCAGT
>CAJMHW010000036.1 GCA_905213325.1 Collinsella aerofaciens
CCCGCTGAGCTGGGCCTATGCCGGAATCTCTCCCACAGAAACCACCGAAGAGCCCAAAAAGCCCGCGATCTTGCCCCGCGGCGTCACCCACTGCAAAAAGCGCTCGTAAGTCACCGGCGTCTCGTACGCCACTTCCTCATCAAGAGATAGCTCATCCAAGTCGGCACCCGCCGTGCTGATCTCGCGGTAACGGATCTCGCGCACCGTCGCACCGTCACCCCGAGCAGCCAGACGGTTCTCAACGAGCTGACGCAGGTTAGGCTTCTTGTTGCCCACCATAATGTCGTCGGAGCTAAAGTCGCGGATCATGCGACTGATACGGCAGAACGCCGGCGTCACCACGATGTCGTTGGCCAACACATCGAGCAGCTCGTCCTCGGTATAGGGGCACCACTCGCCACGCTCATAGCGGCCCACCAGACGCGAGCCCTCGATGAGCGCGCACGGGTAGACCTTGACCTCGTCGGGCATAAAGGCGCCCTCGGTCATAAAGCGCTCGTAGTCGCGTTTGTCCCCCTCGGGCGTAGCGCCCAGCAAGTTGAGCATAAAATGCGCGTGGATCTTAAAGCCAAACAGGCGCGCAAGCGAGAACGCCCGCTCGATCTTCGCCACCGAAATGCGACGCTCGTTGATATCGAGCAGGTGCTGGTCAAGGCTTTGGATGCCCATCTGAATCTTGGTGCAGCCCAGGCGACGAATGAGCGTGAGCGCCTGTGGCGTCACGGCATCGGGCCGGGTCTCGATAACGAGCCCCACTACGCGATGCTTCGCCGTCTCGTTGATGCGCTGCTGACGCTCGAGCTCCTCCATCGTGGCCGTCTGCCACTCGGCGACCTCGTCCCACGGCGTGCCGGGGCCGTACAGACGACGCACCGCACGGTTATAGCCGCCCACGGCAGCATCTACGCGCTCCTGTTCGCCGGCAACACCGCTCGCAAGCTCGGCCTCGTCGGTCGCAATACCGGCAGCCCGATAGCGCTCGCGACGCTCCGCCACCACCGGCGGCAGCGCATCGGCGGGCGCGTCATCGAGCAGGCGCCCTGCCTCGGCACGGCTGATGCCCGGACGCGCCAACATGGGGTTGGCAGCCACGCCGGCGACGGCATCGTCATTGAGCGCACGGAAAAGCTCCGACATAAACCATGCCTGATACCCTTGCGGATAGTCGCTCCAGGTACCGCCAAGAACGATAAGCTCGATCTTGTCGGTTGCATGCCCCATTTGCGAAAGCGCGGTCAAACGAGCACTCACCTGCAGATACGGGTCGAAGCAGTTTTGCTCTGCACGGGCACACGCCGGCTCAGCGTGCAGATAACTCTTGGGCATGCGCAGGTCGTTGGGACAAAACAGGCAATCGCCCGAGCACGGCCAGGGCTTGGTGATGACGGTAATGGTCGCCACGCCCGAAGCCGTGCGGCGCGGCTTCATGCGCAACACCTGCAGCAGTTGACGTTCCAGCTCGGAATTGACATTCCACGCAGCCCACCGAGCCGGCTCCTCACGTTTAACCCGCTGGTAGAACGGCAGCAGACGGCGCTTGGCCAAATCGCGCTTGTCGGCACCCTCGCGGCGCGCCTCGGCATGTATCAGTTTGACGAGTGCCTTGTCGTCCACGGTCTCGCCGCGACGCAGAGCCTCGAGTATGTTCAAGATAATCTGTTCCATGACCCCATTGTAAAGGCAAAGGCGCCGGAGCCAATCTCAGCTTCGGCGCCTTCATCAAACAGCGCGTCTATGTACCGATCTCCGAAAACCTCATGTCACTCCGGATCAAACGACATGTCGCCCGAACCGACCTCAAAACGATACGTGGCAGACTTATCGCCGTTATCGAATTCAAGATTCAAAACGGTCTCGCCGTCGTAGCCAAGCGGAAGGAAATCGCTCTCGAAGTCGCCGCTGCCCAAGGTGAGGCTCGCCTTAAAGCCCGTCGAGTTCGGAACCGTCATCTCCACATCGCCCGAGCCCACGCTCACGTCCATCGACTTCGCGGGGGCCTGGTAGAGCTCGAACGTCACATCGCCCGAACCGACCTCGGCATTCAGGGTATCGGTCACGGTACCCGTAAACTCGACGTCTCCCGAGTCCAAAGTCAGGTTGAGGTCATGACACGCAATGCCCGCGACCGTCAGATCACCCGATCCCACATTCGCTGTGATGCCCACCATGTTATCGGCAACATCGCGCGGCAGTTCGACGGTAACCGTGCGGTCAATGGCGCGCTCGTCATCGCAATCGAACTGGCGAATCTTGAGCGTAGAACCCTTGATTTCGGCCAGGTTCTGGGTTGCCGCATCGAAGGCAACGGTCCCCGTTGCCACGCGACCGCTTTCAATTACGCGCACTGGCCCGCCGGAGACGTGTTTGACCTCGACCGTGCCCGACGTCACGTCCAAATCAAGCGATGTGAACGCGTCGGCATCAAACGTTTCGCTCGAAAGCTGTTGAGGCCGAGCGGAATAGTTACCGCTATCCAAAAGATCGTCCTCGTCAAGCGCATCGTCCATACCAGACAAGCCGGATACAACATCGTCGAGATCCCACGGACCATCAAAATGAATCAATGTCCGCGAAATGCCAAAGACAAGTCCGATGATGAGCACGAACGCTCCGATGCCAACGCCCAAGCGTACCTTGGATTCATGCGAAAGCTTCATCATTCATCACCCTCTTTGGCACTCGGCTCAGCGGTGGCCGCGGCAGCCATGCCAGCGTCAACCGCAGTGGAAACGTCCTCCCCCTTAGTCCTAGCGACCGCCGGCACCGGACCAACCTGGATATCCCCACGTGCCCAATCGCCATCAAGCGCACGTGCCACCCAGTGATAGATAGGAATCGTAAAGAAGATCAGTGCGGGAAAGGGGCTGGCACCAACCAGGAACATCAGTAAAAAGAACAGTAGCCAACACACGGCCCAATACGGGAACGACTGGAACGGGCCCTTCACCGGAGTCGAGCCAACCGCAGTGCCACTCGTCGCCTGCGCCGTAGCGGCATTGGCGGCCTGCGCACTCCAGCTTGCCGCTTGCGCCGCCTTGGCCGCAGCATCACTCGCCTGCGTTGCCGCCTCGGTAGCGCGCGCCGCCGCCTCATGGGTGCGAGCACGCTCTGCCGCCTCGGCCTCACGCTGACGGGCGCGGTCCTCGTTCTCAAACTCGATATCGTCCTCGATCTCGTCGCTCGGATTGAGCAGCTCGTCTAGGCTCACGCCATAGAGTTTGGCGAGTGAGATCAGGTTCTCGGTATCGGGCGAGCTCTCCGCGCGCTCCCATTTACTGACTGCCTGGCGCGACAGCCCCAGCTTTCGCGCCAGCCCTTCTTGGCTAAAACCCTTGCTGCGACGAAGGTCGGCGAGCCGCTGCGCAGTTTCTACATTCATGGTTCCTCCTATGTGATGCCAGCCGTGCCGCCGGACCGTTTTTGTTCTTAAGGCGCCTTGCACAGTTAAAAATCTATCCGCCACCGCCAAAAGCATGCCACCTATTCTAGTGAGATTTTTGACAACCGGCGGTTGCGGGCACATATGAGCTGCGGAAATGTGTCCAAACAAAGCAATGACCCACGGCTCGGTTGTCCCCGTTGCGGCGTTAACGGTAGTATGGTCGTACTGTTTATTCCGCACCGCCAACGGAGGGAGTCCCGCGCCGTGAACCGCGATTTCGCCTCATCGCTCATCCAGCTCAACAACACGTTCTATCGCGAGCACTCCGCTTCCTTTTCCGATACGCGCCAGGCCCCGTGGCCCGGCTGGGTGCGCACCATGGACATCGCGCTCGGGCAGCTCGACGTCGCCACGATCGAGCATCCCGTCCGCGTCTTCGATCTTGCCTGCGGCAATATGCGATTCGAGAACTTTGCCGCCGGCGGCGCACTTGCCGCCAAGGGCGTCGACGGCGCAAACCCCTCGGCAGATGCCAGTTGCCCGTTTGAGTTCTATGGTGTCGACTCGTGTCAAGACCTGGCCATCGATGCACATGGCCACGCGCTGCGCATTCCCAACCTGCACTTCCAGGAACTCGACGCGCTCGACGCCCTTATGAAGCTCAACCCCGCCGAGACGCCCGACGTGCTTTTCGACGCCCCGCTCGCCGACATCTCGGTCTGCTTTGGCTTTATGCACCATGTGCCGTCGTGCGAGTACCGTGTACGCGTGCTCGACGCTCTGGTGCGCCAGACGCGCCCAGGCGGCATCATCGCCATCAGCTTTTGGGAGTTTATGAACGACGAGCGCATGGCGCGCAAGGCCGTTCGAGCCGAGGCCCGCGCCGAGCTCACCCCGCCGTTTGAGGGTTACGATTCCGCGCAGTTTGAAGCCGGTGACCACCTCATTGGCTGGCAAAACGACCGCCACGCCTACCGCTATTGCCATCACTTTGACGATCAGCAGATCACCGACCTGGTGCGCGGCGTCCGTACGTTCTACAAGAGCGGCGAGGTCCCCGTGCGCGAGCTCGAGCGCTTCCATGCCGACGGTCGCAGCGGCGATCTCAACCGCTATGTGATCCTCAAGCGCCTGTAGGCATCGGCGACTCGCCGCCAAGCCGCATCGCATCTTTCGGGCAAGCTATGCCCACCCTTTTTCAACCCATTGGCGGAACGCGCGGCCATGCGTTCCATACTTATGACCAAGGAGCCTCATGGGAGCCGTCCACGTTCGCACGCCTAAGAACTTTGTGCTCGAAGAGCGCCTGGAGCGCTACGCCGATGCGATTGAGACGAACCCTGAAATCTATGCCGGAGATTGGCGCGAGGCCTGTGCGCCCGCAGGCAGCAAGCCCTTCGAGCACCTTCACCTGGATCTTGGCTGTGGCAAGGGAACGTACCTTGTAGAGCGCGCGGGCCACGAGCCAAACACCCTCTTTATCGGCATGGACCAGGAGCCCATCTGCATTGCCTATGCCGCGCAGAAAATCTGCGAGCAGGAGCTATCCAACGCACTCGTCCTGCCCCGAGGCGCCGCATCGCTGCCACAGCTATTTGCCGCAGGCGAGCTCGATGCCATCACCATCAACTTTCCCACGCCGCAGCCCAAGGCCAAGTACGCCAAAAAACGACTCGTCCATGTCGACCATTTGATGCTCTACCGCCCGCTCTTTGCAGCCAACGCCACCGTCACGCTGCGCACCGACAGCAAACCATTGCGCGATTACGCCCTGGGACAGTTTGCCGCGGCCGGCTACGACACGCTTTGGGTAAGTGACGACGTACGCCGCGACCATCCCGAGCATCCCGAGACCGAGTACGAGCGCCGCACGCGCGAGATGGGTGCCGCCGTCTATGGCATTCGCGCCACACCTGGAGCGCAGCCCAGCGATGAACAGCTCGCGGCGGGCCGCGCGCAGGAGCAAAGCCTTGCCTGCTACCTGCCCGAAAACCTCGATGCGCTCACCTATGTACCTCTGGGCATGGAAGAGGCCGTCGAGAACTTTAGAAACCGCGCCCGCAAAGGCAAGAAGCGCCTGCCGCAGGAGTCCTAGGGGCTTCTGATGGTCGCGGCGTCGGCAAACAAGCGCAAATAGGCACCAGCGAACGACCCTCAAACCTAAGTGAGTAGACTTTTTTGCAATAGCCAAGCACAACCCGCATAACGAAAACTAAAACCGCAGGTAGAGCTCTTGCGCAAAAGCCATGTGCTCGCGATATTGCAAAAAGTCTACTCACTTAGCTGGCAACTGCACCAAACGGCTGGGCAGAACGCCCATTTCCTGCATTTTCTTGCCTGCGAACGCATCGATGCGACGCTACGCCATAATAGTTGGCGGACAATCGCAAGAGAAAGAAAGCACATGGCACAGACCACGACAGATACCGCCGCCAGCACCGTCTCCGGCGCCGGCGCCGCCAGCTCATTCTCGGGCGGCACGGGAACCGAAGCCGAGTTTGGCTCACTCGGCGCGCTCTCCCCCACCTGGTGGGAGCCCGAGGACGGCAGTGAGCCCGAACCATGGCTCACGCCCGATCAAGCCTTCGAACGCTTCTTTGAATGGACAAGCGATCGCGGCGTTGAGCTGTGGGATCACCAAGAAGAGGCCCTCATGGACCTGGCTGCCGGCAATCACGTCATTTTAGGCACACCGACCGGATCGGGTAAATCGCTCGTCGCGCTGGGCATGCTCTTTATGGGCATGGCGCAGGGCAAACGTTGCTATTACACAGCCCCTATCAAAGCCTTGGTCAGCGAAAAGTTCTTCGATCTGGTACAGGTGCTCGGCCGCGATAACGTCGGCATGATCACCGGCGACACGCATATCAACACCAAGGCACCCGTCATCTGCTGCACGGCCGAAATCCTTGCCAACGATGCGCTCCGCGAGGGCGAGGACGCCGACGTGGGCTGCGTGGCCATGGACGAGTTCCACTACTTTGCCGACCCCGACCGCGGCTGGGCCTGGCAGGTACCACTGCTCACCCTGCCCCACACGCAATTTATGCTCATGAGCGCCACGCTCGGCGATGTCACCGCCATCGCCGCCTCGCTCGAGAAGCACACCGGCGCTACCTGTGACTTGGTCGTCGATGCCCCACGCCCTGTGCCGCTGAGCTACGACTATGTCACGACCTCCCTCGAGGGCACGGTCGAGCTCGCCATGCGCCGTAGAGAGACCCCGCTCTATATCGTGCACTTTAGCCAGGACGCCGCGCTTGCCACGGCACAGTCGCTTGCCAACTTTGGCATCGCTAGCAAGGAGCAGCGCGAGGCCATTAAGGAAGCTGCCAAAGGCACGAGTTTCTCCACCGCCTTCGGCAAGATTCTCAAGCGCCTGCTCGGCTGCGGCGTCGGCGTGCACCACGCCGGTATGCTGCCGCGCTATCGCCTACTGGTTGAGCGCCTGGCGCAGCAGGGCCTGCTGCCCGTCATCTGCGGCACCGACACGCTCGGCGTCGGCATCAACGTGCCCATCCACACCGTGGTGCTCACCGCGCTCACCAAGTTCGATGGCTACAAGATGCGTCGTCTGCGCGCCCGCGAGTTCCACCAGATTGCCGGTCGCGCCGGCCGCTCGGGCTTTGATACCGAGGGCATGGTGATTGCCGAGGCACCCGAGCACGAGATCGAGAACGCCAAGCTCATGGCCAAGGCGGGTGACGACCCCAAGAAGCTCCGCAAGATTAAAAAGAAGAAGGCCCCCGAGGGCTTTGTCACCTGGAACAAGCAGACCTTTGAGCGCCTGATTGAGACTCAACCCGAAACGCTCAAGCCGCGCCTGCGCATCACGCACTCCATGGTGATTAGCGTGGTCGAGCAGGGCGGCGATGCCCGCGCCCGCGTACACGACCTCATCGAGACGAGCCTGCAGACCCCCGAAGAAAAGGCCAAGCTCGAGGTTCGCGCCGACGAAATCTTCGCCACGCTCATCGATTCCGGCGTCGTCGTTCGCACCGAGGTGCCGCCCGCACCCGACGCCCCGGCTGACGCCGCACCGGACATCGACTATGCGCTGACGGTCGATCTGCCCGAGGACTTCGCGCTCGATCAGCCGCTCTCGCCGTTCTTGCTTGCCGCGTTGGAGCTGCTCGATCCCGAGAGCGAGACCTATACCATGGATCTGATCTCGATGGTCGAGGCAACGCTCGAGGACCCCAAGCAGGTGCTGCGCGCACAGGAGCGCGCTGCGCGCGACCGCGCGATGGCCGAAATGAAGGCTGACGGCGTCGAGTATGAGGAGCGCTTGGAGCGCATTCAAGACGTCACGTACGAAAAGCCGCTCGAGGATTTGCTCGACGCCGCCTTTGACAAGTACTGCCAGGAAGTGCCCTGGGCAAACGACTATCAGCTCTCTCCCAAGAGCGTCCTGCGCGATATGCTGGAAGGCGCGAGCGATTTTAAGGGCTACATTCAAAAGCTCGGCATCGCCCGCTCCGAGGGCATTCTGCTGCGCTACCTAGCCGAGGCCTACCGTTCACTCGACCGCACCGTGCCCATCGAGAAGCGCGACGAGCGCCTGCGCGACATTATCTCGTGGCTGGGCTTTGTGGTGCGCTCGGTGGACTCGAGCCTGGTAGACGAGTGGGAAAACGCCGGCAACCCGGCAGCCCTCGACGCCGCGCCGCCGCAGGGCATCGACGAGGTCGTGGCGGACCGTCGCGGCTGCACGCTGTTGGTGCGCAACGCGCTCTTCCGCCGCGTGACCCTTGCCGCCCGCGAGCACGTTCGCGACCTGGGCGAAATCGACGAGGACTGGGGCATGAGCGAGATCCGCTGGCAAAAAGCACTCGACGCTTACCACGAGCAGCACGAGGAAATCCTCACCGACGGAGATGCCCGCAGCGCCGCGATGTTTTCCATTGACGAGTCCGACGAGAAGACCGCGCACGTATGGCACGTGCACCAGATCTTTGCCGACGAGGATGGCGACCACGATTTTGGCATCATGGGCGATGTCGATCTGGACGCCACGCAAGACGGCGGCGAGGTCGTCTTCAAAAACTACCGCGTCGGCTTTATCGAGGACCTGCTCGAGGACTAGCCGAACATACTGGAACGAAGCGGGGCCGTTGGCAATATCGCCAGCGGCCCCGCTTTTGCACTATACGCTATCCCCTACTCGGCATCCTCGACCTCATACGAATCCGCCTCGGCGGGCTCATCGTTTGCCCCTGTCGCAGCCCCGCGCGCCTCGTCAAACGCCGCCTTCATGGTCTTGTTGCCCCAGGTGAGCTTGCGAATGGTAAGATCGTCGGCCTTCTTGTTGGCTAGACGTAAATTGTTCTCGGAGGACAGCAATGCCTCCTTGGTTTTCTGCAGATGGCTAATCGTCTTGTCAATCTCCTCGATCGCCGTCTGGAACTTACGGCTCGCAAGCTCATAGTTGCGGCCGAAGTCGTTCTTGAACTTCTCCATCTTGGCCTCGAAGTTCGTGACGTCGATGTTCTGTTGCTTGTACTCCGCCAGCTCCTGCTTATAGCGCAGCGAACCCATGGCGGCGTTGCGCAGCAGCGTGATCATGGGAATGAAGAACTGCGGGCGGATCACGTACATCTTCTCATAGCGGTAACTCACGTCGACTATCCCTGCGTTATAGAGCTCGCTTTCGGGCTCGAGCAGTGTGCAGAGCACCGCGTACTCACAGCCTTTCTGGCGACGATCGTGATCGAGTTTCTTAAAGAAGTCCTCGTTTTTGTGCTTGGTCGCGGTCTCGTCGTTCTCGTTTTTCATCTCGAACATAATCGAAATGACCTCGTTACCGCTTGCGTCGCACTCGCGGAAGATAAAGTCGCCCTTGGTGCCCTCGGACGCATCGTTATCCTTCTCGAAGTACGCGTTAGGAAACGCCGTCATGCGCAGACGGTTAAACTCGGTCTCGCAGTGCTGCTCGAGCGACTCGCCCACCATCTTGGTGGACAGGCGGACCTTCATGTCCTTAAGGCGCTCAATCTCTTCGTCCTTGTAGCGAATCAGGTCATCGCTCGCGCGCTTGGCCTGCGCAAGCTCGAGCTCGTGTGCCGCCTTGACCTGTTCCTCGCGAGAATCGCGCACCGCCAGCTCGCTCGTCAGTTTGGCACGCGCCTCATCGCGCTCTCGCTCCGCCGCGGCGACCGCCTCTGACAGGTTCATTTTTGCCATCAGTTCCTGCTCGCGCAGCTGGGCACGCAGGCCCTCGGCCTCTTGCTCGGACTGAGCCTTTGCGGCGGAAAACTTCTCTTGCACCTTCGCGCGATAGTCAGCAAACGCGCGCTCGGCCTCGCTGCGAGCGGCATCGAGCTCACGCTGCGACTCTGCCGCGGCAGCGGCAAGCGCCATCTCCTGGGCCTTGTCCGCCGCGGCAAGCCTGGCCTGCAGCTCGGCAATCTGAGCGTCGCGTGCAGCTAAATCGTTTTGAGCAGCGTTGCGCGCCGCCGACTCGGCAAGCTTTGCTTCGTCATCTTTGCGCCCAAGCTGCGCACGCAGGCTATCAATCTCACGTTGGAGTTCGGCATTCTCTTTTTGAGCATTGGCTCGTGCCTCAACCGCCGCGCGCTGGCTTGCACTCTCGCGCTCTGCGGCAGCGCCCTCGAGCTTAGCGCGCAGCTCGGCAAGCTCAGCATCGCGCTTGGCAACCTCTTGCGCCAGTTTCTGATCCGCAGTGTTCTTCTGCTCGACAAGCTGAGCGTCGCGTTGAGACTCCGCCTCCTGCAGGGCAGACGCCGAACGCGAACGCTCAAGCTCCAGCGCCTGCTCGCCCTCGCGTCGAGCCGCCGCTACGCGCTCATCAAGATCGCGCGAGAACTCGGCATCGCGCACTTGCTTGACGATATCCGCATAGCCGGACGCATCGACCTTAAAAACTTCGCCGCAATGCGGGCACTTGATCTCGTTCATAGCAGCTCCTCGATGGACGCAAATTTCAACCGCCTACACTCTACCGCGCCACGCGGACAAAAAAGGCGCCGCCGCCATAATGGCAACGGCGCCAGAACCACCACAAAGGTGCCTGTCCCCTTTGTGATGGTTCGAGAATTACAGTCCAAAGAAGCCCAGGATTTGATCGCGGCTTACGGGTCTGTAGTCGTTGGCATCAAGGCCAACGTCATAGCGCAGGATCGGGCGCTCGCGATCGCGGTTGCGTGCGTTGGTGCGGTCACCCCTGCTGTGGATATGCCCATGCAGCATAATGGCGCCACGTGCCTTGCCGTTCCAGCTGAGCATGGGGTAGTGGCTCATAACCAGACGATGGCCCTTGGCATAGCCGGGAGCAATCTCCAGGTAATCGCGCACGTCTTCCCAAATTTGCGGGGCGTCGGAATCTTCCCAGTCGCCGTCATGGTTACCGCGGATGAGCGTCGCATTCTTGCATTCGATACGCTCGCGCAGGCGCACCGCCTCCGCCATGGGCAAGCGATACGTAAAGTCTCCCAGGATATAGAGGCGGTCGTCCGCAGCCACGCACTCATTGATGGCATCGATGACCTTGCGGTTCATCTCCTCGACCGAATCAAACGGTCGATCCATGTCGTGCAAGATATTCGTATCGCCTAGGTGCAGGTCGGCGGTAAACCACATCATCGTCTATGCCCTCATTTCGCAATGCATCCAACTCGTGCTAAGTATACAGACACAGCGATGCGGCGGTTAGCCAAAGAGCCCGCCGAACAGTCCGCGGCGGCGCTTGTCTTGCTTTTTCGAAGCGTCACCCTGGGCGTTCTTGCCCTGCCGCTTCTTACGATCCCGCTCCAACTCATCGTCATCGAGTAGCGTATCCCACTCAAACGGATCGTCTGTCAGATCGAACAGGTCATCGTCATCAAACATGGCAGTCTCCCATACCGATTAGCGAGCATCCACCACATAGAGCCCAACGCGCACCTGATGCCACGGGCTGCGCTCGGGGGCAACTTGTTGCACGCGGGCCTCAAATACGTCCTCGTGGCCGTAATACATCATCAAGGACAGTGGGCCAACCTCGTTTCCCGGAACGTAGCCAAGTTTGGTCTTGCCATAGTAGATCGCAACTGCCTCGGGGTCATGGGGATTATCGCGCTCGGCACACAGCGTCAGTTTATCGCCCGCTTTAAGATCGCCCAAGACCAAGGCGCCATCGGTATACTGAAATCCTGCAATGTGAAATGACAGAAGAACACGCGAAGGCTCGTACATAGCAGCTCCTCTAACAGCCGGATAAATCGGCGCTTAACCGTACTGAGAAGCTTACGGGCCCGTGCGGACACAAATTCGCCCCACCCGCGCCTTTTCGACCGTTTGTCGCTACACCATCTGATTCTAATGCACAAACATGCGCACGAACTTGTGCTTCCAGCTTGTGTAAGGAGCATAGCGGAATGGCACGTCCAGCCAGGTTGCCTTGTTCACGATACTCTTCTTGTGGCTAAACGTATCGAAGCTCTCGCGTCCATGGTACTGCCCCATACCGCTCGCGCCCATGCCGCCAAAGCCCATATGGCTCGTAGCCAAGTGCATGATCGTGTCGTTGACGCAGCCGCCGCCAAAGGGCACGTAACGCACAAAGCGCTGCTGAACTGCGCGATCCTGGCTAAAGGTATACAGAGCCAGCGGCGTCGGACGATCCGTAATAAACGTCTCGGCCTCGTCTAGGCTCTCAAACGTCAGCACCGGCAAGATGGGGCCGAAAATCTCCTCCTGCATCACGGCGTCATCGGGGGTCACGCCGTCCAAAATCGTCGGCTCAATCTTGAGCGATGACTCGCGCGCCGTGCCTCCAAGCACGACCTTATCGGGATCGATCAGCCCGCGCACGCGCGCAAAATGCTTAGCATTGACGATATGCCCGTAATCCTCGTTATCGAGCGGATGCTCGCCAAACATACGGCGGGCCTCTTCCTTGATGAAGCCCAGCAGCTCGTCGTGCACGCGCGTATCGACCAGCAGGTAGTCGGGCGCCACGCAGGTTTGCCCCACGTTGAGCCATTTACCAAAGGCGATACGCCGCGCTGCGACCTTCAGGTTTGCCGTCGCATCCACGATGCAGGGACTCTTTCCGCCCAGCTCAAGCGTCACGGGCGTAAGGTTTTTACTTGCACGCTCCATGACGAGCTTGCCGACCGGAACGCTACCGGTAAAGAAGATCTTGTCCCAGCACTCGTCGAGCAGCGCTTCGTTTTCGGCGCGCCCGCCCTCGACAACCGTCACCAGGCACGGATCAAATGCCTCTTCACAGATTTGCTTGAGCACCGCGCTCGATGCCGGAGCATATGCGCTCGGCTTGATGACCACGGTATTGCCCGCGGCAAGGGCGCCGGCGAGTGGCTCGAGCGTCAGCAAAAACGGGTAGTTCCACGGAGCCATGATGAGTGTGACGCCATAGGGCACGGCCTGCGTCTTGCACACACTCACGGCGTTGGCGAGGTCACACGGACGCAGACGCGGGCGACTCCATCGAGCCACGTGAGCGATCTGATGTCGAATCTCAGAAAGCGAGGTGCCGATCTCACACATATACGCCTCGTCATGTGACTTTCCCAAATCGGTCTTGAGCGCATGGGCGATATCGGCCTCGTGGGCCCGCACCGCATCGCGTAAACTCGCGAGCGCGCGACGTCGAGCATCAACATCAAACGTAGCGTGCGTCTTAAAGTAGGCGCGCTGATCGCCGACGATGCGCGCAATTTCCTCGGTGTTCATGGGCCCTCCTAATTCTCGCTCTCAAACATACCACCTGCAACGACTTCGTACATATGCTCGAGCTCCAAGCGGTCCATTAGAAGCGGAACGGGGTACAGGGGATTGGCCTCGGCATCGGCATGCGCCGCCATCTCGGGAATGTCGGAGCGGCGAATGCCCGTCACATATTTGGGTATGCCCAAGGCGGCGTTCATGCGGTCGACCCAATCGATAAAGGCCTCGGCCGCAAGACTGTCCTGCGCGGTAGCCGGCGCAATGCCCGCCATGCGAGCAAGATCGGCGAGCTTAGGAGCAGCAGCTTCGCCATAGGCGCGAAGCATATGCGGCAGGATGATCGCGTTGGCCAAACCGTGCGGAATTCCGTATCTGCCGCCCAGACTGTGCGCGATGGCATGCACATATCCGACATAGGAGCGAGTAAACGCAACGCCCGCCTTATACGCCGCCGAAAGCATATTGCGACGCGCACGCATGTTGTCGCCATGCTCATAAGCCTCAAGCAAATTGTCGTGGATGAGCTTCACCGCCTGTCGCGCCATCTTGCGCGTATAGGGCGTAGTGCTTCGCCCGATAAAGGCCTCGACGGCATGCGTCAGGGCGTCCATGCCCGTCTGCCCCGTAATGGAAGCGGGCAAGCCGCACGTAAACTCGGGGTCGTGGACTGCAAAACGCGGGATGAGCACAAAGTCGTTAATGGGGTATTTGTAGTGCGTCTCGTCATCGGTAATTACCGCCGCAAGCGTGACTTCGCTTCCCGTACCGGCGGTAGTGGGAACGGCGATGAGCAGCGGCAGGCGACGATGAACCCGCAGCAGGCCGCGCATCTTGTTGATGGGCTTGTTTGGCTGCGCAATGCGTGCGCCCACGCCCTTGGCACAGTCCATGGCCGAGCCACCGCCAAAGCCGATAATGGCCTGGCAGGCGCTCTCTCGATACAGGGACGCCGCTTCTTCCACGTTTGAAACCGTGGGGTTTGCACGCGTTTCGGCATAGACCGTAACGCCAATCCCCCTGCATGCGAGCGCCGTCTCGAGCGGTGCCGTGAGCCCCAGACGGGCAATGCCGGGATCCGTCACGATAAGGACCTTCTGGATCGAGCGCTTTTGAAGCACCGCGGGCACATCCTCGGCATGCTCTAAAATGCGCGGCTCGGTATAGGGCAGGATCGGCAATGCAATGCGAAAAACCGTCTGATATGTTCGGCACCAGGCACGACGGGCTAGATGCATAAAGGAAACTCCTTCATTTGTTGATAGGTCAACATTTGCTCGCCCGATTGTACTCAGCGGCGGTCAAAGACGGCCTGCCAATCGTTAATCAATCAACATCTTCATATCTCAAAATTGTTTTATTAAAAATCATTCCTAATAGTCTTCACATTTGGTTGCATTTATGGATAATAGAACCCGTCAAGACGCACGTCCGGAGAGGGCCCTTACAGGACCGGACAAGCGCCCCATCGCCATCGATCGAAAGGATCGAATCATGAAGTTTGTTTGCCCCGTTTGCGGTTATGTGGAAGAGTTCGACGGCGACCAGCTGCCCGAGGACTTCAAGTGCCCCCAGTGCGGCGTTCCCGGTTCTCGTTTCCTGAAGCAGGAGGAGGGCCAGCTCGAGTGGGCTGCCGAGCACGTCGTGGGCGTCGCCAAGATGGAGGGCGTCTCCGAGGACATCGTTGCCGACCTGCGCGCCAACTTTGAGGGCGAGTGCTCCGAGGTCGGTATGTACCTGGCCATGGCTCGCGTCGCTCATCGCGAGGGCTATCCCGAGATCGGCCTGTACTGGGAGAAGGCTGCCCACGAGGAGGCCGAGCACGCCGCCAAGTTCGCTGAGCTCCTGGGCGAGGTCGTGACCGACTCTACCAAGAAAAACCTCGAGATGCGCGTTGAGGCCGAGAACGGCGCCACCGCCGGCAAGACCGATCTTGCTAAGCGCGCCAAGGCCGCTGGCCTCGATGCCATCCACGACACCGTGCACGAGATGGCTCGTGACGAGGCCCGCCACGGCAAAGCTTTTGCCGGCCTGCTTAAGCGCTACTTTGGCTAAGCCAAACGCCTGAGAGACATTCTCTAGCTTTATAAGGCCCGGACCGCATGGTTCGGGCCTTTTTCGTGCCTCACAAACTTGTTAACTCCCTGAAATAGGACCGCCTTCGGCATAGGTTTCTCGTCAAAAACTAAGTGAGTAGACTTTTTGGAACTTGCCAAGCACGCCATCCATATTGCTTTATAAAGCCGCAGGTAAATGACTTGTTGCAAAACGGCCTGGTCGCCAAAGTGTCAAAAGTCTACTCACTTAGAACCGCAGCCGTCCACGATCGAGCTGTTTTGTGTCTAACGGGCATCTTTCCGTCGATTACTCCCAATTTTGTCCAGTCAACAAATAGTTCAGACCTGAGTAATGTCTCAGCCCTTTGCTCATCTGAGCTTTTATCACGATATTCAGCATCGAGCATCCTGCATACGGCCTTAACGATCGCGCGGAATCTATCCTCATCGGATATCTGTCTGTGTGTCAGGAGAAGTACATCGTAGCCCATGGCTTGAAGGGCTGTCATGCGGTCAGCGTCACGCAAGCCATCCCCTGCGCGTCCGTGCGAGGCCTTTTCCTGACATTCAATGGCCACCTGTCGCCTGCCGTCCGGCGAAGACAAAAGTAGATCGATATACACACGGGACTTTCTCACAATCGCTCGAGCACTTGTGCTTAACGTCACTTCGACATTGAGCTCTATACCGCAAAACCCTTCGCCTCCCAAGGCTCGCGGCAGTCCAAGCAACAAATACGCCTCGACCTCAAAAGGCGACGCGGCACCCAATGGAACGAGTTGTGATACCGCCATAAATCTATTGCCGTAACGCATCCCGCAAACATCTGAACAAAAACGGTCAAGGTCTCCGCCCAAAACCAAAGCGTCTCGACGCCATAAATTTGAGGCAGTGCCGTCCTCGGACGGGCAGCGCACCCAACCGAACGTTGTCGAAATCGCACCTGAATCAATTGCACGCCTAAGCTCCGCCTCAAGTGCCGCCGGCAGAGCGCACACCGCAAACAAGCCACACATCTCCGCCAATACCAAAAGAAGCTGAAGATCCGTCAGATGCCGCGACATGATGAATGCCGTCAGCAGAGGAGACGTAACCAAAAACCCATGCTCCGTTTCCAGCACGGATTCCCTGGGAAGCTCACCAAGAAACAGCCGCTGCCTAATGCTGGCAGGACAAGTCCGTTTGTTTCTTGTCTGAACCAATGTATACAACGGAAAACCGAGCGCGACCGCAGCCGTCGGGTTGCGGGCGAGATCATATCGCTGCCGGTCTTCTTCCGGTCGTGGAAGCGGCGGACACAGAGCGCGGACCTGAGGGGGCAAACGCCAGTACCTAAAAGCCGATATGTCACAAAGTAGATCTTTCATAGGCACAGGAAAACACGAATTTCAACCCAGTCAGTCACGCATTGGCGCGAACGCGCCAAAAATGGTGCCGAACGGACTGCCAAGTGTTAGCGTCGGAATAATTTAGCCAAATATAGTCGGCCGAGATTGACCAATCTCG
>CAJMHW010000037.1 GCA_905213325.1 Collinsella aerofaciens
GGCCAGGCTTTATCTGAACGACTTTGCGAAGCAACCGGAGTGAAGATAAAGCCTGGCCCGCCCGCGAAGCGCCACGCAGACCGCAGGGACGGGAGAAGCTATACTACTCTCAGTAGTTAAGGGTCGCGGATCCGCCGCGTCGCCGCTCTCAACAGGAGGTCTTTGTTTATGGCAGATCAAAAGCCGGTCGTCGGGATCATCATGGGTTCCAAGTCCGATCTGGGCGTTATGGAAGGTTGCACCGCCGAGCTCGAGGCGCTGGGTGTGCCCTATGAGCTCGTCATTGCGAGCGCACACCGCACGCCGGCGAAGGTCCACGAGTGGGCCTCGACTGCCGCCGATCGCGGTATCAAAGTGATTATCGCCGCCGCCGGCAAGGCTGCTCACCTGGGTGGTGTCGTGGCTGCCTTTACGCCGCTGCCGGTTATCGGCGTGCCTATGAAGACAAGTGACCTGGGCGGTATGGATTCGCTGCTGTCGATGGTGCAGATGCCTTCGGGTGTGCCCGTGGCCTGCGTTGCCATCAACGGCGCCAAGAACGCCGCTATCTATGCTACGCAGATCCTGGGCGCCTGCGACCCCGAGTATCGCAAGGTTATCGAGAAGATGAAGCAGGAGATGGCCGACGCCTAGGCGTTCCGCCGTTTCACCGCAGTATAAGGAGAGCCATGTCCGACTATCAGGGAAAACGATTCAAGGCTTCTCAGATTCCCGATCCGTCGAAGCCAGGTGCTGCCCGTGCGGCACAGCAGGGTCGGACATCCTCTCCTCAGCAGCCGCGCGCGCCGCGTTCTGTAACGCCGACGTCCCATCGCCGTCAGGATACGCCGGCTGCGTATCGCCCTTCGTCTTATAGCACCGCTAAGAAGCCGCCCCGGTCTTCATCGCATGCCGCGCCGTCGGATTATACCGAGCCGCCGCGCAAAAAGCGCCGCTCCATCATTCCCATTCTGCTCATCATCATCGGTATCGGTCTGATTGTTGCCGCCGCTGCCATCTTTATCAATGCGCAGATCGGTTACAAGCAGGCGAGCGAGTCGTACCAAAAGACCGAAGAGCAATATGCGCCCGCTAAGGACGCCAGCGGCGTGCCGGTTATCGACTTTAATGCCCTTGCCCAGACAAATCCCGAGGTCGTCGGTTGGATTTACGCACCGGGCACCAACATTAACTATCCAGTAGTGCAGGCTACTGATAACTCCAAGTACCTCAACACGTTGTTCGATGGCACGTCCAACGCATCGGGTGCTATCTTCTTGGATTACGAGGACAATGCGCCCGGCATGGTGGATCAGCAGACTACGATCTATGGTCACCACATGAACGACGGATCGATGTTCAATGTGATCTCGGACACGACCGATCAGGCGACGTTCGACAGCATAGAGTACGTGTATTACATCACGCGCGACGCCACCTATAAGCTGCGTCCGCTGGCGACCAAAGTTGTCGAGGACACGTATGCCAAGGCGCGCATACCCAATTTTGAGGGCGACGACGGGCTCAAGAACTACCTGTCCGAGATGCTCGACGGTGCCTCTGCCGTGGCGAGCGATGCCACCGATCGTGCTGCTTCGGCAACCAAGGTCGTAACGCTTGTGACCTGTCGTTCGTTATCGCTGAGCAACACGCGTGCTGTCATGGTGCTCACGCCGGTCGAGGAATAAGTTGTTCGAGAGTAGCTAAAAAAGCCCC
The DNA here is from genome assembly GCA_905213325.1 of Collinsella aerofaciens. Classification (GTDB taxonomy): domain Bacteria; phylum Actinomycetota; class Coriobacteriia; order Coriobacteriales; family Coriobacteriaceae; genus Collinsella; species Collinsella aerofaciens_AG. The sequence continues at coordinate 1,696 of CAJMHW010000037.1, forward strand.
GTTCCAAATTGGCTACTCGACGACGGTAAGGGAGAAATGATGCTCGAGAACGGCAAATCGATGCCTTCGGTTGATGCTTGGCTGCGCGAAGCCAAGGCCGATGTTTCGGCGGCTGATTGTGGGATGTACCTGACACACAACGGTGTGGTGCGCGCGACGCCCAAGGCCGAAGTGCGCGGAGTCGAGACCGATGGCGTGGCGCCAGGCCACAAGGTGGGCGGCATGGTGTTTGGCTTCGATGCCGAAAAGGTGCAGGCCGCTATCGAGGCGACGCGCACGATGCCGGGTATCGGCTATGTGCGCGTGTGGCTGGCGAGCGGCGAGCTTACCGTGGGCGACGACATCATGCTCGTGCTCATTGGCGGAGACATTCGCCCGCATGTGGTCGATGCGCTGCAGTCGCTCGTCGGCACCATCAAGAACGAGTGCGTGAGCGAGGTCGAGCGCGAGGCGTAAGGCCTCGTCGGCAATCCGAGTCTGTCTATAGCGAAAGCCCGCCGGCAGTTCATGTAGATCTGCCAGCGGGCTTTGATGTGTTGGAGCTATTTTGCTCTGGCGTTTGCTACACGCGTGTGGCGTCCTTGGGGCTCATGGTCATACTCTGAAAACGGTTCTCCATATATTCGTTATCGAAATGCTTGTCATAGAACTGTGCGACGGGAATATTTCGAACGGTTCCGTTGACGCGCTGATACCAATAGTCGAGCGATTGCAACGTCATGACGCCGTCGATCAACATGACGGCGGTCAGGATGACGGTAGCAGAGTAGCGGCGTTTCCATGGAATCATATTGATGAGCTTAAGCAGGTGCGGCAGCAAGACCTTGATCCAGATGAGGCCACCCAGGCCCCACATGCAGGCAAACGGCGTGCATGTGCGTCCCCCGGTCAATACCGCGATGGGATCGGGCATGCCGAATAGCCTAATGTGTGAATAGCTCCACGACACCACGCCAAATGAGGTCTGCATAAACCAGCCTACAAACACCTCGAAAGCGCCGCCGATCAGGGCACTTACCAGGAAAATGATCAGAGGATTCTTTTTATAGAAGCGGTTGAGCGCCATGGTCATGAGCACCGCGCCAAATCCGTAGATGGGGCTAAAGGGGCCAAATAGCATACCGGCACGGTCCTGATAGACGCCGGGATCGACGACGACCATATGCCAGACTTCCTCGAGAATGAGACCTAACACGCTGCAGACGAAGAATACCCAGAACAGGTTGAAGTAGTTGAGCTTGATGTAGCCCTCGCCGGTTTCGTCGCGGCCGAGCATCCCCTCGGCGGCGGCATCGCGGTCGAGCATCTCTTGCAGACGGCGCTGCAGTTCGCGCTCCTGGCGTAGCGTGGGGTCGACGGTGGCCGACAGCGCAATGAGGATGACAAGCTGGACGGCGGGGCGCAGCAGGAAGGGTCCGATGCCCTGGAGCATCACGTCAACTAAAAGCTCGACGACGGTAAACGCGATAAGGATGTAGGAAAGACGGGCGGCGTTGCGGCGCTGGTTCTTGATGAGGTCCAGGCCAAAGATGATCAAGATGACGGCACTGGCAGCCGAGAGCATGATGCCGGCGACGATAAGGCCGACTGCGACGAGCGTGTTGTCGCCGAGGTTGGCGGCGGCGTTGCCGTTGATGAGCGCGGTGATGACCTGCCACATAAAGGCGCCGACCGACGGGAGCGTACCAACACCGGACAGGATGCACAGGACGGCATACACCTTAATGATGAGGGGGATCTTCTTGACCTCCGTGACGCTGGGGACGCTGGGGTCGAGTTCGTTTCGATCCATACATAACCTTTCTCGTTTTGCTGTAGGTACAAGGATACGCCGCCGACCTGCTAAAAGACAGGACAAACGACCCAATTGCAGCAATGTAAGCCCTAGCGGTGGACGAGACGCGTCGCGACGGAAGCATGCGGGATCGTCGGCCCCGAGGCGGTTGCCCAATAAAATGTTTGGCTGCAAAACGGATTATAAGCTCGGTGGGCTTTTAAAAAGCGCTGTTCATGCGCGGGAGTGCTTGTCTTGCCGTGCGTATAATAGGGCAGGTAACGCCAAATAACGAGGCTCTGAGGGGATGCCATGTCTCAAGAAACCATCCGCGCGGCCGAGCGTGCCGCGGGACAGGTGAAGACCATGTCGACGTATGATCCGGACTCCGACCAGCTGCATGAGGAATGCGGCATTTTTGGTGTGTGGGCACCCGATCGCGATGTGGCTCGACTGACGTACTTTGGTCTGCGCGCGCTACAGCATCGCGGCCAGGAATCGGCGGGAATCGCCGTGGGTGATGGCGGCACGGTTATGGTTCGCAAGGACCTGGGCCTGCTCGACCGCGTGTTCTCCAACGCCGACCTGTCGACACTCTCCGGCCAGCTGGCCGTGGGCCACGTGCGCTATGGCACTGCCGGTGCCAAGAGCTGGGAGGCCTCTCAGCCGCACCTCTCTACCATCAATAGCGTCATTATCGCGCTCGCGCACAACGGTACCCTCGTCAACACCGACGAGCTGCGCCGCCAGCTGATCGAGCTGGGCGTGCCGTTCCTTTCCAATTCGGATTCCGAGGTCGCGACTAAGCTTATCGGTTACTTTACTCAGCGTACAGGCCATCTACGCGAGGGCATTCGCAAGACCATGGAGCTCGTGCGCGGCGGCTATGCCATGACGCTCATCAACGAGCAGGCGCTCTACGCATTCCGCGATCCGCACGGCATTCGCCCGCTCGTGCTGGGCAAGCTGGTGGACGAGGGTCTGGACCAAGCCGATGCCGCATCCGTTTCGCAGCTGCCGTCGCAGGACGGCGCCGCGACGGTCGACGCCACCACCCATGTCACCCGCGCCGGCGGCTGGGTCGTTGCTTCCGAGACGTGCGCGCTCGACATTGTGGGCGCCGAGTATGTTCGTGACGTCCGTCCCGGCGAGATCTTGCGCATCAGCGCCGAGGGCCTTGTGTCCGAGCAGGGCGTGCCTGCCGCCGAAGAGCCTGCTAACTGCATCTTTGAGCAGGTCTACTTCGCTCGCCCCGACTCCATCATGAACGGCAAGAGCGTCTACGCCTGCCGTTATGACATGGGTCGTCAGCTGGCACACGAGGAGCCCGTCGAGGCCGACCTGGTCATCGGCGTGCCCGATTCCGGCCTGCCGCCCGCGGAGGGTTATTCGCACGAGAGCGGTATTCCCTTTGGCGAGGGCCTTATCAAGAACCGCTACGTGGGCCGTACGTTTATCGAACCCACGCAGGAGCTGCGCGCCATGGGCGTGCGTATGAAACTCAACCCGCTGCGCGACAACATCGAGGGCAAGCGCCTGGTCGTCATCGACGACTCCATCGTGCGCGGCACCACCATGGTGCAGCTCGTCAAGATGCTACGCAACGCCGGCGCCAAGGAGATTCATATCCGCATCAACTCACCCGAGGTTATCTGGCCGTGCTTCTACGGTATCGATACCGACGTGCAGTCGCAGCTTATCAGCGCCAACAAGACGGTCGACGAGATTTGCGAGTATATCGGCGCCGATTCGCTGGCCTTCCTTTCGGTCGAGGGCCTGCTTAAGGTCATGCCCAAGGGCGGTTACTGCGATGCGTGCTTTACCGGCCGCTACCCCGTGGCGATTCCCGAGAGTTTTGGCCGCGACAAGTTCATGGAGGGCTTTAAGCCCCGCAACCTGGACAAGCCGCTGCACTTTGATGACGACGCCGTGGTCGAGAAATACGACGACCGCAGCTGGGAAGAGGAGCACGGCGAGGCCTAAAGCCTGCCATGTAGGGACAGGTTTATTTTGGTAGGTTTTACCTGCTGTTTTGTTGATATGACGGCGCGCGTTGTTATGGCGCGCGCCGAAATGAAAGCAACTATGAGCACCGTTTGGCGCCCGGGCGGCGGACGGTAGTGGGGGAGGAAGGCTCAGATGAGCGACAGCAAGCATGTGACGTATGAGGATGCCGGCGTCGATACCGCCGAGGGCGGCCGCGCCGTCGACGCGATTAAGCAGATGGTCAAGGACACCAATCGCCCCGAGGTTATCGGCGGCATCGGCGGCTTCGGTGGCCTGTTCTCGGCTGCCGCGCTTAAGGATATGGAAGACCCGATTCTGATTAGCGGTACCGACGGCGTGGGCACCAAGCTCGTGCTCGCCCAGATCATGGATCGCCACGAGACGGTGGGCCAGGACCTGGTCGCTATGTGCGTCAACGACATTCTGGCTTCGGGCGCCGAGCCGCTGTTCTTCCTGGACTACGTTGCCATCGGCCACATCGAGGCCGAGCACATGGCAAAGATCATCAAGGGCGTGGCCGATGGCTGTAAGCTCGCGGGCTGCGCGCTCGTGGGCGGTGAGATGGCCGAGCACCCCGGCGTCATGGCTCCGGCCGACTACGACCTTGCCGGCTTTACCGTGGGCGTCGTCGACCGTCCCAAGATGCTCGACCCCGCAAACGTCCGCCCGGGCGATGTGATCCTGGGCCTGCCTTCCACCGGCGTGCACTCCAACGGCTACTCGCTTGTGCGCAAGGTCATCGGCGTCGACGGCATTAAGCCGGGCACGCCCGAGGCCGCCGCTAAGGCGGAGGAGCTGAGCCGTCCGCTCGAGGAGCTCGGCGGTGCTTCGCTGGCAGACGCCCTGCTGGCTCCCACGCGCATCTACGTCAAGCCGATTCTGGAGCTGCTGCGCGGCGGCGCTCCGGTGCACGCCATTGCCCACATCACTGGCGGCGGTATTACCGAGAACCTCAACCGCGCGCTCGCCGACGACGTCGACGCCGTGGTCACCCGCAACGGTGCCGAGATGGGCTGGGACGTTCCTCCCGTCATCACCTACGTGTCGCGCCAGGCCGAGCTCGCGCCCAACGAGGCATGCAAGACCTTCAACATGGGCGTCGGCCTGTGCCTGATCGTCGCTCCCGAGGACGAGGCCGCGGTGACCGAGGCCCTGGTCGCGCTGGGCGAGAAGCCGTTCCGCGTGGGCGAGTGCGTCGAGGGCTCCGGTAAGGTCGTGTACTCCGATGAGCGCTAACGAGCAGATGGCTGCTGCCGAGGGCCTGGGCTTTGTGCCCTACACCCGTCCGACCGGCACCGATACGGCCGAGCCGCTCAAGATCGGTGTGCTCATCAGCGGTTCGGGTACCAACCTGCAGGCGCTGATCGATCTGATCGCCGCCGGCAAGCTCAACGCTTCGATTGAGCTTGTGGTGTCGAGCCGTCCTTCGGCTAAGGGTTTGCAGCGCGCTGAGCGCGCGGGCATCCAGACGCTCACGCTGTCCAAGGATGTCTATGCCGACCCCATCGCCGCCGACGAGATCATCGCGCACGAGCTGCTCGAGCGCGGCTGCGAATATGTGGTCATGGCCGGTTACATGCGCATGGTGCACACGCCGCTGCTGGCGGCGTTTCCCAACCGCGTGGTCAACTTGCATCCGGCACTGCTGCCGAGCTTTACCGGCGCGCATGCGATCGACGATGCCTTTGCGCGCGGCGTCAAGGTAACCGGTGTGACCGTGCACTTTGCCAACGAGATCTACGACAACGGCCCCATCATCGCCCAGCGCGCGCTGGCTGTCGAGGAAGGTTGGGATGTCGACACGCTCGAGGAGCACATCCACGCGATTGAGCACGTGCTGTATCCCGAGGTTGTTCAGATGCTCGCCGACGGCCGCGTCCACGTGCTGGAGAGCGGCAAGGTCGCAATTGACGCGCCTCGCGGCTAGCGGCGCACAGTACAATTTAGCCGAGTAGTCAGGGTGGTCATTGGCGCCAAGGCGCGCGTGGCCACCTTTTGTTTTGGGTAGTCATCGGGAACGGGCTTTAACGACTGGTCATTCAAGAACGTCGCAGGTGACTAGGTGAGAGAGGTGAGCGCATGGCGGATAACGAAGCGCTGTTTACGCCTGAGCTGGTGTTTTTTGATTGGGAGTGTGCGACGCCGGATGAGGTGTTCGCGCGGCTCGAGGGCGAGCTTGCACCACGTGGCTACATTGCATCCGGTTGGCTCGACGCCGTTCGCACGCGCGAGGATGCCTATCCCACGGGTCTTGCCATGCCGGCGGCAAACATTGCCATTCCGCATACCGATCCGGGGTTTGTGGCCAAGCCCTATATCGCGGTGGTGAAGCCCGCCGCGCCCGTGACATTTAACGCTATGGCTGGCATGGGCGCTCCGGTGTCGGCGCAGATCGTCATTAATCTGGGCATCGCCGAGCCGGGAGGCCAGGTCGAAGCCCTGCAGGCGCTCATGAACATCTTTATGGACGCCGATGCCGCAGCCGACGTGCTCGGCCAGACCACGTCCCAGGGCATGGTCGACGCCATCCGCCGCCACTTCTAAGGTGGGGCTGAGTCGGCACTTGGGGACTGTCCCTAACTGCCGGCTGCCAGAGCTGTCCCCTTTGCACCAAAATGGTGCAGATTAATCTGTCCCCAATGCACCAAGCGTGCCGCGGGGGCTGCGTTGTGACACAATGGCGTTTGTTCGATTCGTTATGCGAAAGGCCAACTATGGCAAATAAGAAAAAGAACTCCGAGGCCGCGCCGACGCCCGAGCAGCAGGCCCGCGCTGCCTCCAGCTCTCGCAAGAAGCAGCGCAAGACGTACGTGTCTAAGACCGTCAAGATCGTTCTGGTGGTCATCGGCGTGCTGGCGATGCTGCTTTCCGTCTCGGCGATGGCGTGCTCCGGCCTTATGTCGCAGGCTGAGGACACCTCGGGCTACAAGCTGACCGGCGGTGTTGCTGCCACTATCAACGGCACCAACCTTACCGAGGACACCGTGACCAAGCAGATCATGAGCATGCGCACGTCCTACGGCTACACCAAGGATGAGGATTGGGCGCAGTATCTGGTTGACAACGACCTCACGCCCAAGAAGTACCGCAAGCAACTCATCGACTCCTACACGCAGCAGATTCTGCTTCAACAGGCACAGAAGGAGAACGGCGTGACGGTGTCGGACGAGGAGGTCGAGAAGGCTTGGAAGGACGCGTGCAAGAGCGCGGGCGGTGCCAAGGCCTTTAAGAAGACCCTCAAGACCTACGGCTATACCGAGGACACCTACAAGGACTCGCTCAAGGAGAGTCTGGCACAGCAAAAGCTCAAGGACGCCGTGGCGCCCACCAGCAAGCCCAAGGACAGCGAGATTGTCGATTACATCAACGAAAACCTGTCCAGCTACAACGACGCCCGCCGCTCGTCGAACATCCTGATCAAGGTTGATTCCGACGCTTCCGACGAGGACAAGGCTGCCGCCAAGGCCAAGGCGCAGGAGTGCCTGGACAAGATCAACTCCGGTGAGCTGAGCTTTGAGGACGCCGTTGAGCAGTACTCCGAGGACACCGGTTCCAAGGAGAAGAAGGGCGATGTGGGCTGGGATAAGCTTACCACCTTCGTCGACAGCTACCAGACGGCGCTCGAGGGGCTCAACAAGGGCGACGTGAGCGACGTGGTCGAGTCGACGTACGGTTACCATGTCATCAAGTGCACCGACTACTTCCATGTCGATAATCAGGTTGATGATATCAACCAGGTGCCCAAGGCCATCAAGAAGTATGTCTCCAACGTGGTGAAGACGCAGGCGGCCAGCACCGCGTACAGCGAGTGGCTAGAGCAGTACAAGAAGGATGCCGACATCACCGTTAATCCCATGCCCAAGGACGTACCCTATAACGTGAGTCTGAAGGGCGTCACCAAGAGCTCGACCGACGATTCGTCGACGACTGAGTAATCATGGGGCGGTGCTCGCACGAGTGCCGCCCACGCTATTAGAGAGGATTTGCAGATGACCAACGAAGAGCTGCAGAAAGAAATGATCGCGGCCATGAAGGCCAAGGACAAGGTTCGCCTGTCCATCATTCGCCAGGTCAAGGCCGAGGTGAAGAATATCGAGGTTAACGAGCGCCGCGATGTGACCGAGGAAGACGTCAACAGCATGATCAAGCGCCTGATCAAGCAGACGAGCGAGACGCTGGAGATGTCCATCAAGGCCGGCACCGACCAGGAGCGTACCGACAACCTGACCGAGCAGGTCAAGATCCTGGAGAGCCTGCTGCCCGCGCAGGTTTCGGGCGAGGAGCTCGAGGCCCTGATCGAGCAGGTTATCGCCGAGCTGGGCGCCACGTCCAAGAAGCAGATGGGCCAGGTCATGGGTGCCCTGGGCAAGGCCACCGGCGGCAACTTCGATAAGCCGGCCGCAGCAAAGATCGTCGGAGCCCGCCTCGCGTAGGGGCCGAGTGGCACACAGTTGAGGCTGAGGGGGCGTGGCCGTCATGGTCGCGCCCCTTTTTGCTGGGCTGGGCACTCATTGGGGACAGGCTTAAATGAGTGCCCAATGAGCAGGTACTCATTTAAGTCTGTCCCCAATGAGTGGGTGGAAGGTTGCGGGTTCTTTACGGGAATGTAGTGTGGGCTGCGGAAACGTGGTTCTTTCCGTACAATAGTTCAACTCATGTAAACGCAGGGAAGGGACATTCATGGCAGACATGATCGAGATCAAGCATCTCAACAAGTACTTTGGCGACCTGCATGTGCTCAAAGATATCAACCTCACCGTCAAACGTGGCGAGAAGCTCGTAATGATCGGGCCTTCCGGCTCGGGTAAATCGACGCTCATCCGTTGCGTCGATTATCTGGAGGAGCCCACGTCGGGCGAGGTTGTCATCGACGGTACGCCGCTCACCAAAAAGAATCACCTGGAGATGGCTCGCAAGTATAGTTCCATGGTGTTTCAGCAGTTCAACCTGTATCCCAACATGACGGTGCTGGGCAACCTGACGCTCGCGCCCATCAAACTGCAAAAGAAGAGCAAGGAGGAGGCGACCGAGATCGCCATCGCTGCGCTCAAGCGCGTCGGCATGGCACATAAGGCCGGCGAGTATCCGCAGAATCTCTCGGGTGGTCAGCAGCAGCGCATCGCCATCGCCCGTGCCCTGTGCACCAAGCAGCCCATCATCCTGTTTGACGAGCCGACCTCGGCGCTCGACCCCGAGATGGTCCAGGAGGTTCTGGACGTTATGATTGAGCTCGCGCAGGAGGACATCACCATGATCTGCGTGACGCACGAGATGGGTTTTGCGCGTCAGGTGGCCGACCGCGTCATCTTTATGGAGGACGGCCGCATTCTGGAGGAGGGCACGCCCGAGCACTTCTTCGATAACCCCGAGAACCCGCGCTGCCGCGAGTTCCTGTCCAAGATTCTGCACTAGGCGCGGTGATGGACATGACGGATATGACGAGGGCGGCCGTGTCGCGCCGTCACTTTTTGCGGCTGGCGGGCGCCGGCATGCTTGCGCTGACGGGGACCGCGCTTACCGGTTGCGGCAACTCCACCAGCGGCGAGGGCTCCGACAAGGGCTCTAAGCTTGCGGCCATCAAGTCGCGTGGACATCTGAATGCCGGCGTTAAGAAGGATGTTCCCGGCTACGGCTATTACGACACCGCCAAGGGTCGCTTTGAGGGCATGGAAGTCGATTTGTGCTACCAGATCGCCGCTGCCGTCTTTGGCGTGAGCTACAAGGAGGCCCGTGCCCAGGAGCTTGTCGAGTTTAACGACGTAACACCCAAGACGCGCGGCCCGCTGATCGATAACGGCCAGCTTGACGTGGTCGCGGCGACCTACACCATCACCGACGAGCGCAAGAAGAGCTGGGATTTCTCGACGCCGTACCGCACCGACTACGTGGGGCTCATGGTCAAGAAGCGTTCGGGCTTTACCTCGATTGAGGATCTGGACGGCAAGGTCATCGGCGTGAGCCAGGGTGCTACCACGCAGGGCCTGATCGAGCAGATGATCAAGGACAACGGCTTTAGCTGCAAGCCAGAGTTTAGGGCCTTTAGCGGCTATCCCATCATCAAGAGCTCGCTCGACGCCGGCAATATCGACGTCTTTGCCATGGACCGCTCCACGCTGGCCGGTTACATGAACGAGACCGTTGAGCTGCTGCAGCCCGAGGTCAAGTTTGGCGAGCAGGGCTACGGCGTGGCGACCAAGAAGGGCTGCGACCTTTCGGCCGTGGTCGATCAGGTGATTTGCGATCGCCTGGCCGACGGCTGGCTCGACCAAGAGGTCAAGACCTGGGGTCTTGTATAGGCGCATCGTCCAAGGAAGGAATCAAATGCTCGAAGGATTATTTGACGCCGACCGTTGGTCGACGACATTTCAAAATATGGGGCCCTTCTGGGAGGGCTTTGGCGTGACGCTGCAAGTGGTCGTTGCCGGCCTGCTGTTGTCGCTGGTGCTGGGCACGCTGCTGGGCGTGTTCTCTACCACTCGCTCGCGCGTGCTGCGCGCCATAAGCCGCGTGTACGTGGAGTTTTACCAGAACACCCCGTTGCCCGTGCAGGTGCTCTTTATGTACATGGCCGGTCCGCAGTTTTTGCAGGCCATAACCGGTGCCGACCAGCCTGTGCGCATCGCGCCGTTCGTGCTGGGCTTCTTGGGCGTGGGTCTGTATCACGCGGCCTACATTTCGGAGGTCATCCGCACTGGTATCGAGGCGGTTCCGCGCGGTCAGATGGAGGCGGCCCAGAGCCAGGGCTTCACCCGTGCGCAGGCGTACTGGTACATCGTACTGCCCCAGACATTCAAGATCATTCTGCCGCCGCTGTGCAACCAGGCGCTCAACCTGGTCAAGAATACGTCGGTGCTGGCGCTTGTGGCCGGCGGCGACCTTATGTACCGTTCCGACAACTTTGTGAGTCTGTACGGTTACCTGCAGGGATACATCGTCTGCTGCCTTATGTACTTCATCATCTGCTTTCCGCTCGCCATACTGGTGCAGTGGCTCGAGCGCCGCTCCAAGGAGCGTCCGCGCGGTGTGAGCCTGGCCGAGCTGGGGCTCGACAACGTAGAGGAGGCCTAGCGCATGGAAATCTTCAACGCGACCAACCTGCTCTACATTTGGGGCGGCTTTGTTAAGACGATCGAGATCTCGGCGCTGTCGATCTTTTTCTCGCTCATCTTTGGCACGGTGCTGGCGCTCGTTAAAAGTTATGCGCCCCGTCCATTCCGTATTTTGGTGAGCGCCTATATCGAGCTGTTCCGTTGCACGCCAAACCTGCTGTGGATCCTGTTTATCTACTTTACGGTGCAGGGTTTGGACATTGTGATTTCGACCATCGCCTTTACGCTGTTTACCAGCGCTGTTATGGCCGAGATTGTGCGCGGAGGCCTCAACTCGATTCCGCGCGGCCAGTTTGAGGCAGCGCAGAGCCAGGGTTTTGGCTTCTTTGCCACCATGCGCTACATCATTCTGCCCCAGACGTTTAAGACGATCATTCCGGCGCTGTTTAGCCAGTGCACGACCGTCATCAAGGACAGCTCGTATCTTTCGGGCATTAACGTGGCCGAGCTCATGTACACGGCCAACGTCGTGATGGCCCACGCGATCGATCTGTCGCAGGTGCTTATGCTCTACGGCCTGGTGTTTGCGATGTACTTTGTGCTCAACTTTGGTATCTCGCTGCTGGTCCGAGCGTATCAACGTCGTATTGTGGCAGCGTAGAATGTGACAAAGGGACTGTCCCTTTGTCACATAGAGAAAGGAATCGCGATGAGCGATCTGGAGAATAAGAAGAATCCTGTGGTCATTACCATCGCGCGCGACTTTGGCGCCGAGGGCCACGAGATTGGTCGTATCCTCGCCGATGAGCTGGGGATTCCGCTGTACGATAACGAGCTGCTGGTGCGTGCTTCGCTGCGCGCGGGCGAGTCGCTCGACAAGATGGCCGCCTACGACGAGCGCCTGGCCGTGGAGAACATGGCGTTTCTGCCCGACCGCTACGATGCGCGTTCGTACTCGGACAAGTTGTTCCAAAAGATGAGCCAGGTGATTTTGGATCTGGGTGAGACCGAGAGCTGCATTATCGAAGGCCGTCTGTCCGATTATCTGCTGCGCAACAACCCCAACCACATCGCCGTGCTGGTGACTGCGCCCTTTGAGGACCGCGTCGAGATCGTGCGCAAGAAGCGCGGTCTCAACAAAAAGAAGGGCGCCAAGCTGGTCAAGCAGCAGCAGAAGGCGCGCGAGGCGTTCTATAAGCGCTACAGTGCCGGAAAGTGGAAGATGACGAGCGGTAAAGACATCGTCGTCAACCGCGCCAAGCTGGGCCGCGAGGGTTGCAAAGACGTTATTGCCGCAGCCTACCGCTACAAAGTAGCGCAGCTCGAAGACTAACCGACCAAAACCATCACAAAGGTGCCTGTCCCCATCGTGGTGGTTGGGTGGTCGGCATAGAAAAAGTCCCCGCCGGGCGTGTGCTCGACGGGGACTTTGCCGTTTGGTGGTTAGCGCTGTAGGTGATTACTCGCCCAGCAGGCTCTTGGTGATGGAGGCAGCGGCCTTCTTGCCGGCGCCCATCGCCAGAATGACCGTAGCGGCACCGGTGACGATGTCGCCGCCGGCCCAGATGCGGGGATCGGTGGTCTGGCCGGTCTCCTCGTCGGCGACGATGTAGCCCCACTTGTTGAGCTCCATCTTGCCGCCGATCTTCTTTGCGAAGGGGTTGGCGTTGGTGCCGATAGCCGAGATTGCGACGTCGCAGGGAATCTCCTCGATGGCGCCCTCGATGGGCACCGGGCGACGACGGCCGGACTCGTCGGGCTCTCCGAGCTCCATCTTCTGGACCTTGACGGCGCACACGGAGCCGTCCTCGCCAGCGACAAACTCGAGCGGGGAGACGAGCGGCAGAACCTCGACGCCCTCGGCCTTAGCGTGGTGCAGCTCGGCGCGACGGCAGGGCATCTCGTCCTCGGTACGACGGTAGGCGATGATGGCGTGCTCGGCGCCCAGACGCTTGGCGGTACGGACGGCGTCCATAGCCACGTTGCCGCCACCAAAGACGACGACGTTCTTGCCGTGCTTGGTGGGGGTGTCGTACTCGGGGAACTTGTTGGCCTTCATCAGGTTCACGCGGGTGAGGTACTCGTTCGCGAAGAAGACGTTGGGCAGGTTCTCGCCGGGGACGTTGAGGAACTTGGGCAGGCCAGCGCCGGTCGCCACGTAGATGGCGTCGAAGCCCTGCTCGAACAGCTCCTCGGCCGTGGCCATGTTGCCCACGACGGAGTTGTACTCAAACTTGACGCCCATGTCCTCCAGGCCGTCAATCTCGCGCTTGACGACCGCCTTGGGCAGACGGAACTCGGGGATGCCGTAGACCAGCACGCCGCCGCCGGTGAAGAAGGCCTCAAAGACGGTAACGTCAAAGCCGTTGCGGGCGAGCTCGCCAGCGCAGGTGATGCCGGACGGGCCGGAGCCGACGACGGCGACCTTCTTGCCGTTCTTGGGAGCCATCTTGGGCGTGGAGGCGAGCTCGGGGCGGTCACCCAGGAAGCGCTCGAGCTGGCCGATGGCCACGGGCTCGGACTTCTTACCACGGATGCACTTGCCCTCGCACTGGTTCTCCTGCGGGCAGACGCGGCCGCAGATGGCGGGAAGCATGGAGTCCTCGCGGATGGTATCGAGGGCGCCGCCGAAGTCCTTCTCGCGGATCTGCTCGATAAAGCGGGGGATGTTGATGTTGACGGGGCAGCCCTCAACACAGAACGGCTTCTTGCAGTTGAGGCAGCGCTCGGCCTCGGCCAGCGCCATCTCCTCGGTGAAGCCCTTGTCGACGGGGCGGAAGTCGCAGGCGCGCTCGGCAGCCGGCTCCTCGTTATCGGGGGTGCGGGGCGACTTCATATCGGCAACGAAACGACCGTTAACTAGTGGCATGCGCAGCTCTTTTCCTCATAGGCCTTGAGGGACTCGCCCTCTTCGGAACGGTAAGCGGCCTGGCGGGCACGAAGGTCATCCCAGTCGACCAGGGTGGCATCGAAGTCGGGGCCGTCGACGCAAGCGAACTTGGTCACGCCGCCCACCTCGACGCGGCAGCAGCCGCACATACCGGTGCCGTCAACCATGATGGGGTTGAGGGACGCGGTGATGGGGGTGTCGTATTTCTGGGCGGTGAGGGTCGAGAACTTCATCATCGGAACGGGGCCGACGCAGAAGACCTGGCTCACGGCCTTGTCCTGCAGCAGGCGCTCCAGCGGAGCGGTGACAACGCCCTGCTCGCCGTAGGAGCCGTCGTCAGTGGTGATGTGGATGTGGTCCTCGTCGAGGAGCTCGCGGAACTGGTCCTCCATAAGCAGGAGGTCCTTGGTGCGGGCGCCCATGATGGCGTGCACCTCGTGGCCGGTCTCGACCAGGTGCTTGGCGACCGGGAAGGCAATTGCCAGGCCGACGCCGCCGCCAATGACGGCGCAGGGGCCCTCGGCCATCTCGGTAGGAACGCCCAGCGGGCCCACGACGTCGCGCAGCGACTCGCCGGCCTCGTAGGTGGAAAGCATCTCGGTGGTCTTGCCGATCACCATGAAGATGAACTCGACCCAGCCCTCGTCACCGTTCCAGCCAGCTAGGGTAAACGGGACACGCTCGCCCGTCTCGTTGGCGCGAACCATGAGGAACTGTCCAGCGTGCGCATGCTTGGCGATTGCGGGCGCCTCGATGCGGAACTTGAACACCTTCTCCGAGAACTGCGTCTTCTCCAGGATCTTATACATAGAACCCCTCTCTTGTTAGGGCTGCCGAACCGTGCCTCCACGGAAATGGACGGTAGCCCGAATAAAACCGTACGCGCACAGGCGTTGTGCAGACATACGGTGCAAATTATACCCTCATGGACATGTCACTTACGTGTGTCTTCGGCGGTTGGGAGCAGGGTTTATCCACTTCCTTGATTCTCATTTTCATTGCAACAGCCTCAGGACTCAGCGCAACGCGTTGCGC